>JAHJXZ010000267.1 GCA_018827205.1 Gammaproteobacteria bacterium | reverse complement strand
GTAATGGCCGGCTTCGCAACCAGCGCTCTGGCCCTGGCCGTTTCCGCCCAGGCTTTCGCCGGTACTGTCAGCACTGACGGCGCCGATCTCGTGATCAAGACCAAGGGTGGCCTGGAAGTCGCCACTACCGACAAAGAATTCAGCTTCAAGCTGGGCGGCAAGCTGCAGTGGGATGCCACCAATTTTGACGGCTTGCAGGCAGCCGATCAGAACAATCCGTTCGATGACACCTTTAACACCTATATCCGCCGCGGTGAGATTGGTTTGGAAGGTGTTGCCTATAAGGACTGGGGTTGGGGTATTCGTTTGAGCTATGACGGTTCGGCCGATGGTAGAGAGACTGCCGTTGATCGCGCTTATATCACTTACACCGGTCTGGACCTGGCCACCTTCACTGTCGGCCGTTTCGGTGTTGACTATGGCCTGGAAGGTACCACCAGCTCGTCGTGGATCACTGCCATCGAGCGTCCATTTATGTACGACTTCCTCCACGGTGATGAAGACGCTCAGTTTGGTTTGAACGTTAAGCACTCTGGTGACAACTACGGCCTGATGGCCCAGGTTGCCACTTACGATGAGGGCGATAACAACAACAACTACGAGTCCGATGGCAACGACGAACTATTCGGTTACACCCTGCGTGCTCACTGGGCTCCGTACTTGAACGGTACTGATGTTATCCACCTGGCAGCCAACTACCACAACAGCAGCTCGGACGATGACCGTGCTCGCGCCCGTACCCGCATGGGTATTCGCAGCGACAACGATTTCCGCCTGACTTTCGCCGATGTGGATGTGTCAGACAAAGACAGCGAATGGGTACTGGAGTCGGGTGCTCAGTTCGGCGGCCTGCGCGGCCAAGCCGAATACTTCCAGCGCAGCATTTCCGGTGAGACGGATGCTGGGCTTGATTCTGATGTGGACATGAGTGGTTACACCGCGCAGGTTTCTTACATGTTCGGCGCAGCCCGTGGTTACAAGGGTGGCGACGGCAAGTGGGACAAACCGACCGATATGAAAGGCACCTGGGAAGTCTTCGCTCGCTACGAAAGCACTACAGTTGACTCCGACGCAAACGCCATTCCAGGCAACCTGGGTCTGGCCGGTATCGTGGCTGCGGATGCCAGCGATGAGTTCGAAGCAAGCGCCGTGGTTGTTGGTGTTAACTACTTCGCCACTCCTGCTGTCCGTATGAGCCTGAACTACGTTGACTACGAAGTCGACAACGTCAACACCACTGCTGTTGCTGGCGGCGACAACAAGAATGTTGATGATGGCAAAGCCATTATCGGCCGCCTGCAGTACGTGTTCTAAGTAACACCCGCTTAACTGCTGCTCCTATCTTTAAGCCCCGCCTAGTGCGGGGCTTTTTTTCGCAATTTTTATGTGGAGAAGGACCGATGCGCGTTTGTGCTGTGTTGTTACTGATGGCGGGTTTGAGCGCTGCGGCGGTGGCCGAGGATTACCGTGCGGCCAAGCCTGGCGAGTTGTTGCAGGTGCGCCTTGAGCAGTTGCACCCGACTCAGGCAGTGGTCGGGTATGACCAGATTTATTACAAGCTCGGTCGTTTTAGCAAAGAGCCGAATCAACTCTTCGATGAGTACTGCGAGGCCAATGGTCAGGGCGAAAGCCGCAAGGTGCCGAAGGGCGCCAATCTGCATCAGCCGGAGAGCTTTAGCTGCCAGGGCGCTGTGGCTGCAAACAGCAGTGAGATGAAAACCGTAGTGGTCGGCCCTGAGGGGCAACTGTACTTGACCGATGGCCACCACACCTTCACCACACTGTGGGAGCAGCCAGGTGCTGGGCCGCAGCTGCAGATGTGGGTCAAAGTCACCGACAACTTCAGCGACAGCGCGGATTTGGCCAGCTTCTGGTCGCGCATGCAGACCGCCCGCAAGGTCTGGCTCAAGGATGCTCAGGGCCAGGCGATCAGCCCTGAGCAGATTCCGGCGCAGCTTGGACTGAGCAGCCTGGCTGATGACCCTTACCGCGCGCTGGTGTACTTCACCCGTGAGGTGGCCTATGACAAACCACGTTCGGGCGACGTGGTTCCGGAGTTTCTTGAGTTCTACTGGGGTAATTGGTTGCGCGGCCAGCTCACGCTGAGCGAGTACGACCTGCGCGACAAGTCCGAGTACCGAGACGCGATTGGCGCAGCGGCCAAGTTGATGGTCGCCCTGGATGCTGATAGCCCCGTGGGTGACAGCGGTTTCACGGCCCGTGAGCTGGGTGGTTACACCTCAGTCGATCGCAAGGAAATGGGCAAGATGGCCAGCAAGAAGTTGCCGTATATGATCGCCTACAAGGCCACGCGCTAGGGCTGTCTGTCAGCTTCAGCAGGTGTCTGGCGCTGGGGCTTGGCGCTATAGTGCAGCCTTGCCCGACTCGCCGAGCTACTGCTGATGCTGCTGACCCGCCTGAATTCGATCCATGAGATTGCTGCTAGTCAGTGGGACGGATTGCTGACTGATGCGCAGCCGTTCTTGCGTCACGCTTTTCTCTCGGCCCTGGAGGACAGTGGCAGCCTCGGTGAGCGCAGTGGTTGGCAGCCGGCGCATGCAGTTTTATTGGGCGAACACAGCCAACTGCTGGCTGCGATGCCGGGCTACGTGAAAAGCCATTCCTATGGTGAGTATGTGTTCGATCACGGCTGGGCAGATGCTTGTCACCGCGCCGGCATCGACTATTACCCCAAGCTGCTCGGCGCAATTCCCTTTTCCCCGGTAACTGGCCAACGGGTGCTGGGCGCACCGGAGGCGGCCGGGCACCTGCTCGATGGCCTGAGTGGCAGCCTGGAACAGCAGGGCCTGTCGAGCCTGCATGTCAACTTCACCACCGAGGCCGAGAATGCCTTGCTGCAGGGGCGCGATGGCTGGCTGCAGCGTCTGGGCTGTCAGTTCCACTGGCGCAACCGCAGCTATCGGGACTTTCAGGACTTTCTCGATGCGCTCAGCTCGCGCAAGCGCAAGCAGATGCGCAAAGAGCGTGAGCAAGTGGCGGGGCAGGGCATCGAATTTGACTGGCGTGAGGGCCATCAGCTCAGCGAGCTGGAGTGGGATTTCGTCTACCTGTGTTACGCCAATACCTACCGCGTGCGTGGCCAGTCGCCCTATCTGACGCGCGCATTCTTCAGCCTGCTGGCCGAGCGCATGCCCGAGATGATCCGTGTGGTGCTCGCCCATCAGGCCGGTAGACCAGTGGCCATGGCCTTTAGCCTGGTCGGCGGCGACAGCCTGTACGGGCGCTACTGGGGTTGCCTGGCAGAGTTCGACCGGCTGCACTTCGAAACCTGTTTCTACCAGGGCATGGATTACGCCATCGCTAATGGCCTGCAACGCTTCGATGCTGGCGCCCAGGGCGAGCACAAGCTGATTCGCGGCTTCGAACCGGTCATTACTCACTCCTGGCACTACCTCTGCCACCCCGGCCTGCGCGCCGCCGTGGCGAACTTCCTCGCCGAAGAACAGCCGGGTGTGCGCGGCTATGCCGAGCAGGCCTGTGAGTTGCTGCCGTATCGGCAATAGCGGCTCTGCTCGCGCAGTTTAGCGGCGCGACAACTACGCTCAGAGCATGTCCGCTGCTACGCGAGGTGTGCTGTGAGTGTATTTGCCTTGGTCGATAAGCTCTGGCTGCTGCCGGGCGTGGCGGTCAATCTGACCCTGTTTCTGAATATGCTTGGCGCACTGTTGCTCGGCCTGCTGGTCGGTTACGAGCGCTCCTACCATGGCCGGGCGGCGGGTATGCGCACCTATGGCATGGTCTGCATGGCCTCCTGTGCGCTGACGGTGCTCTGCGTATACCCGCAGCACTGGTTGGGTGATCACTCACTGGGTAGTGTTGACCCGACGCGAGTGATTCAGGGTGTGGTCACTGGCATTGGTTTCCTTGGCGCCGGGTTGATTATGAAGGACGGCATGAGCATCAGCGGCCTGACCACGGCGGCGTCGATCTGGGCCTCTTCGGCGATTGGTGTGCTGGTCGGGGTCGGCTTCTATGGCGCGGCGGTGCTGCTTAGCCTGATTTCCGCCGGGTTGATGATGTGGGGCGCCAAGCTGGAAGCGCGACTGCCTTCGCGCCCGGCGATTGCCATTGTGCTGCGTTTCGCTCCTGGCTTTGTGCGCCCGCATGAGGCGCGTTTGCGTGAGATTGCCCGTACGCGCGGCTACGTGATTGCCGGCGGCTCGTTCACCGTGAGCTTCGATCAGGGCCAGCTGGAATGGCGCTTTGTCGCCGTTGCGGTGGACGGGCAGAAGAGCGCGCGGATCAGCGATATGGCAGATGAGCTGGCGCAGCTGGAAGGCGTGGCGAAGTTTCAGATGGCCCATGCACGTAACTGAGCTTCGCCAGTCCGTTCTTAAAGCCTATTCACGATCTCGCTAGCTAGAGTCCTGCAAGGCAAAAACAGGCGAGGAAGCGGAGTGTACTTTTGTACATGAGCATTCCGAGCCTGTTTTTAACGCCGCAGGGCCGACGCGCAGCAGATCGTGAACAGGTTTTAATCGACGCCGACAAAACCTCCGGTCTGATGCTGCCAGAGTCGCGCATAGAGGCCGCCCTGGGCGATCAGCTGACTGTGGCTGCCGGTTTCGACGATCTGCCCCTGATCAATCACCACTAGGCGATCCATGCGCGCGATGGTCGACAGGCGGTGGGCGATGGCGATAACGGTCTTGCCATGCATCAGGGTATCCAGACTTTCCTGGATGGCTGCTTCGATTTCCGAATCCAGCGCCGAGGTAGCTTCGTCCAGTACCAGGATCGGTGCGTCCTTGAGCAGTACGCGGGCGATGGCGATGCGTTGCCGCTGGCCGCCGGAGAGTTTCACCCCGCGTTCGCCGATCTGCGCGTCGAAACCATGGCCGCCCATGCCGTCGTCCAGTAGCGGGATAAAGCTGTCGGCGCGGGCCTTGCGTACGGCGTCGAGCAATTGCTCTTCGCTGGCGCCAGGTTTGCCGTAGAGCAGGTTGTCGCGGATTGAACGGTGTAGCAGCGAGGTGTCCTGGGTAACCATGCCGATTTGCGCGCGCAGGCTTTCTTGAGTCACCTCGGCGATGTTCTGACCATCAATGAGGATGCGCCCGCTCTCCAGGTCGTAGAGGCGCAGCAGCAGGTTGGCTAGAGTGGATTTACCGGCGCCGGATGGGCCGACCAGGCCGATCTTCTCGCCGGGTGCCACCGTCAGGCTCAGACCGGCAATTACCCCGTGACGCTTGCCGTAGTGAAAGTGAATATTGTCGAACTGCACGGCGCCCTGGCTGACGTGCAGCGGCTTGGCCTCGGTCTGGTCGAGCACCTGGCGCGGCTGGACGATGGTTTTCATGCCGTCCTGCACGGTGCCGACGTTTTCAAAAATGCCGTTGACCACCCACATGATCCATTCAGCCATGCCGTTGATGCGGATCACCAAACCAAGCGCCAGGGCAATCGCGCCAGTGCTGATCAGCTCCTGGCTCCACAGCCACAGCGCCAGCGCGCCAGTGCCGACGATTAGAAGGCCGTTGAGGCAGGTAATCAGGAAGTCCAGGGTGGTGATGATGCGTGATTGCAGGCGGAATTTCTCAAGCAGCTCCTGCATGGCATCGCGGGCGTAATGCTCCTCAACCTGGGTGTGGGCAAACAGTTTGAGGGTGGTGATGTTGCTGTAGCCGTCGACCACTCGACCCATGACTTTTGAACGTGCGGCTGAGGCTGCAGCAGAGCGTTCCTTGATGCGCGGCACGAAGTACCAGAGTGTTGCGCAGTAACCAATAATCCACAGCAGCAGCGGGACAATCAGGCGCAGGTCGGCCGCTGCGAACAGGTACAGCGCACTGGCGGCATACACCAGCACATGCCAGAGCGCGTCGACTACCTGCATGGCGGAGTCGCGCAGCGAGGGGCCAGTTTGCATGATGCGTTGAGCGATGCGCCCGGCGAAGTCGTTCTGGAAGAAGTTCAGGCTCTGTTTGAGCACATAGCGGTGGTTCTGCCAGCGGATCAGATTGGTCAGGCCGGGGTTGATGGTCTGGTGCGTCAGCAGGTTGTGCAGACCGAACACCAGCGGACGGATCACCAGCGCCACCAGTAGCATCCACAGCAGCGTGTACTGATGCTGCTCGAAGAACTCGCCACTCGGGGTGTTCTGCGTCATGTCGATCAGTTGGCCGAGGAAGCTGAACAGCGCCACTTCGATCAAGGCGGCGACGAAGCCGACCACCAGCACGGCGATCATCAGCGGCCAGACCTGCCTCAGGTAGTGAGCGTAAAAGGCCAGCATGCCGGCCGGCGGTTCGACGTCGGGGCTGGCTTTAAAGGCATCGATCAGGTTTTCAAAACGACGGAACAGCATGTCAGGCATCCTGCCTAGATCAGGGAATAGCGCCCGATTCTAACCAGTTTGCCAGGGTGGGTGTTGCGCAGAAAAAGCAGGCGGGCTTTAACGCGCGGAGTGAGCAGGCCCACTCCGCAGGGGGGACTATCAGAGACGCTTGGCTTCAGTGATCAGCACGGGCTCACGCGGCACGTTCTGATGGCCGCCACGGTTAGCGGTCGGCACCTGGGCGATCTTGTCGACCACGTCCATGCCCTTGACCACCTTGCCGAACACCGCGTAACCGAAGTCGCGCGAGCCGTGGTCGAGGAAGGCGTTGTCTTTGTGGTTGATAAAGAACTGGCTGGTGGCGGAGTCGCGTACCTGGGTACGGGCCATCGCCAGGGTGCCGCGCACGTTGTGCAGGCCGTTGTCGGCTTCGTTCTTGATCGGTGCCTGGGTATCTTTCTGCTGCATGTCGGCATCAAAACCGCCGCCTTGCACCATAAAGCCTGGAATCACGCGGTGGAACTGGGTGCCGGCGTAGTAGCCGCTGTCGACGTATGCAAGGAAGTTTGCGGTGCTGATCGGCGCCTTGTCGGCATCCAGTTCGATCTCGATTTCGCCGAGGCTGGTGGTCAGCAGCACTTTCGGGTTTTCTGCGGCCAGCAGGCTGCCGGCAAACAGGATGGAGCAGGCTGCGAGGGTGAGGGTCTTGAACATGCGGGGTAGTCCTTATTGTTGCTGGGCAGTGGGGGCGGCGTGTTCGACTTCGGCAAGGAAGGCTAGCAGGCTGCTGTTGAAATGTTCGGGTTGGTCCAGCGGTGTGGCGTGGCGCGAATCTTCAATCACCAGCAGGCGCGCATTGGGCAGCTCATCTACATATGCTTGCTTCTGCGCCACCGGGGTGTAATCGCGATCGGCCGTGACCACCAGGGTCGGACAGCTGATCCGCGCCAGGTGTTCCCGCACACCCCAGCCGATAATCGCATCCAGGCTGGCCAGGTAAGCACGCTTGTCGTTCTGCGGCCAGCGCTGGAGGATTTTCTGCCGCAGCTCTTCCTGCTCCGGCTTGGGAAACAGCAGTTTGCCCAGGGCCTTGGCTATGGTATCGAGGCTAAGCAGGCGCGACAGGCTCCAGCGCTTGGCGATCTCGATATAGTCGCGCGGGCTTTTCGCCTTTACTTCCGGGCCGCTGTTGACGATACACAGGCTCTTCAGCAGTTCGGGGCGATCGACGCCCAGTTGAAAGCCGATCATGCCGCCCATGGAAATACCCACCAGATGCACCTGTGGCAGTTGCAGGTACTCGATCAGCGCCGCCACATCCTCGGCAAAGCCTTGGATGCTGTAGCGCTCGCGGGGTTTGTCCGAGCGTCCATGGCCGCGCACATCGAGGGCGATTACTCGATAATGGCGGGCCAGCTCGGGTATCTGGTATTCCCAGTCGCGGGTGCTCGAACCGAGGCCGTGAACCAGCAGCACCGGCGCGCCGTGACCGTATTCCTCGTAGTGCAGCTGGCAGTCGTCGTTATTGAAATAGGACATCTGCTGGACTCCTTATCAGGCCGGGGGCAGGGGCGCAGCAAAGGCTGCATTCAAAGGGGCGGCATCGAAGCGCTGGATCAGCTCGACGAGAATCTGCGTGGCCGGGCCCAAGGGTTTGTCCTTGTTCGAGTAGAGGAGGAACAGTGGATTTCGGTTGCCACCTTGTTCCAGTGGCAGGGGTTTGAGCAGGCCGTCCTTGAGTTCGCGCTCAATCATATGACGCGGCAGCCAGGCAAAGCCCAAGCCGTTGCTGACAAAGGTGGCGGCGGTGGCCAGGCTGCCGACCGTCCAGCGCTGTTCGGCGCCGAGCCAACCAGCGTCCTTGGGTTGCTGACGGCCTGAGTCGCGAGTCACCACCTGCATCTGTGCTTCCAGGTCTTGAAACGTCACCACCCGCTGTAGCCGGTGCAGCGCATGATCAGGGTGAGCCACGGCGACAAATTCCACGGTGCTCATTTCCGCGCCGAGAAAGCCGGGAATATTCAGCGCGCTGATGGCCAGGTCGGCCATGCCGTCCTTGAGCACCTCTTCCACACCGGACAACACCTCTTCACGCAGGCGCACGCGGCAGCCACGGCTTTGCGGCATAAACGCTGTCAGCGCGCGCACCAGGCGGGCGTTGGGGTAGGCGGCATCGACCACCAGGCGTACTTCGGCTTCCCAGCCCTGTTCCATATGGTGAGCGAGGTCTTCCAGCTGGCTGGCCTGTTTGACCAATTGCCGCGAGCGGCGCAGCAGCACGTCACCGGCTTCGGTCAGTACTGCCTTGCGTCCGTCGATGCGCAGCAGTGGCACACCCAGTTGCTCCTGCATACGTGCCACGGTGTAGCTGACCGAGGATTGCGAGCGGTGCAGCACCTCGGCCGCCTGAGCAAAGCCGCCATGATCGACAACCGCTTGCAGGGTGCGCCATTGGTCGAGGGTTACGCGGGGGGCTTTCATAATCGATTCCCGTACTTAGGGTGCAAATACCCACTCAATCAACCTAAACTGGCCGTCTTTTGCCGGAGACTGCCCTGATGAAAAAGCTCTGTTGTGCGCTGCTGGCCTACTTGCCGCTGACTGTTATGGCCTATCAGATCGAGCTGGAGAAACAGCTCAATGGTGCTGAAGTCTCGGCCACCACCCAAGAAATTGACCACAACATGGCCGCCGTACAGCTTTACAACTACGGGCGCAGCGACGCCAAGTGCACGGCTGTATTTCGCAGTGGTCCTGAGGCGCCACGTACCCGTAAGGTCAGCCTGACAGCGGGTGAAAGCAGCAACCTGACGGTGAAGTCGACTCGCAGCATCATCAAGTTACGGGTCAAACTGACCTGCGAACTCACCTAGTCAGGACTTGGACCGTAACAGCCCAGAGACTAAGCCTGGGCTGGCTATAAATCAAATTATTAGATTGTTTGGCGCAGGTATTTGCGCTTTTTAATCGGATTGTGCGCTCCTATTCTTTGTCCATCGACGTTCAACAACCCTTCGATGGAGCAAACAACATGGCAAACGTCCTGGTAATTGAAAGCAGCGCCCGTCAGCAAGGTTCGGTTTCGCGTCAGCTGACTGCACAATTTATCGCCAACTGGTCGGCTGCCAACCCGGTCGATCAGATCAAGGTGCGCGACCTGGCGGTTGATCAAGTGCCGCACCTGGACGCCAACCTGCTGGGCGGCTGGATGACCCCCGCTACGCAGCAGAGCGAAGCTGAGCAAGCGGCGCTGGCGCTGTCCAACCTGCTGACTGACGAGCTGCTGGCCGCCGATGTGCTGGTGCTAGCTGCGCCGATGTACAACTTCGCCATCCCCAGCACTCTGAAAGCCTGGCTCGACCACGTACTGCGCGCCGGCGTCACCTTCAAGTACACCGAAACTGGCCCGCAAGGCCTACTCAGCGGCAAGCGCGCCTTTGTCTTGACTGCTCGCGGCGGCATCTACGCCGGCGGTACTCAGGATCATCAGGAACCCTACCTGCGCCAGGCGCTAGCCTTTGTCGGTATCCACGATGTCAGCTTTATCCACGCCGAAGGTCTCAACCTGGGTGGCGAGTTCATGGAAAAGGGCCTGAATCAGGCTAAGGCGCAACTGGCCCAGGCCATCTGATTTCCCGCTGCAACCTGCTCTCCTGGCGTCCGGTGCTCCTGGGCGTCTCTGCCCGCTCTGCTGATGCAGTGCGGGCTTTTTTATGGCCTGCATTTCTGCGCTGTACGGTTGTTTAAGTGCCTAGCTGTGCCGCTTTGTGGCTGTGGTCTTAACTACAAGCCAGGCAAGATGCTGAGGTCTGATTGAGCAGGGTGGTGTGATGCAGCTGTCTGGGCGCGGTGTGGCGCTGTCGATTATTGCCTCGGGGCTATTTGCCCTGGTGCCCGGCTATGTGCGGCTGCTGGCGCCGCTCGATGGTTTGCAGGTGTTTGCCCAGCGGGTGCTCTGGTCGATACCGGCGGTGTTGCTGCTGATCACTCTGTCGCGGCAATGGCCGATGCTGCTCGCCGCCTGCGGCCGTGTGCGGCGCGAGCCGTTGCTGTTGGCCAGCCTGCCATTGGCTGCGCTGCTGATGGGTATTCAGTGGGCGCTGTTTGTCTGGGCGCCGCTGGCGGGGCGCATGCTGGAGGTGTCGCTGGGCTACTTTCTCCTGCCGTTGGCGATGGTGCTGGCCGGGCGGGTGTTCTATGGCGAACGGCTGCGGCCGTTGCAGCGCATGGCAGTGTTCTGCGCGTTGCTTGGCGTGGCCCATGAGTTGTGGCTGACCCAGGCGTTTTCCTGGGTGGTGATGGTTACGGTGCTGGGTTACCCGCCGTATTTCATGCTGCGCCGCTGGATGCGCTTGGACGCCTTGTCCGGTTTTGCTTTCGAGATGCTGTTTATGGCCCCAGTGGCGATCTGGCTGGTGCTGCAGTGGAGCCCGCCGCAGCTGTTTACCCAGGCGCCGCAGCTGTGGTGGCTGCTGCCGGGGCTGGCGATCCTCAGCTCCCTGGCGTTTGCCGCGATGATGGCCGCTAGCCGTCTACTGCCGATGGGGCTGTTCGGCATTCTCAGTTACGTCGAGCCGGTGCTGCTGTTTCTAGTGGCGCTGCTGTTTCTCGGTGAGCAGTTCAACAGCGCGCAATGGCTAACCTACCTGCCGATATGGCTGGCGGTGCTGCTGGTCGGCTGGGACAGTGCGCGGCTGTTGATCAAGCAGGCGCGACAAGGCTTATAGGAAGACATCCGCCAGGCTTCCGGTTGGAGCTGACCGCTGGAGAACAGCGCAATACTGACGCCCATCAGCAAGGGCGCCAGACTAACTACCCGCTTATCGAGCAGGCCATTGTGGTCTGCGAGCCGCCTACCCGCCGGAGGCAGAGAGGGAAAAGTTTTCTGACGAGCTTCAGTCCAGCACGTTCTGCAGAATCTCGTAGATCAGCCCCGTAGCCAGGGTCACTAGCACCACGTCTGTGCCAACTTGCTGCCATTCGTAGCCTTCGTAGTGCGGCAGCTGGCCGAGCAAACGATTATCGAAACGCTTGGCGATGCCGGGTGGCAGCGGCTTACCGCGCGCCAGGTTCTTGCGGATGCCCGGCGGCAGAGACTGGGTCGGGCCTATCAGCGAGCGGTTGTCGCCAAGGACGATACGCACGCGGCCGATATCGATGCTCGGGCCGCGCAGGTCAATCTGTACATCGCCATCGCCACCATGCTTGTCATGCTTGTCGTGTTTGGGGGCGGCGCTGGCACTGTTCAATGCAAGTGCCAGGGCCAGGCTGGTGACGGTTAGCAACAAGGAACGGTACATGGCGTTACTCCGCGAGTGGCTGGGTCAAAAGCTAGTGCAGCCATTGGCTGCGCTTCCTTCAGTGTGGCTCAGAATTGCCCGGCTTGGCGGGTGTTGTGCTGTCATCGCGTCCCGCCAACATGCGCAGAATGGCATTGAGCAACATGCCGTAAAGTGGCACGAACAGTAGCAGGCTGACGACCAGTTTGACCCCGTAATCAACCGTGGCGATTTCAACCCAGTGCTCGGACATAAACGGGTTGCTGCTGTTCCAGAAGGCCACTGAGAAGAACGCATAGGTGTCCAGCAGGTTACCGAAGATGGTCGATACGGTGGGTGCTACCCACCACAGCGACAACCGGCGCAGGCGGTCAAACACCTGAATATCGAGGATCTGCCCCAGCACGTAGGCAAGGAAGCTGGCGATGGAGATGCGCAGAACGAACTCGTTGAACTCCAGTAATGCGCCGAAGCCGCGAAAGCTGGCTTCCTGGAAAAGTACCGAGACGATGTAGGAGATCAGCAGCGCCGGCAGCATCACCCGGGCGATTACTAGGCGCGCCGTGCGTTTGCCGAGCAGGCGCACGGTCAGGTCGGTGGCCAGGAAAATAAACGGGAAGCTGAACGCGCCCCAGGTGGTGTGCCAGCCGAACAGGGTAATCGGCAGCTGCACCAGGTAGTTACTGGCGATGATGATCAGGATATGGAACAGCACCAGTGCAACAAGCGCATTACGCAGGCGCTGGGGGGAGGTAAGCAGCATGACGGAACCTTTTTGCTGAATGGGGTTAGGGAACCCATGCCATCCGGGATTGAACGGCGGCGCGCATTCTACCGGCGCGACGCGGTGCTTGCGTAGTGGTCTGATGGGAGGCGTCGATCTGTGCCGTTGCAGCGCCCAGTTGCAGGGCTGCAACTAGGCTACAGGCGCCGTTGGCCAGGCCGTTCGGGCTTTTAGCCGGCAGAACCGGTAATCTATGCCGCTGTATTGCTGATTTTTTGTCGAGGTATACCCGTGTTTTCCCAATTCGCCCTGCATGAACGCCTGCTCAAAGCCGTGGCCGAGCTTAATTTTGTCGAGCCCACCCCGGTGCAGATGGCGGCCATTCCGCTGGCGCTGCAAGGAAAAGACTTGCGGGTTACTGCGCAAACCGGCAGCGGTAAGACCGCAGCTTTTGTGCTGCCAATGCTCAATCGTCTGCTTGGCGATGGCGCTTCCCAGCCACGCATGAGCGTACGCGCGATGATCCTGCTGCCGACCCGCGAGCTGGCGCAGCAGACCCTCAAGGAAGTTGAGCGCTTCGCTCAGTTCACCTTCCTCAAGGGCGGGTTGATCACCGGTGGTGAAGACTTCAAGGTGCAAGCCGCCATGCTGCGCAAGGTGGACATACTCATCGGTACGCCAGGCCGCCTGATCGAACATGCCAACGCCGGCAACCTGCTGCTCGATGAAGTCGAAGTGCTGGTGCTCGATGAAGCTGACCGTATGCTCGACATGGGCTTTGCCGAGGATGTGCAGCGTTTGTCCGAGCTGTGCAATGCCGACCGCCAGACCCTGCTGTTCTCCGCCACCAGTGGTGGCGCAGTGCTGCGTGAAGTGGTTGGTAAGGTGCTGAAAGAGCCTGAGCACCTGCAACTCAACCGCGTCAGCCAGCTCAATGAAGGCACCCGTCAGCAGATCATCACCGCCGACCACAACCATCACAAAGAGCGTCTGGTTGAGTGGCTGCTTAAAAACGAGACCTACGACAAGGCAATTATCTTCACCAATACCCGGGTTCAGGCTGACCGCCTGTATGGCAAGTTGGTCGCCCACGACTTCAAGACCTTTGTCTTACACGGTGAGAAGGACCAGAAGGATCGCAAGCTGGCCATCGACCGCCTCAAGCAGGGCGCGGTGAAGATTCTGGTGGCCACCGATGTGGCGGCCCGTGGTCTGGATGTTGACGGCCTGGATTTGGTAATCAACTTCGATATGCCGCGCTCCGGCGACGAATACGTACACCGCATCGGCCGCACCGGCCGTGCTGGCGCCGAAGGTCTGGCGATCTCTCTGATCTGCCACAACGACTGGGCGCTGATGTCGAGCATCGAACGCTACCTCAAGCAGCGTTTCGAGCGCCGAAATATCAAGGACCTCAAGGGCATCTACCAGGGCCCGAAAAACCTCAAGGCATCCGGCAAAGCGGTTGGCCCGAAGAAGAAAAAGATCGACCCGAAAACTGGCAAGAAGCTCGCCACGAAAAAGCCGGCAGCCAAGGCACCGAAGCGCAACACCATCAACCGGCCGAAACCCGACGCACCGGTGCTGGTCAGCCAGGACGGCCTAGCCCCGCTGAAGCGCCGCACCCCAGCGGCCGAGTAAGCATATGGCGTGGCGTCTGGGCCTGTTCGCCGCGCTGGCTGTGGCCGTGCAGGCGCAGGGCGCGGTACACAAATGCATGCAGCCTGACGGTGTGGTGCTCTACACCGATCAGCCCTGCAGCATTGCCCACAGCAACCTGGCCTTGAGTGTCAGTGACTACGCCAGCTACCCGCCTTTGCTGCAAGGTGTCGCGCAGCTTTGGCACGAACGGGTTCAGCCGTTGCTGGTCGGGGTCGATGTGCTGTCTGTGCTCGCGCTGGTTTACGGGCTGATGAGCCTGATCTGCTTTATCGCCTACTACCGCGACAAACAGTTCGCCATCAAAGGCCAGCAGCGCACACCCGAGGCGCGCCTGCATCTGTATGAGTTATTGGGCGGCTGGCCCGGCGGGTTGCTGGCGCAGCGGCTGATTCGCCACAAGAACCGCAAGCTGAGCTATCAGCTGCTGTTCTGGTTGATCGTCCTACTGCACCTGTCCCTGGCGGGGCTGGTGCTCTGGTTGATCAATACGCCAGCAGGCGGCTGAAGACAGCGGGCTCTCCACCGTCTGCCACTTAATCCTTACTTCGGTACGATCAAAATCTTGCCATCGCGCTCGCCACTGGCGGCTGCTGCCACGGCCTGCTTGATCTCACTGACGTCATAGGTGGCAGCAACGCGGGTGTGTAGCTTGCCGCTGGCGATCAGCTGTACCAACTCACCAAATACCTTCATTTGCTCGGCCTGGCTGGCGTTCTGGAACCACTTGGCCAACCAGAAGCCGCGCAGGCTTACATCGCGAAACACGAAGGACGCCGGCGATACCTGGCACGGCTGGCGGCTCATCATGCCGTAGTTAACCAGCACGCCGCCTTCGCAGAGGCTGGCGGCCAGGTGATCGGTAGACTCGCCGCCTACGGCATCGATACCCAAACGCACGTCTGCACCGCCAGTGGCTGCGCGCACGCGCTTAGCGAGGTCCGGGCCGTCGACCAGCACCACGTCACCGCCTTCGGCCTCAACGCCGGCCACTGCCGACTCACGGCGTACCACGTTGATGGTCTTGAAGCCGCGCAGCTTGGCCAGCTGGATCAGGTAGCTGCCGACGCCGGAGTTGGCGGCGTTTTGGATCACCCAATCGCCGGGCTTGAGCTCGACGAATTGGCTGAGCATCAGGGATGCGGTCGGCGGGTTTACCGTGAGCATCGCCAGTTGCTGCGGATCAGCTTCCGGCAGCGGGATCAATTTGTTCGCCGGCGCATTCAAATGGCTGACCCAGGTGCCGCAGCCAACCGGCAGCAGCACCATCTGGCCGACCTTCAGGTTGCTGACCTCGGCGCCGAGCGCTTCCACGCGGCCAACCCCTTCGTTGCCACCAATTGCTGGCAGCGGCGGCAGCATGCCGTATTCGCCGGTGAGGGTAAGCACATCGGACGGGTTGATCGGCGCAGCCAGTACCTTGATGCGCACTTGACCGGCGCCAGGCTCTGCTAGCTGCAGCGCAACGGCGGCGATTGCTTCCTGAGGAACGGGCCCGCGGGTTTGATACTCGGCTTTAAGCATGGGAATTCTCCGGTTGAGGCTGAGCAAAGTGGCTGAAGTCTAGACCGGAGTGGCCAAGGTGCGACGAATCCTCCGTTATCGATCCGGGTGATCGGCAGCTGCTGAGCACGCCGGGTGACGGCTAGTTTGGGTTGTCTTGCATCTCACCGCCGGCTTCTTCCAGCTCCTTGATGCGCTGGTCGTAGCCTTCGCAAGCGTTTTCCATCTCGTCAGAGGAAGTCTCGGGTGAGGTTTCCTTCAGTTCTGCGCGCAGCTGTTCCGCTCGAGCAGGATCTTTTTTGGTGATCTCTGCGACTTTGGCTGCGTTAGCTATCGCCTACTCGGAACTACAGGAGGCGTAGGCCGTGCTCTGGGCTAATAGAGCGAAGGTAGCGCAAAGGCTCATTACGGTTTTACTGGGCATAGTGATCTTCATGGCAATGTCCTCGCGGGCAAAAGCTCGGCCTGTTCGGTTGAGTACGGCTGTCCGGTGAACGCTCAGGCTATTCATGCGAGTGCGGGGGCTACAGCTGGCCCTGACGCGCGCTGGCGCAGCTTTCTATTGCCATGTGGTGGCCTTCCGTCAGAGCGGATGAGTGCTATGGATGGGGACCTGATTCAGGCTGTGCTGCCGTGGGTGATTCAGCTTCGCGTCGAACCTAAGCGGACCTGGGTGGGTCCGAAATTGAGAGGGCGGCGTGTAATGAAGCCCTCGTGCTTGCCATTGGGTTGAGCGCAACGCGAATGGGAGAGAACGATATGTCTTATAACTGGGATCTTATCGAGCGCTTGCTGCAGGAAGTGCAAAGTTCCGCTGGCGAAAATTTCGCGCCCCGAGCTTATGCCGAGGAGCTCGCCCAAGAACTTGAGCGTGCAGGTGAGCTCACCAACAATTTGGATGCGTTGAAAGCACAGGCGGCGGAGTATGAATCGCTGTTGCTCGGCGCTGGCTTTATCGAACCGCGGCCCGAAGATGAGGGCGGTAACGGCGAGAATTTCGTACTGACGCCACGAGGCCTGCAACTGCTCAGCATGATCGACAGTAGCATTCCTGGGGGAGAGCATTCCCGTGAGTTGCTTGACGACCAGGGCCAGGCTGCTTTGTCGCCGGAGGTTTTTGCCGATACGGCGGCTAGAGCCAACCTCGTTTAACGACTGTTGGTAATGCCTGCTCAGCGGTTAGATCGCGGCTGTGCGATCAGGCTTTCAACCTTGCGCTGAAGGTGGCTGGTGCGTGGTCTAGGCTCTAGTGCTTTGATGCGTCTCCGAGCTGCGCAGTTGGCATTCAGTTCTGCGCATAAAGGCTTCCCACTGCGCGGCAACTGGTTTGCCGGAGTAGCCTGCGGCACCTGAGAGCGAATTACGATTAATCGAACTCCGCGATAGAGCAATGCATAGCCATGCTATAGCCGGCTATGCTGGGCGCTGGTTCAACTCGGGTATCGCTATGAAGTGGTTGTGGGTCTGTTGTTTGTTGTCATGCAGCCTTAACGTGTCGGCGCAAGCCTTGCGCGTAGGCTTTGGCACGCACAAACCGCCATATGTCTTTGAGAATGAAGCGCGTGGGCTGGAGTACGACATTGTGATGACTGCCGCGCAACGCGGCGGGCTGGAGCCGGTGGCGCATTACGCGCCGATGGAACGGCTAAACCTGATGCTGAGCAAGGGCCAGCTTGATGTTATTGCGACCACCAATGAGCGCAGTGGTGGTTCGATTTATTATTCAGACGTTTATATCCGCTACCAAAATGTCGCAGTGGCTTTGCGCTCGCGAAATCTGGATATCCAGCGCATCAGTGACCTGGTTGGCTACTCGGTAAATGCCTTCCAGCGTGCACGCTTTCTGCTCGGTAGTGAGTTTGAGTCCATGGCTGAAAACAACCCGCGCTACCGCGAGGAAGCCTTCCAGATTGCCCGCAATCGCATGCTCTACAGCGGCCGGGTGGATGTGGTAGTGACGGATATGCGCATCCTGCGCTACTTCAATCGCGAGGTGTACACCCAGGTTGATGTGACCCAGCCACTGGCCCTGTATCCGATTTTTGCGGCCACTGACTACAAACTGGGTTGCCGTCTGCAGGCTCATTGCGAGCGCTTCAATCAGGGCTTGGCAGCCATTCGCGAAAGTGGCGAGTACACAAGCATCGAGCGCCGTTACGCAGTGTACTGAAAGGCGACTGGCGACCGTCCGTGCCTCAACTGCTTATGGCGTGGGTGCAGCCTTGTCGAGAATTTCCTGAGCGGCCAACAATTCCTCTTCGGTCGCCAGTGGCTTACTGCTGACGCTGAAGTCGACAATCTCAATAGCGCCCTGACCCTGACCCAGTAGGTGGAAGGAGAACGCCTTGCGCGCTTGTGGGTTGTCGAAGGTAAAGCTGACTTCGACTGGTTGGTCGCGGGTCAGCAGCGGCAGCTGCGGGATCGCCAAGTCGACGTTGCGGTCGTACTCCTTGGTTTTCAATTGCAGCGTGGCGCCCTTTTTATCCATGCGCAGGGCACGGATTTTCAGGGTTACGGTGGTCTGCGTGTCCTTGCCCAGGGTCAGGTACTGCGCGCCCACCAGGTTGTCGGCCCAGTCATCACTGACGCTGGGTTTGAGTTTGACCGGCCGCTGGTTGGCAAACTGGTAGCGTTGCTCGGCCTGGCCGCCGATGCTCAGCGATTGGTCAAGCAAGGCCGCCTGCTGGCTGATCAGGCGCGCCGGTTTACCACTGAAACGGCCCAGGTAACGTGCGCTGTCGGCAATAAAACCAGGGCTGGCATAGCGCCGACAGACATTCTGAAAGTCGCATTCGGTGAGCGTGCCCTTGCCATCATGCTGACGCAGCAGGCCATTGGTGTAGGAAATGATCTCGCGGCCCGTGGCGTAGTCACGCAGCAATGAGCGGCCGGCGATATTGGTCGGCACTGGAAAAGCGAAGTAGTCGAGCACCGATGCGGTCAGGTCGACATGGCCATACACGCCCTGCTTGAGGGCGGGCAGTTGCGTCTGTTCAGGGGCCAGCAGCAAGTTGAAGCCCCAGGCCGAAGCCAGGCGTACGTTCTCCAATCCGTGGGATTCATCCGAGGTAACGATCACTAGGGTGTCTTTCATCACGCCCTGTTTTTCCAGTGCGTTGAGGAAGTCGGCGATGGCATCGTCCAGGTAGGCAATTGCCGCCAGTTTGGCGTTGGGTTGACGATCCAGGTAGGCCTGCGGAGCGGAGTAGGGCTGGTGTGTGCCCACGGTCAGCAGGGTCAGCATCCAGGGTTGGCGCTTTTTGCGCAGTTGCTGCACGTAACCCAGAGCGCCTTCGAAGTAGGCCTTGTCGTCCATACCCCAGGGAAATTCGATATAGGGCTTGTTCTTGAACCAGTCGCGGCCGAGGGTCTGGTCGAAACCCATCTGCGGCATGATCTGGTCTTTGGCCATAAAGCGCAGTCCGGCCCCTTGCAGGAAGTGCGTGCTGAGGCCGCGTTCACGCAGTTGTGCGGGCAGGCACTGACCGCTGCGCGCCGCGTTGTTGAGCAGCTCAACGCCTTTCGGGGTGCCCGAGTCAAGTTTGTTGTAGTCGCCGCAGAGCATCGCGTAGAGGCCGCGGATGGTCTGATGGCCATGCAGCACGTAATCGGTGGTGAGCATGCCGCGCTCTGCCCACTGGCTCAGGCGTGGCATCGGATCTTGCTCGTAGCTGCTGCCGATTGCCTGGCGACTGGCTTGCAGGTAGGCGCCGGTTACGCCTTCGAGGGTAATGATCAGTACGTTGCGGGCGCTGCCAGCCTGCTTGAGCAGCGGCGTGCCGTTCAGGTCGAGTTGGTTCAGGCCGCTGATATTCGGTGGGCTGCTCGGTTCATCCCCCGCCAGCCAGTCGGCTAGGTGTTGCTGGGCGCTGTTGGTGCTTTCCGCCAGCAGCTTGTGCGGCAGGTTGAACTGCAGCCATTGGTCCGCTTCGCTGGGTTTGAGTTGCTGGCCGACGGTGTGTACGGCAAAGAGTGATAGCGGTAACAGCAGCCAGGTGCGCGATAGCGTTGCCGCGCGGCGTGGTGTTTGTAAGCTGCGCAGGCCCAGATAGAGTGCCACCAGTCCGGCCATGGCCATGGCCAGTAGCGGCTGGCTCAAGCCGCTGCCCTGAGTCGAATGGCTGAGGAACTGTGCGTCGCCCAGGTATTGCAGGTCGGCCGGTTCCGGCATGCGTCCCACCGCATTGACGAGCTCGGCGGTGCTCAGGGTAAAGATGCACCAGGCCAGCAGCAGGGGGATGCTCAGCAGCCAGGAGCGTTGGTAAAGGAGCACCACCAGCAAACTGCCGATTGCCAGGTCAGACAGATAGCCATAGGCATGCGACCAGCCCTGCGTGTAGCGGCTGAGTAACGGCAGGGCGAGTAATAACAAACCGAGGGTAAGCAGGGTGCTGGAAGGCTGTCGCAGCCAATTGCAGGTAACGCGCACGGGTACTCCTGGGGCGATTGCCATCGTTCAGCAGTGGCAATGCCGAAACAGCCGCAAGATGCGGGCTGACATGATTCTGAAACAAGGTTGTGCTAAGCGCCAGTGGGCGGGGCGTAAAAGGGCAAAACAACTGCTGTTGGGGTGAGGGCGGACACGGGGCGTGGGAGGGGTTATGCACTGGCCAGCGCCTTGTCATTGCGAGCAAAGCGCTGCATGGCCAGAAAGCGTTACTTTTTGCCGATGGTGATCTGCTTGGTGGTGCCGTACACCTGGCCGCTGACGCCTTTGGCAATTTGCTGAATTTCCCCGCCGGATTTCAGGAAGGCTTCGATTTGTGCGTCGATCGAGGCGCTGGTTTCCACGGCTGGAGCCGGCTTGGGTTTGCTGTTGGATGCTTTTACGCGCATGACGGCCATTAACCTATCTCAAAAATTAATTTGGCCGCGCATAATACTCGAAATGCTTGACAATTGCTTGATAAATAAAGCTCGGATGTAACGGTGTGCGGTGAAATTATTCTGTAAATAGTCTGGGTAATTAGCGGATATACCAGTAAGTGATTGTTTTAATAAGAATAGATAATTCGTGTTGGCGTCATATTTCGCGGCCTGCCCCATCGGTCGGATTGCCCCGTAAGGTCACCAGGCAGGCGCCGTGCGATGGCCGGTAGGCCGAGAAATTAACAGACGAGTCGGCTAGAATGCGGGCCTGGTAATGAGGGTAGGGCATCATGGCGGTAATTGGACGAATGAATAGTTTGCAGGTCGTGAAGCACACCGACTTCGGCCTGTATCTGGATGGCGGCGCGGATGGCGAGATTCTATTGCCCAAACGCTATATTCCGAGTGATACCCCAAGTGAAGTGGAAGACTGGTTAAACGTCTTTATTTACTTGGACAGTGAAGACAAATTGATTGCCACGACGGAAAAGCCAAAAGTTCAGGTAGGCGAATTTGCCAGTTTGAAAGTTGTGGACATAAACCGGGTGGGCTTGTTCCTTAATTGGGGTTTGCCGAAAGATTTGTTGCTGCCGCACTCCGAAGAAAAACGCCCGTTGCAGATCGGTGATTACTGCGTGGTGCATGTATTCCTCGATAAACGCAGCAAACGCATCACCGCCACCGCACGCCTGGACCGTTACCTCGACAACGTGCCGGCCAACTACACGGCGGGTGAGGAGGTCGACCTGCTGGTGGCCGAGTCCACCGATATGGGCTTCAAGGCCATTATCAATGGCAAGCACTGGGGCTTGATCCACAAGAATGAGCTGTTCAAGTTCGTGCGCAGCGGCATGCAGGAAAAAGGTTTTATCAAGGAAGTGCGCGCCGACGGCAAAATCAGCCTGAGCCTGCAAGCGGTTGGTCAGGAAGCCGCCAGCAGTCTGGGCGAACAGATTTTGGCCAAGTTGCGCGAACACGATGGCGTACTCAAGGTGAATGACAAAAGTTCGCCTGAAGAAATTGCCGGGCTGTTTCGGGTCAGCAAGGGCAATTTCAAGAAAGCCATCGGCGGTTTGTACAAGCAGGGTCGCATCGTGATCCACGAAGACCGTATCGAACTGCCGAGCAAGTAAGTAGCGGCGCGATGCATTTATGGCGCACTGCATTGCACAACTGTGCGCCGAGCATTCTGCAGTTGGCTTGCTAGGCTTGGGAGGACGGCTTGAGTCGCGTTGCTAGTGATGTGCTGCGCGACTTAAGCAACAACTTGCCGGTGTAGCTCAGTCGGTAGAGCAGCGCACTCGTAACGCGAAGGTCGTAGGTTCGATTCCTATCTCCGGCACCATCAAACCAATCGGTTAGCCGCCACCAAACTGGGAGAATGACGCCGTTCGGCTGGGCTTGGTTTTTTGCGGCACCGCAATTCTGCCGGCGTAGCGCCAGTCCCAAGGTGCGACTATAGATTCGGCGGGAAGCTGCCAGAGGCCTTTGCCCATATTTCTGGCCAGGGTCTCGGCATCCTTGAGCCGGTGATCCTTCAGCTGTTTGGTATAAGCCCAGGCTGCGCCCTGTGCGACTAAGGTGTAATTCACATCAACGCCGCCGACGTAAGCGCGCGCCAGCGTTCTGCCGTAGCGATCCACTTCCTGCACATGCAGCACAACCTGCTTTTCCAACACTAGATCAGATAACGCCTGCTTGGCTTCGGCACCATAGGGCTGCTTTCTTTCCGGCGCGTCGATTTCTGCAAGGCGCACCCGCAGCCGCTTGTTCTCAGTGGTTAGGCAGCTAAAGGTGTCGCCTTCGCTGATGGCCACGGCTCGGCAGCTGAATTGATCAGCAAGTGCCAGGCCGGGCAGGCTGATAAGGAGCAATAGAGCGATGCGGATAGTCATCTGGTTGGAAGTACTCAGGCAAATGTATAACCGTCGATAGTAATGAATGCAGGCCAGACGAAGCGGGACGGGTATCGCGAAACAGTACGGCAGCTATACAAAGTGGGCGCCTGGGGTTGCTTGTGCTTTCCAGAGAGTCGAGTGATGATTGATCACTATTTGAGCGATTCAGCCGCTCGTGGAAGCGCCGCCTGGATCAATGCTCGAAACCGCAGGCGTGTTCCTGTTGCCATACATTCAGGTTCGTTTCGCGCCGATGGCGCAGAGGTTGTGATGACGATGTGCAGGTATGTGGTCAGTCTGCTGGGGATGTTGCTGGTGACTCCGCTGTATGCCGAGCAACAGGCACCGCAGACGCTGCGGGTCATTCCGAAAACCTATATCAGCCCCGGTGCCAGCGGCAGTATCGGCAGCTCGCAGACCATCGAAAGTCATAACCTCTACGGTGGACAGCGCCTACCCGATGGCTTGCAGCGCCATGAGCAGCGCTACGGTAGCCAGTCGATAGAAAGTCGCGGGACGATCAAGCAAACGATTGAATACCCCAATGGTTACCGGGTGCAGCAGTATCCGGGGCAAAGCACTGAATACTACGAGCGCAGCCGTTAGCTCAGGCCGCCATCACCAGACCCCAGCGCAGCGCCAGAAACGCCAGCAGGCCCAGCGGGCCGAACATCAGCGTTAGCACATAACAGGGCAGCAGTGCCCAGTGGCTGATGCCTGCAATGGCGCCTTCATGGCGTATATACAGCCCGACCATCAGATCGAACGCGAGGATATGAATCCAGGCTGCCAGCGCTGCTGTGGGTTGGCGTAGCAGTGAGAGCACCCCGCCCAGGCTGAAGAATCCGGGCCTGCCGCTTCCGGGCTCGGGGCGTTGGCGCATCGCGACAAACAGCAACCAGCTATAGACGATAGCCAGCAGTACCACGCTGAGGCCCAACACCAGTTCGTCGGTATAGGGCCAGAACGGCAGACAGACCAGCATCAGCCAGCCGCTCAGGGCGATCAGCGAGGTGAGTTTGAACAGTGGTTTTAGCGGGGGCATGGCGTGCTCACTGGGCAATGTGTGAGCTCAACCATAGCGGATACGGCGATTGTCGCCGCCTGGTATCAGCGGCTGAATACAATGCCATCAGCTGGGACGAGGGCCAGCTGATGGGCGTGGTTTAGTGTTTCTTGCCCCACAGCTGTTCTAGGCGCTGGTCGCGGCCGCAGCCGTTGCGGTAGTAGTTGTAGCGCAGCGGGTTACGTTGGTAGTAGTCCTGGTGATAGTCCTCGGCCGGGTAAAAGGTGCTGGCAGCGAGGATTTCCGTGACTACTGGGGCCGGTAAACGCCCGGATTTCTCCAGAGCATTCTTGGAGGCTTCGGCCAGTTGCTGTTCTTCTGCGTTGCTGTAGAAGATCGCGCTGCGGTATTGCGAGCCGCGGTCGCAGAATTGGGCGTTGGCGGTCACCGGGTCGATGGTTGGCCAGAAGGCTTCCAGCAACTTGGCGTAGCTGGTCTTGCTCGGATCGAAGCGCACCCGCACCGCTTCGATATGCCCGCTGCTGCCGGCCGAGACCTGCTCGTAGGTCGGGTTGTCGACATGCCCACCGATGTAGCCGGAGGTGGTTTCAATCACTCCAGGGACTTTGTCGAAATCCGACTCGGTGCACCAGAAACAGCCGCCGGCAAAGATCGCCACGCCAGGGTTTTCCACTGTTGTCGCGCTGACTTGTGGTTGTGGTGCCTGGGCGGCGGTAGGTTCACAGGCAGTCAGCAGACCGCCCAGAATGAGCATGCTGCTGGCCAGTAGACGGCGGCGCCAGGTAGAGGTGATAGCAGTCATGTTCAGCTCCGCAGCTCAGGTAGGGCTTCGCCTTCGGGAATAAAACGCAAGGCTACGCCGTTGTTGCACCAGCGTTCGCCGCGCGGTTTCGGGCCGTCATCGAAGACATGGCCCTGATGCCCGCCGCAGCGTGCACAGTGGTATTCGGTGCGTGGGAAAAACAGCTTGAAGTCGCGCTTGGTGCCCATATGGCCAGCAATCGGCTGGGTAAAGCTGGGCCAGCCGGTGCCGCTTTCATATTTGTCCTGGCTGGCGAACAGCGGCAGATAGCAGGCGGCGCAGAGGTAGGTGCCGTCGCGTTTTTCCTTATTTAGCGGGCTGCTGCCAGGAGCTTCGGTGTCTTCGTCGAAGAGTACGGCATAGGCTTCGGGCGTCAGTAGTGCGCGCCAGTCATCATGGGGTTTATCCAGAGGCGTCACGCTGCTGGCAATGGCTTGCGCCAGGCTGAGCGGGGCGTGGCCGAATAGGGGCAGGGCTGGCAGCAGGGCCATCCCCTTGAGCAGGGAGCGTCTTTTCATAGCGGTGCTCTGTGTGAGGTGTGCCCAATAGACAGAGACAAAGCCGAGTTGTTACAGCCTTGCTTGCTACGCGCGAGAATTTTCCCGCGCAAGTTGTAAGCAAAGATAAACCGCGCGGTCAGGCAATAGGCTGGGTGCTATTTTTGTCGACGCTGTCATCAATGACGATACAGTCACGCCCGGCATTCTTGGCGCGATACAGGCGTTCATCGGCGCGCTGCAGCATGCTTTCCCAATGTTCGTCGCGGCGCAGGATGGCCCCGCCGACCGACATGGTCACCGCTCCGCCAGGTCCACGCAGGTGCTGCGCCACTTGTTGCTGCAGGTGTTGCGCGGCCGCCAGCAGGCCAGCACGCTCGGTGTTGGGCAACAGCAGGAGGAACTCCTCGCCGCCGAAGCGGAACAGCCGGTCTTCCTTGCGCGAGGAGCTTTTGATCAGTTCGACAAAATCCACCAGCACCTGGTCTCCGGCCTGGTGGCCGTGGTTGTCGTTGATCCGTTTGAAATGATCCAGGTCCATTACCAGTACGCCATAGCTGTTGCCGTGGCGACGGTAAATAGAGGCGGCAATCTTCAGCTCTTCATTCATCGCCCGGCGATTGCGGGCGCCGGTCAGCGGGTCATGGATGGCCAGTTGTTGCAGTTGGTCGCGTTGGCTGCTGGTGCGGTAGGCAAATACGAAGCTGAGGATGCTGGCCATCATGCTGGTGACCAGGAATGAAACCATCTGGTAGTCGCTTTCAAACACCGCGCCAGGGTTCAGTTGGCCGTAACCGACCAGGGTGGTGAGCACCAGAATGGTGGCCAGTAAGGCCTTGGCGGGCGACACCATAAAAAAGTTGAAAAGAATCAGCGGGTAGATCCAGAACAGGCCGTTGACCCCCAGGTTGATGGCGATCAGGGTTGCGCCGGCTGAGAAGATGGAGGCCAGGTAAATGCCGGGTTTAATCGTGTCGCCCGTACGCCAGGAATACAGCACGGCAAGCACGGTGGAGACGACAATCACGGTGTCGGCGGAGCCCACCAGGTAGTTACCGGTGGCTAGCCGGTAGACGGCATAGGGGGTAATGCCAATCACGCCAAACAGGCCCATCAAGGTAATGATGGACAACTGGAAGTCGTTACGCAGACGCCTGAGCAACCGCGATATCCGCATAGGTAAAGGCCATTGTTGTCGTTGTTATGAGCTAAGCATGCAGAGCTTGCCCTGGCGATGGCAATAGTAAAATTGAGCAAAGTGCCAGTATGGGGTGCTATCTGCCGAATGGTGTTCGTATGACCCGGTACTACGGTTCCAGCCCTTGTGCCGTAAGGCCTGCGCAAGATGTACGGGAAAATGCCAGCAGGCTTTTGCTGCGCTGATAGCGGCTCAGGCGCTCAGCCAGCGGCTGAGGCAGGTCAGCGCAAGCTGCAAAGCCCAGGCGCAGATAGAAGTCGCTTAGCTGCGGGTGGCAGAACAGCCAGACCGGCGTGGCGCAATCAGCCAGCGCGGTTTCGATCAACTGGCGTGCTACGCCTTGCCCACGCCGCGTGCTGTCGACCAGCAGGCTGGTCAGCCAATGGCCGTGGGCGACGGTGTGCAGGCATAGCGCGGCGACGATTTCCTGATCTTCTGCCACCCATAGTTGGGCACCGGCAGTGGCGCGCATGGCTGAGCGTTGGCTGCGGTAGAACTTGTCGGCAAGTGGTTTGAGCGGGGCGGGGAGTAGGCGGTAGTGCATAGCGGGTAGTTGTCATGCGGCTGATTGAATGTCTGAGCGCAAGCGCGATGCTTGCCTCAGACCGGTGGCTCAGACGTTGGCGGCGTGGCTGCCGAGCAGGGTTTTCGCCCCTTGCTTGTCTTTCTTGTCCATGCGTTTTTCGCTGGCGGTTTTCAGCGGCTTTTTCTTCACTTGTTTCTTCGAATCCATACCTTTGCTCATGATCTTCACCTCTGACAATGTCGTGGTTGAACATTCTGGAGCGGGCCATCTCCTCGCGCTGAGCGAGGCTGGTGTTACGAGTCTACGCCCATGCTGGGCGAATAGCTGGGGAGTTATCCGGCCTGCGAGAGTGTCGCCTGGGTTCGACTGGTTAACAGTTCACCGGCAAACCCGGCGGCTGGCGGTGACAGTTTGATTGCGCCGCCGCATCATGGGCGCACCTTGCGCCGCGTGCAGCCTGGCGGCTGTGCGCTTGTTGAACCCCTATGTCGAGACGGTGATGGAACAAGCACTGATTTACGCCGGCCACAGCGTGCCTGGACGGGTGCGTGGGCACAACGAAGATGCCTTGTTGTGCTGCCCGCAGCTGAATCTCTGGGCGATTGCCGACGGCATGGGTGGCCATCAATGCGGCGAAGTGGCCAGCGCGCTGGCGCTGCAGACCCTGCAGGCGGCCTGCGCCGATGGCCAGGAATTAGTTGAGGCGGTGCATGCAGCCAATCGGGAGATTCTCGCTGTGGCGCGCGCCGATGAGCTGCGCGGCATGGGCACGACTCTGGTGGCGGTTCGCTTCGCTGGCGCCGCGTTCAGCATTGCCTGGGTCGGCGACAGCCGCGCCTATCGAGTAAGTGCCGGGCATATCGAGCGCCTGACCCACGACCACAGTTGGGTGCAGACGATGATCGATGCTGGGCAGATGAGCGCCGAAGCGGCGCGTAGCCATCCGCAGCGCAATGTCATTCTGCAGTGCCTGGGCCGCGACGATCAGCCGTTGCAGGTGGGTTTGCAGCAAGGCTCGCTAGGTGAGCAGGAGTTGTTGCTGCTCTGTAGCGACGGCCTGACTGGTGAACTGGAAGACGCGCAGATCCAGCAGCTGTGCAGCAGCGCCCAGACCCTCGGTGAGCTGGTGGACCAGCTGCTGGCGCAGGCCAACGCAATGGGCGGCAAGGATAATATCTCCTGTATCGTGCTCGGCCTTGATGCGGCTGCGCCCAGCGCCCCGGACAAACCGCGCGGTTTGCTCAGCCGTCTGTTTACCTCTCGTAAGCCATAATCTGCCGGTGCGCACTGACTCCCATGACTGAACAATTGCTCGAGATCCCCGGTTATCAAGTGCATGGCCGCCTGGGTAAAGGCGGGATGGCCGAGGTTTACCTGGCCACTCAGGCGTCGCTGCAGCGCAAGGTGGCGATCAAGGTGTTGCTGAGCGCGGATGATCAGGCGTTCAGCCAGCGCTTTCTCAAGGAAGGCCACATCGTGGCGTCCCTGCATCATCCCTCAATCATCACCATCTATGACATCGACCAACTGGCCGATGGTCGCCACTACCTGACCATGGAGTTCGTCCCGGGCGGTGATCTGGCGCAGCACAAGGGTGAAGTGTTCGATCTGCCGCGGGCCTTGCGGATCGTTCAGCAGGTGGCCAGCGGGCTGGCCGTGGTGCATGGTAAAGGCTTGGTGCACCGAGATATCAAGCCGGCCAACATCCTCTTTCGCAGTGACGGCACGGCGGTAATCACCGATTTCGGCGTGGCCAAGGAAGTCGAACTGGATCATGACCTGACCCAGTTCGGCATCGCCGTCGGCAGCCCGTCTTACAGCAGCCCTGAACAGGCGCAGTGCCAGGCGCTGGATGCGCGCAGCGATATTTACAGCCTGGGGGTGATCCTGCTGGAGATGCTCACCGGCAGTAATCCCTACCGCGCCACCAACTACACCCAAACGGTGATGAACCACCTGCAGATGGACGTGCCGCAACTGCCGGCGCATTTGCAGAACTACCAGTGGTTGCTAGACCGCATGCTGGCGAAAGAGCCGGATGAGCGTTTTGCTGACTGCAAGGTGTTGCTGGCCAGCCTCGATGAGCTGACCCGCGATGACCCGGACAGCACGCGCATCGCCCCGGCGCTGAGCCTGGGCAAGTCGGCCAGAGGCAAAACTGCGCGCAGTACGCTGTGGGTCTGGCTGCTGGCGGGCATCGTGTTGCTGGCTGGGGCGGCCGGCGGTGGTTATTACCTGTATCAGCAGAAGCAGATCAGCGACTACCTGGCGCGCGCTGAACTGCGCCTGCAAAACGGCAGCCTGCTGGAGCCGCCGCAGGACAACGCCGATTACCTGTTCCGCCAGGTGCTGGCGCTCGATGCGGACAACCCAGCGGCTCTGGATGGCCTGGCGCGGGTGCTGCAGGCGCGGATCAATCAGTATCTGCAGCTGGCCGAACAGCGCCTGGCCGATCAGCAGTTGCTACTGCCTGAAGATGACAGCGCCACCCACTACTTCCGCCAGGTGCTGGCCTGGGAACCGGACAATCTGTTGGCTTTGGCCGGGATCAATCGTGTGGCGCAGCGCTATATCGAGCAAAGTGAGGACGCCTACAAGCGCCGCGAGTTTGCTCTGGCCTTGGCGCTGGTGCAGCAGGGCCTCGAAGTGGAGCCGGCCAACGAGCAGTTGTTGAAGTTGCTGGATGGTCACGAGCAACGTGTACGCCTGGCCCAAACACCTCGGCGCCGGCCGGCAGCGTCCGGACAGTCGGCACCGGTTAATCCGGTCAAGCGGCTGTGGAACAACCTATTTGATTAAGTCGTCATGCTGGCGTATTGCTACTTGGCTGATTGGCAGGCAGCATGCGCGCCTCGCTTATTACGCCGGCAGTTGATGCAGAGTTGTGGCGAGTTCCTGGTGGTTGGCTAACTGATTTTGCCGGAGTACGCAGATGCTCAGAATTCACTTCAGTGATAATCGTCAGGCGCCAATTTGGCTGGTCGACGAGCGATTCACCATCGGCCAGGACAGCCGCAACAGCCTGGTACTGGTGGACCCGAGCATCGCTCCGTTTCACGCGGAAATTCGCCAGGACCATGGCTTTTACTACCTGACCGATGTCGGCAGCCCGAGCGGCTCCTTCGTAAATGACGAGCGGATCAATACGCGCTTTCAGCTACGTGCTGACGACCGTGTGCGCCTGGGCTCGGTAGAGCTGCTGCTGGTCGACCCGGCGCGCGGCAAAACCAAGGCCGAACAGGCCGCACGCTGGTATTTGCAGGTGATTCAGGGCGAGCACGAAGGTAAGAAATTCCATATCAATGGTTCCATGACCTTTGGCCGCTCGGTGAAGTGCGAGCTGTGCTTCAGCGATCAGGAATTGTCGCGCCGGCACTGTGAGTTCTACCTCAAGGATGACGTGCTGGAGGTCAAGGACCTGGCCTCAGCCAACGGTATGTTGGTCAATCAGCAGAAGGTCTCGACGGCGGTGTTGCAGCCTGGCGACCAGCTGAAGATGGGCTCGATCAGCCTGCTGGTGATCGGCCCGAAAAGCACCGTGGCGCCGAGTGAGGATGAAGATGCCACGCTGTTTATGCGCGCCGTGGACCTGCCCAAACCACTCAAGCCGGCGGCTCTGTCCAGCTCGCCAAGCAGCCAGGCCAACCCGCTGCGCACAGCCGCGCAGGCCAACCCGATGCACGCTGCGGCCGCGCCCGTCAGTGCACCAAGCAGCCTGAATAAACCTCTGCTGGCTCTGGCGTTGTTGATGGTGATTGGGCTGCTGGTGGCGGCTGCGGTGCTTGCGCTTTAGCCCGCACTGGTTGGGCAGGCAGCGTGCTGCTCGATTAGTGAATGGGCTGACTTGATACGACAGTGCCAGGTGACTGCTTTGGCGTTAGGCTACGCGTCTTTGCATTGCCATCTGTTGCCGGAGTTGCCGTGAAGCCATTGTTTCTATTGCTATCTGCCTGTTGCCTGGCGTGCCAACCGTTAAGCGCGTTGGCCTGGTCCAATCACTCGCTGGGTAGTCAGTTGGCGCTGCAGGCGCTGCCCGAGCTGCAGCGTACGTTGAGTTACGAGCCGCTGGAGGCTTTTCTCGAGGCTCAGGCCCCGGCGGTTGAGCAGTTGCTGGATCAGCAGGAAGCCTTTGCCCGCGCACATTTTGCGGATTACCCGGCGCGTCCGGATGCCTTGCGCTTTAGCGCTGCGACAGTAACTGCGGATAACAGACGCCGCGCGTTTCTGCAGGCGCTACGGGTCAATCCGCAGATTCGCCTGGCCGGTTTCGTGCAGCAACTGCTGGGGCAGGCCGATGACGGTCGGCCGCGTCTGGCTGCCGAGCAGGTGCTGGTGTTTCGCAAGATTGGTCCCTGGAGTCACTGGCGTTATCTGGCCTTGCAGCCAGGTGAGGCGGTGAGTGCTGTGCAGGTACTCAGCAGTGCGGCCGATGAGCCGGACTATGGTCACGACATCAACCTGTTCAGCGATAACCCAGGCGACGTCGGCGGGCAGTACAACTTTGGTGTGCAACCCTTTGGTGATGCGCGCTTCGAGTATTCCTCTCAAGCGCCATTTCATATCGGCTATTACCACGAGCCAGAACTGGTGTTGCAGGCCGCGCCCTATCTGCGCCGTACCCTGCCGCATTGGCGTATCTACCAGTACACCGGCTTGGCTCGGTTGGCTCTGGAAAGTGGGCATGATTACTGGGGCTACCGTTTTCTTGGCTGGGCACTGCACTACATGCAGGACCTGACCCAGCCTTACCACGCCAAGACCGTGCCGGGCTTTGCCACGGCTGAGCTGATGCTGATCGCGCTCAAAGGCGCCGCTGGTTATCCCGAAGACCGCCTGGCGGCGATTGCCCGTGTTGCGGATCGGCACACAGCCATCGAGGAGTATCAGTTGGAGCGCATGCAGCAACTGATGGACGAGCAGACGCCGTCACCCCTGCTACAGGCCTATACGCAGAACCCGCAAGGCAGCTATCCGGCTTATTCGGTGGACTACGCGCAGCAGGTGGTGGCGGCCGAATCCTATGCCAGTGCCGATGCTTTGGATGAGTTGATCGGCCAGTGGCTGGCGCGCAAGCCTTCCGCAGCTCTAGGGTTTAGCGGTGGTAATCAGCTGGCTCAGGCTGAAGCTGATCCACTGCTGGAGCCGTTGCTGGTGGAGTTGTTCAAGCGCTTCGGCGCACACAGCCGTAACCTTGTGCAGACTACTCTGGCGCCGCCTGCGCCTAGCGTACCGATGGCGCAGTGAACCACAGCTCGCGCCGCTGCAAGGGCGTGGCGCTGGGCAGAAGCGGGTTATGCAACTCGATCAGCTGGCGCTGATCGAGTTGCGCACGCTGCAGGCTGGCGGCGAAGTGCTGCTGGAACAGCCGCTCGAATGAACCATCGGCAATCGCCTTCTCCATGCCTATGCGCACGGTTTCTGCTAGTTCCGGGCGTTTGCGCGAGAAGAAGAAATACATCGCCGTGGGGTAGTGCAGCAGTACATGCGGATCAACGATCAGTTGTCTTGCGCGCGGGTGTTCCAGTTCGTCCCAGATTTCGATCACCGAACGCGGGAAATAGTCGAAGCGCTGCGCCTGCAGCATGCGAAACAGACTGCCGTAATTGGATGAAACCTTGACCGGCAAGCCATGGCTGCGAAGGATTGCGCTGTCAGGCCAGTCATGGCCTTGACCTACGGAGAACTGGCGCAGGTCATCAAGGTTGCGGACATCCTTGAGCAGCTGTGCGCGGCTTTTGGGCAGCAGAGCAATGCGCCAGCCGAACAGGCCCTTGTCCAGTGGAATACGCACCGGCAGCAGGCGCTGTTCGCGCTCGATACTGGTCATGCTCCAGGCCACGTCGAGGCGGTCGTTGTGCTCCAGATTAACCAGCGCGCGTTCCTGCTCCATGCTGTAGTACGAAGGCTCAAGGCGCAGCGGGCTGCCGGCTTTATCCAGTGCCAGTTGCAGCTGCGCCAGGGCATAGATGGAGCGAAATTCATCGCCATCGGCCCTGCGCGGGTAGCGCAGGGTGCCGCTGTCATCAGCTTGCAGATGGGGTAGCAGGCTGACCAGCAGCAGGCCGCAAAGCCAGCGCCAGGCCACCTGCGAAAGCGTGCGGGGCATTTCGGTTAGAGTCCTTTCAATCGCGGCCCGACGTTAGGTTGCCGGGCTGTGCGACGCGCATTATGCCAGCCTGGAGCGCCGCGGTTATGCCGTAGGTCGCATGCCCTGAAGTCAGGTTACGTGCTGCTGCGTAAAAACTGTCCGTAGCCGCGTGCATGCCCCAGGTCGCTGGCGAACTCGCCCTGCTGAAAGGCGATGCGTCCGTTGATCAACACAGCATCTACCGCTGCGCCGCGGTTGACCATGCGCTGCAGGCCGCCAAAGGCCTCCATGGGCGCCTCTTGATAACTGGCCAGGGATTCATCCAGTGCGCTTGGGTTGATGATCACCAGATCGGCCCGAGCGCCTTCGTAAAGCCTGCCGGCATCGATATCGAACCATTCACCCAGCTCGCCGGTCAGGCGCCAGATCGCGGTTTCAATCGGCATTACCGGTTGGCCGCGTAACTCGGCGTCACGCACCAGTTTGAGCAGGCGCACACCGAAGTTGTAGAAGGCCATATTGCGGATATGTGCGCCGGAATCGGCAAAGCCGATCAGGGTGCTGGGCTCGCACACCAGTTTCTCCACCACCTCAGGGCGATGGTTGGCGATCAGGGTGCGCCAGCGCAGGCGCGGGCCGTGGGCCACCAGCAGGTCGAGAAACAGATCGGCGGGGTGTTCGTCGCGCGCTTTGGCCAGTTCGCCGACACTTTTGCCGACCACGCTGGCGTCCGGGCAATCAACAATCCAGGCGTCGTCAAAATCGCGATGCCAGACTCGTGGACCGAATTTCTTCTCTACGTCCTGGCGAAAGCACAGGCGGTAGGCCGGGTCCTGGAACAGCTGGCTGCGCATGTCGTGGTTGGCCAGGTGCAGCGCAGCCTGACCGGCGGGAAATTCCTCGAAGACCACGAACTCCATGCCATCGGCATAGGTTTCGAATGGCACGGGCAGGGTTTGCCAGCGGAAGTCGGCGTGGGTCAGGCGGTTGATCCAGCGGGTTAGCGGGCCGAGGATAGGCGCCAGCCAAGGGTCGGCTTTGACGTCCATCAGGGTGATCAGGGTGGTCTTCAGCGGTTTGCGCCACCAGCCGCCGATGCTGTCCCAGAGAAAGGCCAGCACATTCAGTTTGGTTACCAGATTCGGCGCGCCCTGATGAATGCGCCCGCGCCGACGCAGGATCTTGTTCAGCCGCGCGTACTCGGCCCAGGGCGCATACACCGAGGGCAGAGATTTCGAGCGCTGGCGGTCGCCATCGAGTTTGTCCCAGGGGTTGGTCATGCTCGACAGGCCGAGCAGGCCGGCATCCAGTGCGTCTTCGAGCAGGCGTTCCATCTGCTGCAGCTCGCTTTCGCTGGGGCGTACCTTGGCGTCTACGGCGCGCTCCAGGCCGAGCACGGCGACGCGCAAGTCGGAGTGGCCGAGGAAGGAGCAGATATTCGGCCCCAGCGCATGCTGATCGAGAAAGGCGGCGAATTCGCCGGCGCTGTTCCAGGTCTTGCGCGCCTGCAGTAGCGGCAGCACATGTTCACGCGGCACCGATTCGACGCGGGTGAACAGGTCCGAGCAATCCTCGGGGCTGGACAGCACCATGCTGATCGAGCAGCTGCCGATCATCACCGTGGTCACGCCATGGCGCACCGACTCCTTGAGCGCAGGGGCGGCCACCAGTTCGGCGTCGTAATGGGTGTGCATATCGATAAAGCCGGGCGTCACCCAGCGGTTTTGCGCATCGATCACCTGACCACAGCCGCTTTCATCCAGGGCGCTGGCGCTGATGCAGGCCAGCTTGCCGTTGGCGATGCCCAGGTGACGCACCACGCCGGGTGCGCCGCTGCCATCGAAAAACAGCGCATTCTTGATCAGCACATCGAACATCGGCAGGCTCCTGGGCGAATGAATTCGGCCAATCGAGCTTAGTCTGCTGCGCGCGGCGGCTGTGAGGGCGTAAGTGAACAAGCTGGGGCCTATTCGGCCATGGACGCGTAAACCCGCCAGCCGCTCAGGCGTTAAGGCGACGGCGCTCGGCGCTGATCTCCGGCATATCGGTGCGGCGCACGTAAACCCGCAGCGGTTCGCTGATGTTCAGGCGGTCATCGATGTTCTGTTCCAGCAGCAATTGCAGGCGCGCGCGGTCGAGGTTCATCAGCTCGCCGTCAAAGGCGCACCAGACGAATTCGCAGGTGGGCGTGATGCTTTTTTCCAGCACGTCGAGGCCAAAGGAGTCTTCGGAGAAGCGCACGATATAGCGCCCGGTCTTGGCATTGAAGCCGACAAAGCCCTGTAATTGGTCGGCCGCAGCGCAGATGCTGGCGGAGGTGATGCTCATGGAAACCTCGTCGATGGCAGTGAAAGACATCGGCATAGGCTAAGGCGCTGGGCGTAGAGCATCTTGCGATGGATCAATAAGTGGATGTGCGGGCTCTACGGAACTGTTGTTTGGCTATTTATTGCTCAAGAAAAGCGCGGCGCAGGCGCTGGAGAGACGCGACCTGCTGCTCAAGCATTGCCAGCTGGGCGGCTTCCGGTTGGTGGCTCTGCGGGTTGTCCGGGTTAAGGCATGCGGCGGGCTGGGCGGCCGTAAAGGCCTCCCAGCTGCGAGTCCCCGCTTGGCCCTGGGTGCTGAGCAGCCGCGCCAGGCTGCCGTCATTCAGCCAGCTGGCAGTCAGCCACAGATTGTCTGCTGTCTCGTCCGTACAACCGCTGGCCGAGTGGTTGTGCTCCATTTCCACCAGTTGCCCATCAGCGAACAGCGCTTCATAACTTAGGCCACGTTGGCACTCGGCGGAAACCTCGCGGGTTGCGTAAAGCGACAGGCGTTCAACCTGTGTGTCGCCGGCCTGCAGTTGCAGCAGGTGATGGCGCGACAGCTGCCAGCCTTGCAGTTCGGCGGGTAAGGGCGGGATCAGTTGCAAGCTGCGTTGGCCGGCGACGGCTTTGCTTGGCGGGTCGCTTTGTACGGCCGATGCCAGCTCGCGATACAAGCCCGCATGGCTGTGACTGGGGCGGAAACGGTAGTGATCGGCATCGATGATCTGCACCTGTTCGTCGCAGTCGGCAGTTTGCTGCTGCATGGCTCCGCGCGCGTCGCTCCAGCGGTAGCGCAGGCGGATACCCAGTTCTACCGAGCCCTGGCGCGACAGCAGGCCGTATTGCTGCGCCAGACCGGTTTCCGGCACAGCCGGCAGAATCACCTCCAGCGTTGGCTGCGGCCGACCAACCCCGGCAACAATCGGCAGAAACAGTTGCAGCGTGGCCAGGGTGTAACCACGGTGCTCGGGGTTCTTTTCGTTGACGCTAAAGCTCAGGGTGCGGCCATGGCGGGCAATCTGCTGCTCGGTCAATTCCATTTGCTGAAGGATCGGCAACAGCTTGCTGCCGATTGGCAGGGTGCGCTCACGTCTGGCGGTAACGCCCGGGATCAGCCAGCGCGGCTCGTAGGTGGCGTCGACCCGCAACTGGGCTGAGGCGAGCATGTTGTCCAATTCGGCAGCCGGCAGCAGACCGCCAATATGCTGAAAATCCAGCTCGACCTGCAGCGTGCGGGCGCTTGCCGGTGCGACCTGCAGGCCAATCATCAAACCTAGGGTGGTCAGCCAGCGAAGGGGCATGCGCGGGGCACCGTCAGCGAGTCAAAGTGGAAGCGTTGTTCATACCATAGGCCGTTGTGGCCGCTTGGCAATCTGCTGGGGAGGTGAGGGGGCGTTTCTGTGGGGGAGCACCTGGCGCGCTATTGCAGCTCGCCAGGGTTGTGCGTTCAGTTGTTGCTGGTGCTGGAAAATGCGCTGATCTTGCCAAACGGTGAGCTCTGCATGTCAACCTTGACCGCCATCAGCGGTGAATTATTGACCCATACGTCGTCGATCACGATGGTCTGACCGAGGTCGTCATTGTCCGCGGCTACCAGCAGGTAGTAGGTGCCGTCTTCGGCGGCTTCACCATCCCAGCTCAGGCTGATCTGCCCAATCACGGCTTCGGCATGCGAGGGTTTGTCGGCAATCACTGCACCGTAGGCGTCCAGCAGCATGGCGCGCGGCTTCAGCGCGTATTTGCTGACACCCATGCACGGCTCGTTGCACAGCGAATGCACATTGAGGGTGTAGCGCTCGCCTTTTTTCAGCTGCAGGGAAAAGATCCGGTAGTTGGAAATCGAACTGCCGAAATCCAGGCGCGGCTCATCTGCACTGATCGGCCATTGTGGGGCCAGCAGACCAGGGTTGAGTGGCAGCGGGATGGCCTGGGTGTTGTGGATGGCCTCAAGGGCGCTCTTGGCCATCGGGCTGTTGCCCGCCTTGACCTCTTGCTGGTAGGTCGTCTGCGGGTTGCTGGCGCAGGCGCCGAGCAGCAGGCAGGCGGCCAGAATCAGAAACTTGTGCACGGTGAAACTCCTGTGTGACAACGTCCTTGTGTACACGCCGGGCGCTGGTGGCGCGGCGGGCGCGTATTCTACTCGCTTTGTGTGATGCGCAGAGTGGTCAATCTGCCAGTACGACGAACTGCGCACATTAATCTGTGCCGCTCGTGGGCCCACGGCGCATCCTGCGCGGTGGGCCTGGTCAGCCTGTAGTTAGCCGGAAAGCCCGACATAGACGTTCTGCACGTCATCATGAGCGTCGAGCGCCTCGAGGAAAGCTTCGACTTCTTCGAGTTGTTCGGCTGTCAGGCTGCTCACCGGGTTTTTCGGGATATAGCCGATCTTCGCCGAGTTGACGCTGAAACCCTGTTCCGGCAGCGCGCGGCACACGGCGTCGAGGTCAGTCGGTTCGGTGATAAACAGGGTGTTGCCGTCTTCGGCTGGCTCGAAATCCTGAGCGCCAGCTTCGATGGCGGCCATTTCCGGGTCGGCATCGCTCTCGGTGCTGGCTTCGATCATGCCCACATGGTCGAAATCCCAGGTTACCGAGCCGGAGGCGCCCATCTGGCCCTTGCGGAACAGCACGCGGACTTCCGCCACGGTGCGGTTGATGTTGTCGGTCAGGCACTCGATGATCACCGGCACCTGATGCGGGGCGAAACCCTCGTAGGTGGCGGAGTGGAAGGTTACGGTGTCGCCCAGCAGGCCGGCGCCTTTCTTGATCGCTCGGTCGAGGGTTTCCTTGGGCATCGAGGCTTTTTTCGCCTGATGGATCGCCAAGCGCAGTTTGGGGTTCAGGTCCGGGTCGGCGCCGTTACGGGCGGAGATCATGATTTCCTTGACCAAGCGGCCGAAGATCTTGCCTCTGGCGTTGGCGGCGGCTTCTTTAGGTTTGGCTTTCCACTGGGCGCCCATGGGGTCTCTCGTCGTTGCGGGTTAATGGGTGTATCTCGGATCTGCTGCGCGTCGGCGATACGGCGTTAAAAATGGCCTCGCTCGAGCTGCGCAAGATCCGAAACAAATGCTAAAGGCTGCGATTCTAGCCCTTCGAGGCGCTGGCGGCACCTGTGGCGCTGCAATCTGCCGATCAGTGTCGTGCTGTACGGCTTATTTGCCGGGTTTCTGTATGGGCGCTACGGCGCTGCTGGCCGCTTTAATAAGCGCTGATTGATTAATCCGGAGCGACCATGCAACTCAAGGATTTACTACTGGCCCTGGTGGTGATCATCGTCTGGGGCATGAATTTTGTGGTGATCAAGGTCGGCCTGCACGAAATGCCGCCGATGCTCCTGGGTGCGTTGCGTTTTCTTCTGGCGGCCTTTCCTGCCGTGCTGTTTATCAAGCGCCCACAGATTCCCCTGCGTTGGCTTCTGGCCTATGGCCTGACCATCTCGCTGGGGCAGTTTGCCTTTCTGTTTTCTGCCATGTCCGTAGGTATGCCGGCCGGCCTAGCGTCGCTGGTGCTGCAGTCACAGGCGATGTTTACCCTGCTATTTGCTGTGCTGTTGCTGGGGGAGCGCTTTCGCCTGGCCAACCTGTTCGGGTTACTGGTGGCGGCCGGCGGTTTGCTGCTGATCGGCTCGCAGGGCAATGGCTTGATGACGCTGGCTGGCTTTCTTCTGACGCTGTGCGCCGCCGCCATGTGGGCGCTGGGCAATATCGTCACGCGCAAGCTGGGTAAGGTGAATCTGGTGGGCTTGGTGGTGTGGGGCAGTCTGGTGCCGCCGTTGCCGTTCTTTGCGCTGTCCTGGCTGCTGGAAGGTCCCGAGGTGATCGAGTCAGCGCTGCGCGGCTTCACTCTGGATACGCTGCTGGTGCTGGTCTACCTGGCGTTTGGCGCGACCATCCTCGGTTATGGTCTGTGGAGTCGCTTGCTGTCGCGCTATCCGGCCAGCCAGGTAGCACCGTTCTCGTTGCTGGTGCCCGTCGTTGGGCTGACTTCTTCGGCATTGCTGCTTGATGAGCACCTGAGCAGCCTGCAGTTAGTCGGTGCGCTGCTGGTAATGCTCGGCTTGCTGCTGAATTTTTGCGGCGGCTGGTTGCAGGAGCGTTTGCGCGCGCGTTTGGCCTAGACCTTATAAAACCTGTTTACGAGCTTGCGAGCTAGAGTCCTGCAAGGCAAAAACAGGCGAGGAGGCGGAGTGTACTGTTGTACATGAGCATTCTGAGTCTGTTTTTAACGCAGCAGGGCCGACGCGCAGCAGATCGTGAGGAGGTTTTTAACGTTTACCCATGGCGCGGCGAGTACCACTTGGCGCTGGACCAATCTTCTTTTCGTGGGTCGACTTATTGCCCTTCTGGTGCCAGGGCTGGTCGTTCTGCTTGCCTGAAGCAGCCTTGGCTGCACCGAACAGTGAGGCAAAGCCGGCGGTTTTAGGTGAGCTAGTTGTGGTGTTTTCGCTAGCGGAAGGCGCGGCGCTGTCGGCAGGTTGAACGGCGAGGGTGGGTTCAGCTGCTGGAGTCTGGGTCATGGCAAGGTCCGCGGGTGCGAGAGGAAAAGGCCGGCGAGTATACCTGGCTATTGCCCGAGGTTTGCGGTTGTTGGTCAGAGGCGCTGTACCTGGCGGAGCAGTGCGCAACGAAGGCGTTCGCCGGGCCTGGGCGGCCCAGCGAGCAGGCAGGATCAGTCCTGACGGCTGGTCACTTCCAGCAGGTGATAACCGAACTGGGTCTTCACTGGGCCTTGCACCACGTTGACCGGTGCGCTGAACACGACGGTGTCGAATTCCTTGACCATCTGGCCTGGGCCAAACGAGCCGAGGTCGCCGCCGCTGCGGCTGGACGGGCAGCTGGAGTTGTCTTTGGCGACTTGGGCGAAGTCGGCACCGCCTTCAATTGCGGCTTTCAGTTCGTTGCACTTGTCTTCGCTGGCAACCAGGATGTGACGGGCAGTGGCGCGGGCCATGGGGGTTACTCCTAATTAAAGAAGCGGCAAAGCCTACCGGAATCATTCGGCTATTCAAACGCTGTGCATGTGACGTTTATCGGTTGAGTCATAAAAAAGGCCTACCCACGGGGTAAGCCTTTTGCTGTTTCAGCAGGCGTTTAGGCGCGTTGTTCGGCCTGGCAGGCAGCTGCGGTGAACAGCACGTCGGTAGAGGAGTTCAACGCGGTTTCCGCAGAGTCCTGCACGATGCCGATGATAAAGCCGACGGCGACTACCTGCATGGCCACCTCATTGGGAATGCCGAACAGGCTGCAAGCCAGCGGAATCAGCAGCAGCGAGCCACCGGCCACGCCCGACGCGCCACAGGCGCTGATCGAAGCGAGCAGGCTGAGCAGCAGGGCGGTCGGCAGATCGACGGCGATGCCCAGGGTGTGCACTGCGGCCAGGGTCAGTACGGTGATGGTGATCGCCGCGCCGGCCATGTTGATGGTCGCGCCCAGTGGGATCGACACCGAGTAGGTTTCTTCATGCAGGCCCAGGCGTTGGCAGAGTTGCAGGTTGACCGGGATATTGGCCGCCGAGCTGCGGGTAAAGAACGCCGTCAGGCCGCTTTCGCGCAGGCAGGTCAGTACCAGCGGGTAAGGGTTGCGACGGGTCTTGAAGTAAACAATCGCCGGGTTGGTCACCAGTGCGACAAACAGCATGCAGCCTACTAGCACTAGCAACAGGTGTAGGTAATCAAGCAGGGCCGACATGCCTGATTCGGCCAACGTTGCCGCAACCAAGCCGAAGATCCCGAGCGGTGCCAGGCGAATTACCAGTTTGACGATACTGGTTACTCCACTAGAAAGGTCGGCGAGCATCTGCTTGCTGCTCGGGCTGGCGTGACGGAAGGCAAAGCCCAGAGCGATGGCCCAGGCCAGAATGCCGATAAAGTTGCCTTTGAGCAGGGCATTGATCGGGTTATCTACCACATTCAGCAGCAGGGTTTTCAGCACTTCGCTGATGCCGCCGGGTGGCGATAGCTCGGCGCTGTTGCTCACCAGGGTTAGGCTGGATGGGAAGGCAAAGCTGGCAGCTACCGCGATCAGCGCTGCGCTGAAGGTGCCGATCAGGTACAGCAGCAGAATCGGTTTGATATGCGTCTGCTGGCCTTGTTGATGGTTGGCAATCGACGCCGCCACCAGTACGAATACCAGCACCGGAGCCACGGCTTTCAGCGCCGAGACGAACACCGTACCGAGGAAGCTGACGCTTGCCGCGGCTTCAGGCAGGAACAGCGCCAGGGCGATACCGGCCACCAGACCGATAGCGATTTGCAGCACCAGGCTGGTGCGGTTGAGCAGTTGTAAAAGCGGGTGTTGGGCAGTGGTCATGACATGCATCTCTACTTGGCGGGCAGGCCTGCGATCTCTTCCTATTGCCTGCCGGGCTCAGAGCTCCGGGGGCTGGATGCATGGCTGCGGTGCGCGTTATGAGGCTTTTCGCGGGGGATGAAACAAGGCCACGCTGAAAAATAGCGCGCGACTCTATCACAGTGACCCGCTGTTACGCGCAGTTGTAGCGCCAGCCCCGCCCAGCGGCGGTTATGCCTATTAACCGGCCGTCAGGCGGGCTAGGCTAGGGCCTTTGCGAGGCCATGAGGTTGTTATGTCCAACGAAGATGCGAGCGCACCGGCGGTTGAAACCCTGACGATCATTGAGGCGCGGGTGTTGGGCTGCCTGATTGAAAAACAGCTGACCACCCCCGAAGCCTATCCCCTGACACTGAATGCGCTAGTGTTGGCCTGTAATCAGAAAACCAGCCGCGAGCCGGTGCTCAACCTTACCGCCGGCCAGGTTGGACAGGCCCTGCGCAGCCTGGAAGGGCGAGAAATGGCGCGCCTGGTGATGGGCAGCCGGGCGGATCGCTGGGAGCACCGCTCCGACAAAGCACTGGAACTGGTGGCGGCGCAGGTGGTGTTGCTCGGTCTGTTGCTGCTGCGCGGGCCGCAGACCATCAACGAACTGCTTACTCGTAGCAGTCGCATGCATGATTTTGATGATGCCGAGCAGGTGCAACATCACCTTGAACGCCTGATCAGCCGCGAACTGGCCTGCCTGTTGCCGCGTCAGTCCGGGCAGCGTGAAGACCGTTATATGCACATGCTGGGTGACCCGGCGGATTTGCAGGCGGCATTGGCGGCCAGGGCAAGCGAGCCGCCGCGCGCTACTGCGAGTGGTCAGCAGGATGAGCGCCTGGACGCTCTGGAGGCGCGCATCGCCGCGCTTGAGGAGCGCTTGGCTCAGTTGGAATCACCTGCGCAATAAACAACAAAGGTGCTCGTATGAGCACCTTTTGTGTTGTCGATTATCGCTGATCAGCTATAGCTCAGCCCTGGTGTGCGTTCAGCACCGCCTTCAGCAACGCGGTTCGCGCCAGTGCGATCAGCGCCACCTTCAGCGATGCGGTTCGCGCCAGTGCGGTCGGCGCCGCCTTCGGCTACGCGGTTCGCGCCAGTGCGATCAGCGCCGCCTTCGGCTACGCGGTTCGCGCCAGTACGATCAGCACCGCCTTCAGCTACGCGGTTAACGCTAGTGCGGTCGGCACCGCCTTCGGCTACGCGGTTCGCGCCAGTGCGATCAGCGCCACCTTCAGCGATGCGGTTGGCGCCAGTACGATCAGCACCGCCTTCAGCAACGCGGTTAACGCCAGTACGGTCGGCACCGCCTTCAGCAACGCGGTTGACGCCAGTGCGATCAGCACCACCTTCAGTTTGCAGGTTGCTACCAAAGCCCATCAGGGTTTCTACGCTGCTGTCTTGCATTTCACCCAGCAGTGGCTGTGGGTTGTTCTGTGGCAGGGCAAAGGCACTGATGGACAGGCTGCTCAGGATTACGGCGGTGAGAATTTGCTTTTTCATGTTCAGGCTCCTCGTAAGGGCGGGTAGTAAGTGAGTACGGAGCCAATGATACGGATGAAAATTTGATGAAGAAGTGCAGGCTGAGCATGGTAATCATCGATGGTATCGATAGTCGGTTTAATTATTTATTAATCATGAAGTTAGGTTTTTTATTGACGTCTGTTAAATGGTTTTTTGAAGCGAATGTACATGATCATTAATATCTAATTAATCGATGTATTTGGCGCTCGAGTCTGCGCTTCAGGTATCGGGTGTGGCTTTGCTTGAAATATCGAACGGCTGGTGCGTATTTTGTTCGCCTCGCCGTTCGACTACGGCCTCTTGCTCAATAAGGACAACAGCAAATGAGTACCCTCGACCGCACCACCTTGGCTGAACTGCTGCGTGGTGTTGATGAAATCGAATGCGTGACACCCGATCTCAATGGTGTGCCGCGCGGCAAGGTGATGACAGCTGAGGGTTTTCTGGAGGGACGGCGCTTGCAGTTGGCGCGTGGGGTGTTGCTGCAATGCATCATGGGTGGCTACCCGGCACCGTGTTATTACGGCAGTGATGATGGTGACCTGGCCTTGAATGCCGAGCCGACGCAGATTCATCGGCTGCCCTGGAGTGAAACGCCGCGCGCGCTGGCCATCTGCGATGCCGATGAGTTCGATGGACGCAGCTCCGGTTTGTCCACCCGCGGCCTGCTCAAGCAAGTTCTTGCGCGTTACGCCCGCCATGGCTGGCAGCCGGTGGTGGCGACCGAACTGGAGTTTTTTGTGTTTGCCCGCAATACCGACCCGCTTCAGTCGTTTCAGCCGCCGCTGGGCCTGGATGGTCGGCGTGAAGACGGCGGCTCGGCCTTCAGTGTGAGTTCCAACAACGGCCTGCGTCCGTTCTTCCAGGAGGTCTATCAGTGCATGGCGGCCCTGGGTTTGCCGCGCGATACCTTTATGCATGAGATGGGTGTCAGCCAGTTCGAGATCAACCTGCTGCACGGCGATCCGCTGCTGCTGGCGGATCAGACCTTTCTGTTCAAGCACCTGCTCAAGGAGGTCGCGCTCAAGCACGGGCTTACTGTGGTGTGCATGGCCAAACCATTGGCGCATACGCCGGGCAGCTCCATGCATATTCATCAGAGCGTGGTGGAGCAGGGCAGTGGGCAGAATATCTTCAGCGCGGCCGATGGTCAGGCAACGCCGGCGTTTTATCAGTTTATTGCCGGTCAGCAGGCGGCCATGGCCGACTTCACCCTTCTGTTTGCCCCGCACGTGAATTCCTATCAGCGCCTTTGTCATCCTTATGCGTCGCCGAACAATGCTTGCTGGTCGGAGGATAATCGCGCCGCTGGCCTGCGTATTCCAGCCAGTGCGCCAGTGGCAAGGCGGGTAGAGAACCGCTTGCCGGGTGCTGATGCCAACCCTTATCTGGCCTTGGCGGCGAGCCTTGCGGCAGGTCTGTATGGAATTGAGCAGCAGCTGCAACCCAGCGCACCGATCCAGGGTGAGTTCGAAGTGCCGGATGAATTGGCGCTACCCTGTACCATGCATGCCGCGATTGAGCGTCTCAAACGCAGTACGTTGGCGCTGGAACTGTTCGGCTCAGAGTTCATCGAAGGCTACATTGCCAGCAAGACGTTGGAGCTCACCAGCTTCTTTGACGAAATTACCCCGTGGGAGCGCCGTGTACTGGCAGCCCACGCCTAAGAGCCTGTCTACGATCTGCTGCAGCTCAGCTCTCGAGATCATAAACAGGCTCTAAAACCTGACCGCCGAGCATGGTTTCGGCGGCCTTTCTGGAGCCATGTGCCGCCCCATGTCTGTGATCCTCAAGTCATTCAGTTCGCTGTATTTCGCCACCCTGTTGATGCTGTTGGGCTCGGGTTTGTTGAGTACTTACCTGGCGTTGCGGCTGGCGGAAACGGCCGATGGACTGTGGGTAGGCGCGCTGATGGCGGCCAACTACCTGGGCTTGGTGCTGGGCGGCAAGATTGGCCATCGGTTGATTGCCCGGGTCGGCCATATCCGCGCCTATGTTGCCTGCGCCGGTGTGGTCACTGCGGCAGTCCTCGGGCATGGGCTTAGCGACTGGCTGCCCAGCTGGTTGCTGCTGCGGATGCTGGTCGGCCTGGGCATGATGTGCCAGTACATGGTGATCGAGAGCTGGCTTAATGAGCAGGCGGAAACCAGCCAGCGTGGTCAGGTGTTTGCCGGCTATATGGGAGCCTCTTACCTCGGGCTGATCCTTGGCCAGTTGGTGCTGGTGGTGCATCCGACGCTCGGGCTTGAGCTACTGATGCTGGTGGCGCTGTGCTTTGCCTTGTGCCTGGTACCGGTGGCCTTGACCCGCAAACTTCACCCGGCGCCCTTGCATCCAGCGCCGCTGGAAATGCGCTTTTTTATCGATCGCGTGCCGTTGTCGCTGACCACCATTGTGGTGTCGGGCTTACTGATTGGCTCGTTCTACGGCTTGGCGCCGCTGTATGGCACGCGCATGGGCTTATCCACCGAGCAGATTGGTCTGTTTATGGGCTGCTGCATCATCGCCGGGCTGGTAGTGCAGTGGCCGTTGGGCTGGCTGTCTGATCGGCATGACCGCGTGCAGCTTATTCGCGGCTGTGCCGCGTTGCTGGCGTTGGCTGCGTTGCCTCTGGCGATTCTGCAGCAGGCCAGTTTGCCACTGTTGTTTGCCGGCGGTTTTGCGGTATGTGCCTTGCAGTTCAGCCTTTACCCGTTGGCAGTGGCGCTGGCCAATGACCATGTCGAGGCCGAACGTCGGGTATCACTGACGGCCATGTTGCTGGTGACCTTCGGTGTTGGCGCCAGTATCGGGCCATTGTTGGCGGGTGTGCTGATGCGTTTTCTCGGCGCGAACATGCTGTATGTCTTCGTCTGCGGCTGCGCCCTGATTCTGGTACTGCGTATCCGGCCGGAGCGCGTTACTCATCTGCATCAGGTCGACGATGCACCGCTGCACCACATCCCCATGCCGGACAGCACCACCAGCTCGCCGCTGACGGCAGCTCTCGACCCGCGTGTTGATGAGCAGGTGGTGCATGAGCAGATGCACGACAACAGCGCAGTGCAAGAGCCGGGCACCGAACCAGCAGGAGAGCCGCCCACTCAAACAGAGACGCGCGGATGACGCCGCTGCTTAGCGTGGTGATTCCGGTGCGCAATGAGGCTCAGGCGTTGCCGGCCTTGTTGGATGACCTGGCGGAACTGCGCACTGGCGGTGCCGAGTTGATCCTGGTCGATGGCGGCAGCAGTGATGGCACCTGCGAGCTGGCGCTGGGGCGGGTTGATCAGTTGCTTAGAACTGCCTCTGGCCGTGCGCTGCAGATGAATGCCGGTGCGGCGGTGGCGCGTGGCGAGTACCTGTGGTTTGTGCATGCCGATACACGGGTTAGTGTGGAGTCCCTCAAGAGCCTGCGAGAGACACTGAGCGAGCGGCCGCTGTGGGGGCGTTTTGATGTGCGTCTGTCTGGTTCTGGCCTGGCATTGCGCCTGATCGGCGCGATGATCAGCCTGCGCTCGCGCCTGACTGGCATTGCTTCGGGTGATCAGGGGATTTTTGTTGCTCGCCGGCATTTCGAAGCCTTGGGTGGTTACGCGCCCATTCCTCTGATGGAGGATCTGCAGTTGTGCCGTCGCTTGAGAGCGTTGACCCGCCCGCGTTGTCTGCGTCCGCCATTGGCGACGTCTAGCCGGCGCTGGGAGCAGCACGGGATCTGGCGTACCGTGGTGCTGATGTGGTGTCTGCGGCTGGCCTACTACTGTGGCGCCAGCCCGGAAAAACTAGCTCGTCAGTACCGTCGAGGGTCGCTGCTATGAACCTGTCGATTTCATTGCACCTGCTTGCTCGCGCACCTGTGGCGGGGCGGGTGAAAACGCGCCTGATCCCAGCTCTTGGGGCTCAGGGCGCCTGTGATTTGCAGCAGTTGCTGCTGGAGCGCGCCTTGCAGTTGCCGGCTCGCGGCTTTGCTGAGCGTTTTCTGTGGCTGGATGATTTACCCGATGCAGGTCTGCAGGCGCTGGCGCGACGGCTGGGCTGGACGCTGGTCGAACAACCGGCTGGTGATCTGGGTGAGCGCATGCGCCGTATTGCCGCCCTAGGCCTGGCGGAAAGTGATGCCGTGATCCTGATCGGCAATGACTGCCCGGCGCTCGATGGCGGTTATCTGCAGGCAGCTTGCGATGCACTGCAGGAACAATCCGTGGTAATCGGGCCGGCAGAAGATGGCGGTTATGTGCTGCTAGGGTTGCGCTGCATAGACGCTGCTTTGTTCAGCGATATGCCGTGGGGCACTGAGCGTGTCTTCGACATGACGCTGCAGCGCCTGCAGCAGCTGGACTGGCGTCCGGCGCTGCTGCCTGCGTTGTGGGATGTGGATCGGCCTGAAGATCTGTCGCGCCTGGCGGCGTTGAATATCCTGATCTAGAACAGTCCGTCACTTTCAAAGCGACGCGCTTCACGCTGCAGCTGGTAGACGAAGCGTTCGACCAGGCGCTGCTCCTGGCCATTAATGCGGTGGAAGCGTGCGCCGACAAAGGTGGTGTCGAGCTTCTCTTCGTACTGCACATGACGCATCTCAATGGCGGTGGTCATGGCGCCGAAAGGAAACCGCGCGGTAAAGCGCTCGTACACCTGGCCGGCTTGCAGGCTGCTACTGATATTGCCGGGAAAGCGCAATTTGCAGCCGGTGGCAGAGATATCCAGCAAATGTCCAGGTATGGCCGTACGCAATTTATCGCCAGCCAACTCGATCTTGATCAGTTCGCTTTGCTTGAGTGGGGCGCGGAAGGCGCTGCGTCGTTGGTGGTAGATCACCTCAAGCGGCATCGGGCTGAAGTAGCAGCGCGCGCCCTCATGCTCGGTGATACGCACGCTCTGTTCGCACTTCCAGGCCACGCGCACGCCGTCATGGAAGGCTTCAACACTGAACGCCTCGCCATTAGCCAAGTAGCGCTCGCCATCATTCGGCACTAGCTCATCGAGAATCAACAGGTCCTTGTCGCGATCAACGTTGATCACGTAGCTCTGGAAACGTTGGTTGCGTTCGTGGAAGGTGATGATCAGCGGGTCATGGTTTTGTTGCAGTTGGCGCAGGTTGGCAACTATTTCCACCGGTGCCTTGAGCACCTTGGGTGGCTGCGGGCCATCTTCCTGGCTAAAAGGACTGGACACGGTCCATAACTCTCCGAGCAAATGCTATGGCACTAGCATACTGGCTATATGACAGTATGTCCCCTGTGCCTTTTATAGGTTTCAGGCCTGGCTGAGCGGGCGCTGCTGGGCGATTCTAGCGGCACTGCCGCGGCTGTCATAGAGGCTTGGCGTCTCGTTGCCGCGCAGAATGCCGAGCATGCTGTGGGCCGAAGCCTGGCTGGAGCGAATCAGCCTGCCATTGCGCAGGTTGGCCGCTTGACAGCGTTCAAGCAGGGCGTTGAGCTGATCCCCGCGCTCAAGCAGCAGTTCGCCGAGACTGGACTGTGCGGCAAGCGCTTGCAGGCCAGTGCGGTCGCTGCTGAGGTTGAGGCTTGCGAGTAGTTGGCTGCGTTCCTTGCCGTGCTGGTCGAGCAGCGTTAGCAGCGGCAGTTTTTCCGTCAGAATACTCTGCAGGCGAGGGAGGTCGCGGTCACTGAGAGCTTGGAATTCGGTATCGATCAATTCAAGCAACTGCTCGGCGGTGCCGATATCGTTGGTGAACAGTTCAAGCAGGCTGGTGTCGTGCATTGCGGGCTCTTCGGGGTAACAGACGCTGCAGTCAGTAACATGCAGTGTCTATTGGGCGGCCAATTACCCCAGCGTAGCCCGGTGACTAGCGCTGGGATTCGAAATTAAGCAGTTTACTGGCGACGCGCTGGCTATCGACTTGGTAGCTGCCGTCTTCGATCGCCTGCTTGAGCTGGGCGACACGTTCTTTATTCACGGTTGGCTGATCGCGCAGCTTTTCGCTGACTTTTTGCAACTGTTGGGCCTCGCGGCTCAGCTGTACCGACTCGCCGCTCTTGCCGGCTTGCTTCGCTTGCTCGACGGGGCTGGGTACGTTGCCAGGTTGTTTACCGCTGATGGCTTCGTTCTGGCCACCTGCCTGCGCACTGCCGGTCCGCCCCGAATTGGCTGGCGATGCGGCATTGTTGAGCCGGTTGATGTCAATGACCATGATGCAAAACCTCGAACAGTGTTTGGACGCTTGCCTAGCTTGTCGGCATTGCCCTGAAAAACTTTAGGGCAAAAAAGTGTGCGTCAGGTAACAGTCTAAACACAGTGTGGATAATCGTCAGCTCACCGAGTGCACAAAGTTAAAACAAGAATCATGCCTACATCGCTACTTCAACTTGTCCAGGCCCGATTACACGGGCTCTGATCACCCGATTGGAGCGCTGGTTACGCACGCTGATCTGCTTGCCGACTATGCCATCTGACAAGGCTTCGCCCGGCATGCGTACACTGATACCACCACTGTGGGCGCTGATCACGACCTGATCACCTTTGCGTATGGCTTCGGCCATTTGCACATGAATTGGCGCAAGCACTTGGTCGGGCAACAGTGGTCGTGTCAATTTTTTGCCGATTGCTTGCTTGAGAGCCGTGAGATAGCCCTGGTTGAGCAGGCCGACATCCCGTTCGGCTAGAACTACATCCATTTCCGTCAGCAGATTGTCGCGTTTTAGCGGGCGACTGGCGATCACTACTTCGCGGTACAGGCGCACTTGCCCAGGCACAAACACTGTCCAGGGGGCGGCGCCTTCACAGCGTACACGCAGGGTTACGCGGCCAATAGGTTCGGTAGGGCTTTCCAGGGTCGTGGTTAATGGCTGCGGGCACAGCGGCAGGCGCAGGCGTGGGTCGAGCCGGTTGATTTGAATCTCATGGCGGCCAGCGATGTTGCTACGCTGTAAATAATCGCTCACCGCTTGCTCAAGAAAAACTTCGCCAGCGCCGATAAGTTGTTCAGGCCGCGTGGAGTTGGCTGTTGCCAAGACGCTATAGCCGAGTGCCAGCAAAGCGGGTACAACTGCCAGCCAGTAGCGGCATTTTGCCAGTGAGTGTCGGTTAGTTGTCGTTTCAGTGTTCATGTGGGTTGGGTAGCAAGGCGCGTGCCGCCTGCTACGCTGACAGCAATCTGTTACTCAAATAAGGAGTTTGGGTATGGCCGGTGTGATGGATTCGGTTAACCAGCGAACTCAGTTGGTTGGACAGAATCGTTTGGAGTTGTTGCTGTTTCGTCTGAACAGCAACCAGCTGTATGGGATCAACGTATTCAAGGTGAAAGAGGTGCTGCAATGCCCCAAGCTCACCATCATGCCGAAATCCAGTCCGGTTGTTCGCGGTGTCGCCAATATTCGTGGTGGCACTATTCCGATTCTTGATTTGTCCATGGCTACTGGCAGTGCGCCGCTGGCCAATATCGACAACAGCTTCGTCATCATCACTGAATACAACACCAAGGTTCAGGGCTTTCTGGTGCAGTCGGTCGAGCGCATCGTCAACATGAATTGGGAGTCGATTCATCCGCCACCCAAGGGCACTGGGCGTGACCATTACCTGACGGCGGTTACCCACCTTGACGACAAAATGGTCGAGATCATCGATGTCGAAAAGATTCTTGCCGAGGTGGCACCGACATCGGAAGTTATTTCTGAAGGCGTTCTGAATGCCGAAACCCAGGCGCGTGCGGTAAGCAAGCGTGTGCTGACTTGCGATGACTCATCGGTTGCGCGTAAGCAGGTAACCCGTTGTCTAGAGACTGTTGGCGTGGAGGTAGTGGCGCTGAACGACGGGCGTCAGGCGCTGGACTATTTGAAGGCGATGGTTGAAGAGGGCAAAAATCCTGCAGATGAGTTTTTGATGCTGATTTCCGACATCGAGATGCCGGAAATGGATGGTTATACGCTGACCGCAGAGATCCGCGCCGATCCGCGCATGCAAAAGCTGCACATCATCCTGCATACTTCGTTATCTGGCGTGTTTAACCAGGCCATGGTGAAGAAGGTGGGCGCGGATGATTTTCTCGCCAAGTTTCGCCCGGATGACCTGGCGGCACGGGTAGCTGACCGCATCAATATTGCGGCAGGGGACTGAGGGCTTGGCCCTCAGTGAATCATATGTTTGTCGAGGCCTCGCGAGTGTCTACAGGTAATTTGGATTTCGAGCAGTTCCGGACTTTCCTGGAAAAAGCCTGCGGCATTCTGCTTGGCACCAACAAGCAGTATCTGGTTTCCAGTCGGCTCAACAAGTTGATGGAGCAGAACAGCATCAAGACCCTGGGTGAGCTGGTACAGCGCATGCAGAGTCAGCCACGCAGTGGCTTGCGTGAGCAGGTGGTAGATGCCATGACCACCAACGAAACCCTCTGGTTTCGCGATACCTATCCGTTCGAGGTGCTGAAGAACCGTGTGCTGCCTGAGATGATCAAGGCCAGCCCGGGTCAGCGTCTGCGCATCTGGTCGGCGGCCTGTTCATCGGGTCAGGAACCCTATTCGCTGTCGATGACCATCGACGAGTTCGAAAAGACTAATATCGGTCAACTTAAGGGCGGCTTGCAGATTGTTGCAACTGACCTTTCGCCAACCATGTTGATCAACTGCAAATCCGGTGAGTACGACAGCCTAGCGATGGGCCGTGGGCTTTCCCAGGAGCGTCTGCAGCGCTATTTCGACCCCAAAGGTCCTGGGCGCTGGGTGGTCAAGCCGGCGATTCGGAGCCGCATCGAGTTCCGCCCGCTGAACCTTTTGGACAGTTACGCCAGCCTGGGCAAGTTCGATGTGGTGTTCTGCCGTAACGTGTTGATCTACTTCTCGGCTGAGGTGAAGAAAGACATCCTCACGCGCATTCATGCGATGTTGAAACCGGGCGGTTATCTGTTTCTGGGTGCTTCTGAAGCACTCAATGGCCTGCCTAATCATTACCAGATGGTGCAGTGCAGCCCTGGAATTATCTACAAGGCGAAGTAATAGTCGCAGGGTTCAAAAAACGGGAGGCCATTGGCCTCCCGTTTTTTATTGTCGGCAGTTTTTGGTGTCGATGCTTACAGCGTGCTGACCTGGGCTGCAGGTATGGGCGGCAGGCATTTGCTGTGGGCGTCCGGCTCAAGGTAGGGCTGCAGAATGGGCGCCATACCTTTGAGCACCTGCACCGGTAGCGCTGAGGTAAAGCGGAAGCTCTCTGCGGCGCGGCCGGGGACGAAGGCGGTGAGGGTGCCGTAGTGGCGCGAGCCGAGGTAGAAGACAAAGGTTGCGGTGCGGTTCATTGCCCTTGAGCTGAGTACCCGGCCACCAGCTCCGACGGTTTCAATGCGGTTATCGCCAGTACCGGTTTTACCGCCGACCTTCAGCGGTTGGCCGTTAGCCTGAGTAAAACTGCCGAGCAAGCGCCGCGCAGTGCCGGCTTCAACCACATCGGCGAGGGCGCTGCGCAGCGCGGCCGCGACCTCCGAGGCCATGACGCGCTTGCCCTCGGTATGGTCGCGCACCACCAGGGTGTCGTAGGGCGTATCAGAGGCAAAATGCAGGCTGTCGATGCGTGCAGTAGGTTGCCGAATACCATCGTTCTGAATAATCCCGACCAGCTCGGCCAGCGCAGCCGGACGGTCGCCGGAACTGCCGATGGCGGTGGCCAGCGACGGCACCAGGTGGGCGAAGGGGTAACCGAGGTTTTGCCAGCGCCGGTGAATATCGAGGAAGGCCTCTACCTCCAGCATGATGCGGATGCGGCTGTCGCGCGCGCTCTTGTGGCGACTGCGGAACAGCCAGCCGTAGACTTCCTGGCGTTCGTCCTGGCTGGCGGACACCGCATTGCTGAAGGTGGCTTGTGGTTGTTCAATCAGGTAGCCCAAGAGCCACAGCTCAAGCGGGTGGACGCGGGCGATATAGCCCTGATCCGGCAGGCTGTAGGTGCCGGGACCGTAGCTTTTATACAGCTCGGCGATGCGCTTATCGCTGAGCTTTTCCTGGGGCAGGTATTTGCGCAGGAAAGCGGAGAAGCTGGCTTCGTCTGCATGCGGCATCAGGTAGCGGTGTACGGCAGCGAGCCGTACCGAGGTGTGGCGCAGGCCGTTGAGGAAGGTGTCCAGGCGCTGTTGCTCGGGCTGGCCCTGGTATTTGCGCCAGAAGCGCAGCAAAAAGGTGGTGCCTTCGCGGTCGGCGAAGTCTTGCAGATAGGCCTGGCGGCGTGGGTCCTTGTCGTCCTTGAGCAGTTCGGCACTGTTGTTCGGGCCCTGATAGGTGCTGTAACGCACCAGATCACGCATCAGGCGGATAAACGGCAGGTTGAGCGACTCGCGCAAGGCTTCACGCATGCTGGCAATGCGCTGGTTATCCTCACGGCGGAAGTTGGCGAAGGTGTGAATGCCGCCGCCGGTAAAGAAGCGCTCACCTGGATTTGCGGAATATTTGCGTTCAAGCGCCGCATCCAGCATGGCTGGCAGGCTGGCGTTGGGGGTGCTCTGCAGATAGCCGATGGCCCAGCGGGTGAGGTTGTCTTGGGCGTTGACTGCGCGCAACTCGCTGACGCTTTGGCCGGCATGGCGCTGGTGCAGTTCGGCGATGATTTCCAGGTAGGTGGCCAGCACCCTGAGCTTGGCGGTAGAGCCCAGTTCCAGCTTGCTGCCTTCGTTGATGTCAAACGGCTGGTCGGTGCTGTCGGTCTGCACCCGCACGACACTGCCGTTACTGGTGCGTTCGAACAGGGTAAAGCTGTAGCGCACGTCGGCGGTTTTTTCCGGCGACAGCAAGCGCTCGCCAAACAGGCCAACCTGTCCGGCAAACTCTGGGTCGGCCAATTGCTGAAGATAGTGGCTGGCGGCTTGTTGCAGCTCATTGTTCAGCGTGCTGGTGGCACTCAGGTCGAGGCGGTCGAGGTCATACAGTGGCATGTTGAGCATGGCTGAAAGCCGCGCCCGCGAAACGCTGATACCCTTGTTGCCGTCCACCACCTGCAGGTTGGGCTCTAGGGCCCAGTCGCGGTAGACCAGTGGCTGGTTCAGCGCGGCATCACGCAGCGATGCGTCAATCAGGCCGCCGCCAGCCAGCAGGCGGATATGGCTATCGGTCAGCTCGGCCAGGTCATGGCGGCCCTGGGCCAGGTAATAGGACGGACGGCGCTGGGCAATCATCAGAGCTAGCACCTGACGGAGAGCCAGGCCGCGCTCGGCCAAGCTTGCATCTGGTGAGTGTACAGGGTCGAGCAGCAGATTGACTTGGGCGAAATCCGCGCCGAACCAGATGCGCAGGCCATCGGCCAGGCCATGCACTTCGCCATGCCCAGGGGCGGCAGACAGCGGCACGCTATTGAGGTAGTCGCGCACGATATTTTCCCGCGCGGCCAGTGTCTGTGGGCCGCTCTGGTAGGCGCGCACGCTGGCGGATAGCATCTGCCGCAGCTTCTCCGTGGCCGACAGGGTCAGGCCGTCCGGGGAATGGCGGTATTTTTCCAGCTGGGTGGCCAGGGTGCTGCCGCCTGCTGATTGATCCTGCATATCCAGCAGCTTGCCGACCTGGGAGATGGCCGCCATGACAAAGCGTGGCCAGTCCACCGCGGGGTTGGCCAGTGGCTGCTCGGGGTCGAGCAGCTTGCGGTTTTCGATAAATAGCAGGCTGTCGGCTACCAGCGGTGGGATGGTATTGAAGCTTGGGTAGCGCTGTTGCGGGTAGCGGAATTCATAGAACGGCGTGCCGCTGCAATCACTGATACTCAAGCCGCTTTGGATTTTTTCCGGGTAAGGCACAAACAGGCCGCGCTGGGCGTAGTCGAGCAGGGCAGGGGAAAATTGCGCCTGTTGTTGCACAATAAAATTTCGCTGGTTGAGACGCTCCAGCATCAAGGGTAGGTAGGTGTAGCCCTGGCGCTTATCGAAGGGGCCTTCCTTGGGGTAGATGATCGACGGGCTGGGGCCTGGCTTGACCCGATAGCTGAGGGTTTGCGCGTAACGGCTGAGTTCCTGAGCCTGAAAGCGTGAGGTGCGCACTTCTTCGGCAAGCAAAAAGCCGGCGGCGATGCACAGCAACAGAACCAGCAGCCAGAAAGTGACTTTCAGCTTACTGGTGCGCTTGGGCCGGTTGGTTTGCTCTCCGGCTGGCAGGGTGGTGATGTCGAGTTGCCATGGTGCGCCCATATTCGTTTAGCCTGATGTACTCATCCATAGGTTTGACAGGTTGCTGAATAACATCAGCGGGCTTAAACACTGAGCTCCTCTCAGCTGGCCACTGTCTGCAGTTTAGTCGCTGGTCCATGGGCCGGCAGGGATGGGCTTGGCAGGCAGAGGATTTTTTTGCGGACTTTTATACGCTGGCACGTTGATTAAGTGATCAGCGGCAACACGGATGTGCGGTAACTGGCGCAGGATTGCCCCTGGCGCTGCGGGTATCTGCAGATTGCTAGAATTTTGCCGTGACGGAACAGGCGACGAGTGAGCTATGCAACGCGACCACCGGGAGCAACTCAACCTCAGCTGGCGGGCCAATGCCGATGCCTGGACGGCGGCGGTGCGCGAGCAGCGCATCGAAAGCCGGCGGCTGGTGACTGATGCGGCGATCGTCCAGGCGATTCTCGCCCTGGCGCCCAAGCGTGTGCTGGATCTGGGCTGTGGCGAGGGCTGGTTGTGCCGTGGGCTGGTCGAGCATGGGATTGAGGCGGTCGGCGTGGATGCCTCCGCGCCGCTGATTGCCGTGGCGCAACAGGCGGCAGGCGGCGCATCGCAGTATCGCGTGTGCGGTTATGCCGAGCTGGAAAGCCAGGCCGCGCAGCTGGGGCGTTTCGATACGCTGGTGGGCAATTTCGCCTTGTTGGAAGAGCCACTGGCGCCAACCCTGAATGCTCTGCATGGCTTGCTGGCAGAGGATGGCCGGTTGCTGATCCAGACCCTGCACCCTTGGCGCGCCTGCAATGATGCGGGTTATCGCGACGGTTGGCGGGTGGAAACCTTTGCCGGCTTTGGTGAGGGCTTTGCTCAGCCGATGCCCTGGTTCTTCCGCACGCTCGAGTCCTGGCTTGGGCTGTTCAGCGAAACTGGCTGGCGCCTGCAATGGCTGCAGGAACCATTGCACCCAGAGAGCGAGCAGCCGGTGTCGCTGCTGATGCTGCTCAGTTCCGAGCGCAACTGAATCAGGCCTATCGGTGTCAGTCGACGATAAACAGCCGCGCCCCGTTGACGGTGGATGAGCGGTGCGCCTCGGCCTGATCGGCAACCTGATAACTCATGCCCGCGGTCATCACAAAGCGCCGACCATCTTCCAGCTCGGTGTGCAGTTCGCCTTCCAGGCACAACAGAATATGGCCCTTCTGGCACCAGTGATCGGCCAGGTAGCCGGCGCTGTACTCGACCATACGCACGCGGATGCTGCCGAAGACCTGGGTGCGCCAATAGGCCATGCCGGTTTCGCCAGCATGTTCGCTACGCTCGACCTGGCTCCAGTCGGTGATGCCAAAGGGAATATCGCTGATGTTCATGTGCTCATCCTTTATTCGGGTCAATCAGTTGAGGCGCTGACGGTCTTCGGCATAGCGGCGCATCACCCACTGGCCGGCCGGGTGGGCGTGCAGTTCATCGAGAAAGGCCTGGGTTTTTGCATCATGCCCGGCGATGCCTTGCCACGGCGTACCTGCCGGCGTGAACAGCGGGGCGAACAGGGCGGCGGCGCTGATGTCGGCCAGGCTCAGTTGTTCGCCGACCAGGTAACGTGATGGGTCGCCATGAATACGCGACTCGATCAGCGCCAAGCCCTCGAGCAGTTCTGCCTGGGATTTCGCCACGCGCTGCGGGGTCACGCCGTACAGACGCTGCACACCCTGGATCAGCACTGGCTTCATCAGGTCGCGCAGGCCCAGCAATGGGCGGTAGACCTTGAGCATGGCGTGCATCACCGAGTCCCACTGCTTGATCTGACCATATAGCCAGCGCCGTACGTGCACGCCCAGGCGGTCGAACTGTTCCTCCAGCTCCAGTACTTCGGCGCGTTGTGCGGCATCAACCGGGAGCAGTGGGCGTTCCGGGTAGCGCTGTTCCAGATAGAGGGCAATTTGCGTGGAGTCACCGATTACCTGCTCGCCATCCTTGAGGATCGGCAGGGTAACGATGCCGGCCAGGCGCTTGCTCTTCAGCCGATGCAGGCCGGG
>JAHJXZ010000266.1 GCA_018827205.1 Gammaproteobacteria bacterium | reverse complement strand
GGATGCCTGTAAACCTGAAGTGATTGTCATGCAGAACAGGATCGCCGCGTAGTACGTTGTGGACAAAGCGGCTAAAACTTACACAACTCGTCCAAAGCACCCTGCCCGTCGGGCGGCTGAGGATTAACTCAATAGACACGGCTAAGCATGTAGTACCGAAAGTGGAGAACTGGCGGACGGGGGTTCAAATCCCCCCGGCTCCACCAAATAAGCCCTGAAACCCGTCTAAAACGAGGGTTTCAGGCACGATTTGATGGCTTTGGATTTCACACAGTCCTTCTGTGAATCCAAATAGGTATGCCATCATGTCCAAGCGTCAAAGCAAAACCGGTGTTCAACACCTCGTCTATCAAGCCAAAACTGGTTTCCAGTTCTACTTCACATTCCCGAGCAATATCGGCTCCCACCCCAAACTGCCCGCACAGATCCGCTGGTCACTGGGCCACGATGAAGCCCTCGCTCGCGACCTTGCCAAGCACCTGAACGCACGCATTCAGGATTTGCTCCAGCCCTTCAAAAATCCGCTCAAAGAACTCATCCCGGAGCTCTTCCTGTCCAAGCTTGATCTCTTACAAGCTGAAATCAGGCGCTTTGTCGACAGCCAGCAGAAAATCTGGGCACTCCGTCCAACCCCAACCGCACTTGCCAATGCCGACCTGAGCGCCGGACATGAGCGCCTGCTGAAAGAGTGCCAAGAACACACCGTGCTTTATTGCAATGAGCCGGGTAGTGAAATCCACTTCGCTCTTTTCCCTAGCGAAGCCCTGCGTCACGCTCTCAAGTTCGGCTTCACACGCTTCGACTGGCCTCTCGGCACCAACGATCCAGTCGTCGCCAACGCTGCTGCCGCTTACATCTACAGCGCCATCACGGTGCTGGAAAACATCCCGATGGCAAAGAACGCTCACAACGCTGGGCACCCGCTTATCACGATGCTGTCGCTCTACGAGTATCTGTGCTTTGCGCGGCCCGACCAGGGCCGCAATCTTCTGCATATTCCGCCAGGACTGCCACAGTCGGCACATAGCACAATGTTTCACCTGAGCCGGATTTCCGAGCAGGCCGACCACTTTGTGTTCTGCCACCACTTTCAGACTCTGCAAGAAGAAAGCGGCCTATATACCATTTTGATTCCCTTGGACGATCCGAGCCTGAAACGCGCCCCCAATCGCCCCGATAAGATGCGCATCGAGCTGCTGACCAGTTCCCCCATCCTCGCGTCGATTTTGCTGCACTTTAGCCTGGGGCAGATCGACAAAATCCTGGTGAAAAGCTTTATCGAAGCCCCTTCAGCAGATGCTTTTGAGCGCGCCCTGCAAGAAATCCAGGATCTGATCCGACGGATGCTCGGCCCGATCCCGCCCGCCGAACCGATGTACACCCTGCCGGACATGAGCGCGGCCAACGACGCAATCACAGCACCGCAAGACGCCGGAACGCTAGCACTGCTGGGTGCACTGAGCAGCGTGCTGTCACCCGCTCAGAACGCAAAGCTACAAGCACTGTTTGAAGCACCGACAGCAAATGACGGCCTGATCCAGCCTCCAACAACGGGGGCACCAACCCTTCACTTCGGCACCCTCGCCAAGGAGTTCGAAGAGCGCCAGGTACGCGAGGGCGCCTGGCAGAACCCGCGCACACGCATCACCATGCACTCAAGACTCGAAGGCTTAACCGAACTTATCGGCGGACATCGCCCACTCACCACCCTCACCCGAGCGGACTTCAATGCGCTACGCGATCAGTTGCGCGGCTATCCGAAAAACCGTCATCGCCTGCGCGCCACTCGATATCAACCGTTGAGCCAGATTATTCAAGGCGGCAAGTACGAGCCCATCAACGCACGCACAGCGAAAAAATTCTTTGAACTGGCTCGGGCAATCATTAGCTACGCGCACGACCAAGGTTATTTGAAAGAGAACCTGGCAGCCGGATTGGCATTCAGCACGAAGGGCGCTCCCTCGCCGCGCAAGCGCACCTACAACCCCGGGCAAATTGAGCTACTGCTCAATGGGCCTGCCTATACGCTCAAAGCACCACTCCGCTGGCGCCTGGATGACTACCGCTTCTGGCTGCCACTGCTCGGGCTCTATACCGGCGCCCGCTTGAGCGAGCTTTGCCAGCTCCAGCTCGGCGATATTCGCGAAGAGCTGGGCGTATGGGTGATCAGCATCAGCAGCTCCGGGGCACGACAGTTGAAAACCGTCGATTCGGAGCGCCTCGTGCCTCTGCACAGAGTCATCTTGAAGGCTGGATTCTTAGCGTTTCATAAACAGCGCCTGGAGGCGAATAGCGGCGATCTGTCGGCCTCTCTTTTTGAAAATCTCCGCGTATATGGCGACCTTTCACCAGGGCACATTGCCAGCCGCTGGTACCGCGGCTCAGACAAAGATGACAAGGGCTACTTGGGACAGTGCGGGCTCGGCGATGATGAACTGACCTACCATGGGCTGCGGCATACGTTCATTCAGCAGTTCCGTCGACAAAAATTGGACATGCTGATTGGCAAAGCCTTGGTAGGCCACGCTGACCGAAGCACCACCGGCGGCTACGGCGATTGCTACCCGAGCTACGTGCTGAAAGAGGAGCTCGACAAGATCGAGTTTGAAGCCTCGACTGCACATATTCACTACAGCCACTACAAGGAACTGCAGACTCAGCAGGGAGTCTTCCGCATCGGGCGCCCAATTGGCGCAGGCACAACCAAAACCGCTAGCAGGCCCGCAAAACGTCATTGGCAATCCCGCATCACCCGATAGCGTGGTCGGTGCGGAGAGATCACTCTCTCCGCACCAAAAAACTATTGACAAAATGTCAACGAAGGAGGAATATAAGATTAATTTGCCTGAATAACGTTTACTGTCTAAAAAACCAGTGGTATTGTGGTGCCTCAATTAACTAGAGAGGCATATATGAATGCACTGAACCAATCCAACATATCCGTCCCAATCACCCACGGCCTATCGCTGTCTTTCGCCGCTGGGCACGACCCGAAAATCTTGGAGCTGGCACTGCCGCACCTCACCAAGATTTCTGAATCGATTTATCGCCACCACAACTCTCCGCTGCTAGCCGAATTCATCGATATCGTTCTGAATCGGTTCCTTCGAGAAAATCATCGCAACGCAAAGTCGGTTTACCAACTCAGAGCTAGGATGGCCAAAATCAAGGCCGTCCTTACTCAAGATGATCCCTTACGCCGACTAGCCAGCCTAAACAATCGCGATATCCAAGCGCTAAAGGATGAGCTCCCAAAGCTGCTCAGGAAGAACAACACATCGAGCAGTCAAGGCGATAATCTCCAGGCTTACTACCGACTTTTTAATCGCATGCTGGATCAAGCAACCAATGATCATTGGATTGATGAAGACCTCAAGATCAAAGGCTGCCAGACCACCAAATCGAAGATCACCAAGTCTTTCCTAGACTCAAACTTGGTCAGTCTTTTCAATAGCTGGCCCTATCAGACATATGCCCCGGACGCACCGAAAGCCACTGTGCGCCACGACGCTCATAGCTATTGTTTTTGGCTGATGCCACTTGGGCTCTTCACGGGAGCTCGGCTCAACGAAATCTGCCAGTTGCGCGTTCACGATGTATTCCACGACACACATGGCGTCCCCCTGATCAGCATCAACGACAGCGGCTTCAACAAGTCACTGAAAAATGAACAGTCGAAGCGAGATATGCCGATTTGCTCGAAGCTGATCGAAATGGGTTTTCTAGATTTTGTAGCGGAGCGCCGCCAGGCCCAAGGCCCAGATGCATTGCTGTTTTCAGAGCTGCGCTTTGACGAAAAGCATCTTTATTCACGTGCTGCGAGCCGTTTCTTCTGCGGACCCGTAACGGGTGCAGGATTTATCGGCCAGCATTGCCCAGTCGCACTCGCAGGCGGTTTCAATTTCAAAAGTTTTCGCCGGACATTCTCAGTGCAACTTCAGAAGTCTGGCGTGCCAGCGACAACCATTGCACACCTACTGGGCCATGATGGCGGCAAGCTCGAAGTCACCAACGAGCACTATCTCGAAAAGTCGCCGTCCGTGATCTTGCTGGATACTCTGGAGCACAACTTGAGCTACAACCTACCCTTGGACGCAATCAGCTGGCAGCACTTCAAACATCTGATGACCAGTCAGGCAGGACGCAGCAAGCGAGGCCGGAAAGCCAATAAAACGCTGCACTAGCCCCTTCATTCATAACAGAAGGGCAACATCATCAGCCGGAGATGATGCGATGAAGGATCAATGAGGGCCGCCGTCAGTGCGGCCTTTTTGCATCTAGGGCTTTCGCAAATCAGTGCTGCGATACACCTGTCAAGTCGCATACGCTAGTTGCGACACAACCTGAGTATCTCAACCGGGGAATGCGATACCCAGCGCCTGTCGCATGCGATAGCTGCGATACCTCCACCATGTCGCAACAGCGGCTGCGACACTCATGGAGTATCGCAAGACACCGGTGCGACTTACCAAGGCTGTCGCAAACTCACACCGCGATACACTTGCTGTGCCGTAAGCGGCATCAAGACTGCCTGTTTGGGCACCCAAAACGGCCAATACAGACACGAAAACTGCCACTTTTGGCAAGAAGAGCGCCCGAACTGGCACTGCTTTTATCGGTTATATTTCGATATTAAAACCATACAAATCAATAATTTATCTGAATTTTCTGTAACCGACTGGCTACCATTAGTCCAGCATTAGACAGTCGCGAATATCGATCATCGTCGGCATAGTCGCCTTTTCAGCACGGCCTGCCGGGCTGGCTACGCTTTGACAACAAACCTCAGGGATGGGGCGTACTTGAAGCAGCCGTCCAGGCGATTCTTCAAGTACGCCCCCTCCCCCCATACTTGAAGCCTTCAAGTATGGGGCAGTTGGGCGTTTTGATCGTTTGTGAGGTCAGCGTAACGAATGTGAAGCGAAACCGAGCAAAGGAGCAAAATGATCAACTGCCTTCGCGTAGCGGCTGCCTTTGTTGTCAAAAAACAGCTTTTTCATTCGCCGCTGGTGAATGGCTGGCTGATCATTCGATGCGGAGCATGGCTGTTCTGGGTAATCGCAGAAGTCATATAACAGAACCCGCTATGCCTGCAGCAGAGCCGCCCGCACCTTTGCCCGAGTCATTGCTACGTACACCAAGCGAGGATCAATCCCCATATTTTCGTCCAGAAGGGCATCGGCCACGACAATCACATGATCGAATTCCAAGCCTTTAGCTCGATGCATTGTGGCAAAGCGAATGTTCTCCACAGGTGCGGTATCTGCTGCTGTGGCGTCCAACACACTGATAGCAAAACCTTTGCTGGCAAAGTGCTGGGCTAACGCATCTCGCAATTTTTGGGAGCCTGCCATTACACAGGTCGTGGCTAAATTATTACTATCCGCTTGCTGTCCACTACCCCATACATTCACGACTTCCACTGCCTTAGACAAAGCTTGCTCAAGACCAGAGAAGCTCTCAAGTATCGGTGCTGGGCCATGTGACAGCGACTTATAGCGACTGTTGTCGTCTTTGCCGTCATCGAGGTCATCGATCTCGCAGCCCTCAAGCAAAGCCACTGCCTGCTTACGAATCTCATCGGTCGTGCGGTAGTTAAGGTATAGCTTGCGCGAACGGCCACGGATATTGATGCCGCAGCGACTCATCGAGGCAGTGTTACGTTTGTAGATGCGCTGATGGCCATCGCCAACAAAGAACAAATCGTTCTCTCCCGGAGCTACCATTGCACGAATCAATCGCAAGGCTTGTGGGCCAAAATCCTGGGTTTCATCAACGATTACCGATGAGTACAAACTTTCTGGTTTTTCCTCTAGCAAGCGAGCTGCATCGCGGTAGGCATCGTCCACCTCCTTCAATTGTCGACTGGACAACTGAGATCGGTACTCCTCAAATACCGGCCAGATAGCATCTCGCTTGCTACGGCTCAAAATAACCTTACGGCCAGCCCGTCGAGCGGCTCGGTAGTCATCCAAGTTATCGATGCCTTGTGCCAGCACGACATCTTCCAGCTCGCGCTCGTAAAAGCCTTCATCCAGCCCCAGCTCATCTGGCTTGATTGCCATTGCGCACGCCCATGCATCGGCGCCCTCTTTCTTGCGGTTATAGAGAATTTTGTGTTCGTAGCGATGATGACGCAGGAAGCCATGTACCCAAGCATCCAAGTTTTTCACCTCGATACGCTCAAGCACTGACAGCGGGCAGAACGATTTAAGGTTACTCTCGATGTCGAAGGCCAGATTTCGCGTAAACGTGGTAAACAATACCTTTCTGTTGGCCGCCGCCGGCTGCTCCGCCAACCACTTGGCCCGGTGCATGGCCAGCACCGTTTTGCCGGTACCTGCACCGCCCAACACCCGCATTGGGCCGGAGCGCGGCCCCATACTCAACTTACGCTGAGTGGGATGCAGAAACACCCGCCATTGCGCCAACGGCGCATTAAGAATGGCCGTCATGCTGTCATCACTGTCGACAAGTACAAAGCGTGAAAGCGACTCTGCGCGCTTGATTGCTTCGATGAAGTCGCTGGTATCAATTACCTGATCGACACGAGTTTCACGCGACATCAGAATCTGATTAAGCGTGTCCCCTGCTGCCAGCAAGAAAAGTCCCTCGTAGGCCTCAACTGGAAGCTCCGCCTGAACAGCATCAAGCTCATCGGCATTAACCAGCTTGCGTACGGTTAACAGCAGCTCCTCAGGCACCCCCAAACTCATCAGCTCATGATCAGAGTATTGGACGTATAACCCAACAACTTGGAGGGCCTGGGCCGGCGCAGGAACACTAACGTGCTCAACCACACTTTCAAGGCAAACAATCTGCATCGCACCTGTTACTGGGTTAATCGCCATCTTGCGGTGACTAGCCCAGTGGTAAGCATCATCGTGATGATCAACGTAGAGCAGAACATACAAATCACCCACCGGCGGTTTGAAGACGATGCCTCGCCAATCTTGGTCGATTCGCACTGAACGTAAATTAGGATCCGCTGCGGCATTAATGGTTTCGTAATTGATACCGTTGCCTTTGGGGTCTGCCTGAAACTTAATGGCCCACTTAAGAATTTTTGCCTGCACCTGACTCGGCAGGCGGCTGAGGTTGCGTAGGAAGTCCTGCGACAATGCCACTCTAGGTTGAATACTCACCAAAAACTCCTTTTTAAGCATTAATCAGGGCAGCTAACTGCTCAGGCCATTCTTCACCAGCGGCAATTACGCACTGCCAGCCGTGTGTCTGCCACTCTGGCGCGTAGTCATCCTGATTCTCCAGCAGCAGTACTAAGCGTTTCTCGACCCAGGCTAGCTCGGCCTCTGCCAGAACATCACCATCTAGGCTAGGCAACTCATAGCCGACAGCATCCGGCGGTACCACACCCAGCGTAACTAACTGCTCAAGCCCCGGTTTAACTGATTTGACCACTTGATTAAATATTGCCTGCCAAGCTGAGTCCTCACCCTGCCCAGGTGTTGCAGGCTTACCCCCTAGCGTTTTGCTAAGGGCAGAGAAATCACCACTGGCCAAGCTTTTACTAGTTGCCAGCAGCATTCCTGGTAAGACCTGGAGGTGGTTGTACCAACTTAGCCAATGACGCCATTGCGTATGTAACTGTTTGTCATCTGTGTTGCTGTCATTCAAAACAAATAGCCCAGTAGACTGCTCTGCTGGCGACCCTGCTGATGCCCAACTGTGCGGCCAATACAACCGAATACGAGGTTCAGCCTCAAATGGTGAGCCAGCAACACTTGCCCGCTGTGGTTTTTCCTGCAGGGCCGAAGGTAAAAACTGCCAAAGCTTGCCCAGTTCTGCGGTCATTGCCGACAGCTTTTCCGCATCTGTCGGCAGACATACCAACTGGGTTGCTAAGCCCTGCATATTAATGAGCTGAAGCCCCATAAAAGCATCCACCCCGTTAGGTGTAGGGCTAGCTAACCAATGGAGTAACAGAGCAATGGAGTGCAGCAGCAGCAGGGTTTTATCCACGGTCATGTTCGGTGGCAAATTGTTTTGCACATGACTACCGAAAGGTGATCCGAGGGCCGTTGCAGATTTACCATCGAGGGCAGCCTCGACATCGTCCCAGGTCACAGACCAAACCCAAAAACGCCCGCTACCTACCAGCGCCGAACGTTTTAGAGCATCGCTGGCCAGAACGGGCTGGTGATAAGCCCAGCCATCGCAGAATACGGCAATCGGGCGACGAGGTGACTGGCTGAGCTTTGGCCAAATTACGCAGTCAGGCTTACAGGCCACGGCAATACCATCTGCCTCAGCCAATTCAACCTGCATCTCTACCCAATATTGTTCGCTGCCTACGGTTAGCTGATAACCGCTTTTGCCTTTGACAACATCCTTGACCAAGCGAACCTTCGGCTGCCCAAGTTCACTACCAAGTCGAGGCAAACTGGCAATAAAGCGTGACTCCAGCAGCGAGTCAAACTGCGGATTGATCTCGATATCACTGATGCAATCAACCCTCTCCAGCATATCTAGCGAGCCCAATAGCTCATCCAAAATATCCCGCGCACAATCACGTGAGACCTGATTCATCGCCCGACCGAGTCGATACTGATAAAGGCAGCTGTAGCAGCCATCTTTGTCTGGCTCTGCATTACAGCGGCAGCTGTTTAATTGCTCGGAGGCCATGCGCAGAACGTCACTCAACGTCTGTGCGTCCTGACTCAGCAACTGGTGTAGATACCCCGTACCGCCAGGGACCGAGTCATACAGCATGATGTAATGCCGGGCGGGGCCATTATCTTTACCCGGTTCTTCATGGGTGGTCATACGCAGGTGGTCGACCTTGCCACCGAAACGTCTTTTCAGGCCCAGCTGGACCGCCGCCATAAACGACTGCACCACCCTCTCATCCATGCCTACCTTGGTAAACGGCACCAAAATGCGCAATGCCTCAGACTCGAACTCTCGGTACAAATAGAGACACTCGATCAAGTTGAGTGGATCTTCACTTTTACGCTTTTCACAGTCGATGGCGTGTGTCTGCACAGGCTCATCCACAGCATCACGTTTGCGCCGCGGGGGCTTCTGCACCATGCCGCAGTATTTGCACAATTTAAAACCAGACCGTATGGCTGTTTGGTTGGCGACCTTTAGAGTTTCACTGCCCTTACCACGCTCGCCGAAGTTGATGTCACGAAACTGTGCGTGGCGAATAAACTCAAAACCAAAGGGCAGGCTCTCGCTCTTTAAGCTCCAAGCCACCTCAATGTCCTCTGGCTTGAAGTCCACCAGTAGCTGACGCTGGTAGAACTTTGGCTCACGATCCTCGCTGCTATCGTCAATACGTACCTTACTGTCATCGCTATTGGCCACTGCCTGCTTAAAGCGCAGCAGGGTCATGACCTGAGCAGCATCCGTCCACATCACATCGTGACAACGCGGGCACTCAGAGTCGCTATCTGGTTGGCTTTCGAGATTCTGCATGTGATGGCAGGACGGACACATCCGCCAACGCTCAGGGCTGGCCAACTGCATGTCGATCTGATTGATCTCAACCTTGCGCTGATTTGCGAAGAAACGATTCTGCGGAGCAAACTCCGACAGCGCCGAAGATGCAGGTCGCTCGAAGTTCATGGCAGGCAGCGTGATGTAATTACCTGAGCCCTCCTCCCCTTGTTGTTTTTTGCGCCACAACATCGACTTCAGCTGAATGCCTGCTTCTGGGAAGGCATAGTTGGGGATCAAACCAGCGTCGGTCAGGGTATTGAGCAAATCCTTCTCATTAATCGCTTTAGCTTGCTGCTGGGCCATGCCACGCAAACGGTCAAGACTATCAATTTCCTCGATGGTTACATCGTCCTGAGGTTTGGCTTTCAAATTACTGATGTCGGCCTTGAGTTTGCTCTGGCGCTTTTTATACAGAGCACGCTCCTTACCCAGCTCTTCCAGTGTACGGAACAGTTTCATGCGCAGAGAGTCTTCGCCCTCACCACCTTGCATAAAAAACTGCAAACGCTGGCGCACCCGATCATCAATATCGTCGCCGAGCATAGCGATAAAACTTGCCAGTAAACGCGGCTCGTTAACCTGCATATGGCTCATAAACGAAAACGGAAAGCTTCGCTCGTTTACTGCATGAATAGCATCGAGAGCAGTGCTGGTTTTTTCCGGTAGCGCCGAATCATCTATTCCGGTGCCGACCCAATCATCCAGGCAATATGCCAACAGCTGACGACGCAGAACTTCAGCGGCCTGCAGAAAAATCCCTGGCGGCAAAACCTCGCCGCTGAGCATCTCGCTTGGCTCATTGAAAAAGTACAAATCGTGCGGGCTGCTGCCATCGGCCAGTGTGGTGGCTAGAGCGTTGCCATCACGTCGACCTGCTCGGCCAACTCGCTGCAGATAACTCGCTTGACTTGGCGGTACCGAGCACAACAGCACGGACGACAGGCTGCCAATATCGACACCCATTTCTAAGGTTGGCGTTGCCGAGAGCAGATTCTCGTACCATGGCTGAGTTTGTTCTGGCCTGGCCTTGAACCGCTGCTCTAGTCGCTCCCGCGGCTGACGCTCAAGCAACCCCGTATGCTCGGCCGAAATGACCCGGCGCACATCAGCCTGAAGATAACCCTGCACTCGACTCTGCGTTTGCTCGCAGCTCTGCGTATAACGCTCGGTAAACGCCTCAAGACAAGGCAAGTCCATCAGCTGCTCGGCTGCAGCTAAAGGGACACATAAGGGTCGAAGTTTATTGTTTGTGAGCAAATGGCAAACGTTATGAGTCAACTGCAAGCGTTCGGCATTCAGCGCCACGCTGTCGCCCAACGTATCACTCTGCGCCCGCACCAGCAGCCCTTCTGAGCACAACTCAGAAATTAACAGCTGATATATCGGCTCAACAATGTTGCGGGCCAACAGCACTTCATCGCGCTCGAACAACGTGGTCATCCAGCCGAAATACCAATTGCCCGACTGACTACTGATACGGTCAAAAGCACGGTGCTGCCCCAAACTCAACCATATCGGCCGCGGAGTATGCGTACCCATCGATGGCATCCAGTTACGACGTTCACCGACTTCGACCAAGCCAAATATATTGCCATCCTGCGCATAGTTACTCAGCTCAGGATGTGACACCGCTCCACGTTGACGCAAATGGGTCATGAAGCCCCATATCCATTGCCACAGCGTCGCCTGAGACAATTGACGCAACCCAAGTTGCTCTGCAAGTTTTGGCCTTAAGCGCTCAGCAACTGCAGTGATAGCCTCCAAGTCGAGCGCCACAGTAGCCAGACCAACACGCTCCAGCGAACGACCGCGGCGGTTCAAATAAGTGAATTCGACAAACGCCTGCCAAGCCAGACGCCTGGCCACCCGCTCCGGTAAGCGACTGTTTTGGCCGAGCGACTCATCCTCATGAGCCAACTTATCCCAGTCCTGTAACCAGAGCATGTTTGGGCCGATAAACTCGCTAACGAAACGCTCACGCCCAAAGCGCTTGAGCCACAGCTCCGGCAGCTGCTGCAAGAATACCGTCCAAGGCACAGTACCCTGCGCAGCAGTTAATTCATGCAAGGCTTGGGCAATCGCTATACGCGTGTTGTGGCCATATGTACGCCCAGAAAAAAAACCGGCCCGGTGCGCAGCGTCCTGCACAGAGTCAGAGAAGGCGATCAGCTTTTTGTCATCGTTAAATGGGCTCGCCCAACTGTGCTCAATAACCTGCGCACCCAGCGTGGCATTTCGGGCACCGAGCAGAATCAGTCGATCACGACTAGCGCAAGTGGGGCAGGTTAAATCGTGCCAATTAAATACGGCATTGTTGCGCTCGCTAGTGGTGGTTGCCGTGACCTGCATAACCTCCACCAAGCTATCGCAACCACAGGCTGTGCACTGTTCGCCTTTACCTTGCACATGACCACATTCGCCACAGAGAAACCGCTGCGCGCACTCCACTTGCGGGGCCGCAGGAAAGCCACTCTTTGGGTAGAGCCGCATAATTTCCGGACGTCGATCAAACCAAGCGTTGTAAATAGACTCCAGATCGCTACTTACCTTGGCACCACCATCAGCCTTTACCCCAAGCCAGCCGGTGGTACGACACTCCGTGCACTGCACCAAAGGTAAAAATACCCCGCCTGGTTTGGCCTTCAGGTCGACCGACGAAACCAAACTGACGTTTTGCGCCACACTTTGTACTTGCGCCACCATCCGCCGCAGCTCACGCAACCAGAGCTGTTGACGTAGCGTTAGCAGCGGTAGAGCAGGGACAGCCGGGTCGCGAGCCCACCCAAGCAAAGCTACCAACGCCGCCAGTATTGGTTCAGCCAAGACTCTGGAGCGTGTCGGTAGGCTGCCACGCAGCTCCTCAACCAGCTCCCCCATTATTCGTACACGACCATCAAGCAGCTTGAGCAGTTTCTCCACCAGTAGATGGCTTTTGAGGTGCGTCCCAAGCTCGGCCCTGAATTCACGATGACTAACATCAGTAGGCAGCGGCAACGCTGGGAAAAACACGCCAAACCAAGCCTTGATCGCCTCTTCCTGATTGGCGTAACGCGACGGATCTAGCAAATGCAGATGATCTTCAGCAAACTCGAATACATGCTCAGTGCTGGCACCATCTAAAAACTCCGCCAAGGTGCGACGATCTTCGGTAATCACCGACTCGGGCGGGAACTCGCCGCCCATCACCTGCCGGGCATACTCACGCAGCGGCGAGGTGTCGGCATTCCCGCCCAAGGTGGCGGAGGTACCCGCACAAATCAGCTGACCTTCTGGCGTCTGCAGGCGAGCCCGCAACCGGCGTAGCAACAGCGCCAAGTCCGTACCCTGAGCGCCATCAAAAGTGTGCAGTTCATCAACCACTACATAACGCAGCGTGGTCGGCGTGTTGTGCGCCCACAACTGACGGTCCTTGGGGCGAATCAACAGATAATCGAGCATCTTGTAATTGGTTAGCAGAATGTCTGGCGGCTGCTGACGCATAACCTCACGATCAGTAATCACCTCCGTAGCGGTCATCACAGGGTTGCCACTCTGCCCCTTACTCTGCCCGCCGACAAACAAACCAACGCGCAAACCGGCAAATGCGGGGAACTCAGCCACCGCCTCAGCAAAGCGCCGAGCCTGATCGGTAGCCAATGCGTTCATGGGGTAAATCACCAGCGCCTTGATGCCCTTGGCCTGATCACCACCAGCAGCCCGCATACGCGCTGCATGCACCAACAACGGATACAAAAAACACTCCGTTTTACCGCTGCCGGTCCCTGTAGCCACCAGTGTATTGGCCGCCATTTTGTCACTTGCCAGCCGCTCCCAAGATTTCTCCTGATGCACGTAACCGGCATGTTGCATGGTCAAACCGGGGAAAAATCCAGCACCCTGGCTACCGGTACGAAACGGCAATCCAAGCTGTAAAAAAGGCCCCTTCAACCAAGCTTGCTCGTCAGCTACATAGCGCTGCATCAAGCCCTTAAAAAATGGGTTAGACGGTTCGAATCCGGTGATCAGAAACTGTTTAAGGCCTTGGATAATGTCGTGTGTTAGCAGCGGTGGCAGCATTTCAAGTCATGTCCTTCTAATTACTGCATCCAAATATTAATGGCGCGCTGGCGGTAAAATTAACGTTTTAAAAGCCAAGCATGAACGCTATTTGCCACTCTTAGATTTGTGGATGTTGTATGCGCACAAATCAATACAGGCTTCTCGAATCGCTGCTTGATCAAGACCTTTGTCTTCTGCGTCGAGAATGCTCATTAGATCAACCTGATCAGGCATGCCCAAAACCAGCCGGTATAACGCTCGTTCTCTAACGAGCGCATCGTAGCGTTCAGTTTGCTCACTGCCAGGCACCGCCAAAAAATACTTATGGCAGCGCGCGCCCTCAACAACCCACCAGGGCGAAAGTCCGGAATCATTACTTAGCGTTTTTTCAGCAAGGCCGGCCAACGTGGACCACGGACTAACGTCGTCAGGAATTGAGTCGATATCGATAGCTAATTTTTGTGCAATAGCTCTGCGTACAGACAGGCTAGCGAAACGAGTGATCCTACCTTCACGCTGCTCCAGCGCAACGGGACTGGAGGCAAGATCCCAATGTGCCAGCGCATTGCACCACGGGTGCAGATCTATACCCTCTTGGCCAATTGATGTCGTCACTAAAACATTGGGCCAAAACGGGCTATTGAAGGCTTTCCTGATCTCATCAGAGCGAATGGGGGCATCCTGCTCTACTCCATCGGGAGCAACCTGGGAGGTTTTACTGCGGCCCTCGGTTAAAGGCACCGCAACATGACAACGAAGCGTAAATGCAGGTACGTCCTGCTCATCACTATGATTAGCAGATGCTGCGTCGTGAAACGTTACGTTGGCATCACGCAGTCCTAAGCTAACCTCAAAGTCTTTCAGTAGCTCAGACCAGTCGCCTGAACCGCCCGTGGATAGATACCAAAAGTGCTCATCAAGTACCGACTCAAGATTGCCATTGAGCACTGCACTTCTTAGAGCATCTGGGTAGCCTCCGCCATCCTTCGCAGCAAGCGCCAAGTAAAACCAGGCCTTGTCCAGATAGGTGCGTAAACGCCCCCAAGTAACGGACACGATCTGCGGCAGGTGCTCACTGGCGGCAGGCCAGTGACGACTCAGCGCACGCAACAGCACGATACCTGGGGAGTCGAGCGCTAACGCAGCAAGTGCTGAAAATTCCTTGCCCGTTATGACGCTACAGTCCTTAGAAGCAGCACTACTCCAGTTCTGCAAAATAGCGTCAAGAGCACCAGAAGGCTCCTCATTCAAAGAATGAGGAGCCACCGACTGCCAAGCGGCTAACGAGCCGTCCCAAAGACCTGCCTTGCTCTCAATGGCCGCTAACAACTCCCAAGGTTTACGAGATACTTGCTTGCCATCGGCTATTACTCGAACGCCTAGATGCTTGAGCTTGCTTCGCAGCTGTTGCTCAACCGCTTGCTTAACCTTCCGTAAATTTCCTAGCGGGGCCTTTAACGGATCAAGATCGGCTAGAAACGGTGAAGGGTGAAATAGCTCTAGCAGCCCCGATCTTTTTTCCGAAGCCTGCAGCCAGCGCCTTTTATTTGCCTGCTCATAATTACCCGCTCTGCCACCGCTCACTGATGTACTGAGCTGAGCCTCCGTCGCATAACTAATTAGCCCTGCAAGCGCTGTTGGTACAGCTCGGTACCGACTGAAAACAAGCAGTTTGCCGTTTACTGACTTATCACCGGCGGTAGGTTTCCAGCCGCCGCTCAATGGCCACCAGGGCAATGACGGAGCTGTCCATGGCAGCGTTAGTTGCGGGCCAGAAATCGCATTCATTAGGGCTCTCAAGCCCGGATGAGGTAACTGCCCGGGCAATTTATATTTGTTCCTTTTGCCCTTGGTCAGCACTGCCTGCTTCGGAGCCTCACTGCGCCTCCAAGCCAAATAACGACTTCCCAGTGTCTGCATTGGCAATGGAACTGACTGCCATAACGGCAAAATCCACTGATAATCTTCAGGTTTGAAGCTGTCTTGCATCAGGCAGAACTGGGCAATATCGCAAGGCAATAACTCCGCATCGATAACCGACGCATCATCCGCGGCGGCACCATCAGTGCTCGGCAATTGCGGCCGTTCGGTCCGTGACATTAGCGGCGACAACTTCTTAATCAATGCACGTCGAAGCTCTTGGCCACGGGCCGAATCAATGAGCCCCTTACGCAGTTCCTCGCTAAGCTCGCTGAATAATTTTTTAGCTTCTTTCGCATGAGTGACGTTGCCTGCCAGAAAGCCGACTAAATCAAAAAAATCTGAGCTTTGGTTTGAATTGCCATCACCGACACCCACAGGCTCACTTCGCCCTCGATAAGGCGTATACGGCGTTGCGGATAGAAGCAATAGCGCCGGGCCCGTCGCGTCAGCGCTACCGCGAATTTGTTTTAGCACCAGCGCCGCAGCACGATCACGCAGGCGCGCAGTGTCTTCACTGCTGTCACCCACAGCGCTGACATCTTCATCAGTCAAATCCCGGAAGCGTTGGAACTCATCAAAAATCACCAAGCCCGGATTGATACTTCGTAACCCTGCGATTGCAAGTGCAGTACGCGCCGCGCCGAGCAAATCCGAATGCTGAACGTCTTCAGCCAGCATCGAGTTAATTCGTGCGGGCAAATGCTGCCCGGCCTTTAGGCCTAAAGTCTCACGTAATGCCGAACGGAATAACTGCCTAAACTCATTCCCACCCAGCTGGCCAGTGAGCGACTGCTGGCGGTAATAACGAACCCAGCCATCGAAGGATGGCTCACCAGCTGCCCCCCTAAATATTTGCTCGATTGACTCATTCTCGGACGGAAGAATCAGCTGCAATAGAACCAGCGCCAACGCACGCTCCTCCATGCGGCCATCTTGTCGTTGACCTTTACGAGTAGGGATTGCCGTTGCAGGCGTCAGCGAATACACGTGATAGTGCTTATGTTTCGGCTTGGCTCTGGTAGCTAGTAGGCTTGGCCGGTCAACGCTAGCAATCGCGCTCTTGCGCTCATCCTCAGACAAAAAAGTTAAAAGACGATCAATGTTTTGCTTAGCAATACCAAGGTTCGAGCACACATAAAGCACGGAGAACGGCTGGCCACTGGCAGCCGGAGCTTTTGCTAAGCCCTGAATGACCCCACTGCCAACGATTGTTTTACCCAGGCCCACTTCGTCGGCGACCAGAAAGCGGCGAGGTCCTGACGTTTTCTTTAACGTTTTAACCGCCGCGGCAATGGTGGCCAGCTGGAACGGTTTTGCTTCGATACTCATGATTTACCCAGACGCTTATGCATCGCCAATCCCTTGCGTAACGCACCCCAGGTTTTAGTGAACTGCAGCAAATGTTTTTCCATTTCGGGATCTACAACCGACGTAGCGCGCCGCTTCTGCCAAATAGCCAGAATACGGTCCACTTCGTCCAACTTCGTACGATCCTTCAACCACAGACGCAGGGCTTGCTCCATGCTCGGCAAGCCAATGGCAAGGGCTTTGCGCGCAGTCGACTTGGTAGCATGCATAGGCTCATCCCAAGCCCCACCGTCATCACCATTGGCATATCCGGTTAGAACATCGTGGATCCATGCAAGCATCTGCCTAGGCCCTAAATAGTCACTCAGTACGGCCTCATCACGGGACATATTCAAGGGTGGATTCCATACCACCACCTGTACCCACTCAACCCGCTCTGCGCCCAAAACCAGGCTTACACGCATACAGTCAGAATCGGTATCTAGGTTTTCTGCGTGCGCCAGACTCAACGCCGAGGTGTTACGAGGCCATAGCATTGGCGCCCCCATTAACCGGCCGCAGAACAGCTCTATCTCCTCATCAACTGGGTGAGGTAAACCGTCAGCCTGGACAGTTGCAACGCCTTCTACAGTCTTTTGCACAGCGCCCGCCAAGCGAGCAGCCACGCGTACACGTGCGCTAGACAAGCGCATTGCCGGCGTTTCGTCTGCAGCGTCTTCTTGCAACTCACTCGGTGTTACTGGCTGGGCCATTTCGATAAAAGCATTCAATCCGGCCAACAGTATTTTGCTGGCTTCACTGTGTGCATCCTTGATATCCACGCAGGCGTAGCACTCAGCATTTCTGTTCCACGCGCGGTTAGTGAGGTTCGCGCTACCGAGCCACAAGGTGCTGCCCGCAGCATGCTCGACATAAATAAATTTGGCGTGCAGCCCCGTCTGGTCGGCGGCAACTTTTTCATCGTCGGCAGCTATAGCGTTGTCAGGGCGGTTATCTATGACTGCCTCTGGCAGCACGAGCAACGAGCCATAAGCCTCGAGTGCTTTACCCGACTGCCCAGCAAGCTTGGCCAGCTCAGGGCGTATCGATAACAACTCACGCTGTGTTTTATCACTACCCCAGTGAGCCAGAGTGGCCACTGCCGTGCTATCCAAAAAGGGAGAAACGGCCAGTACCCGGCTTATATCTTTGGGAGCCTCAGGCATCCTGCGGCCAACGTCATCAGGCAACATCAGGTTGATCTGCGCCACCGTCATACCCAGTGGCACCTGCCATTGAGCCTTGCCTAATGCACCGGCGAAGGCAGACCAATGCTTGAGTGCAGGAAACAATTTGGCCAGCGAGGCAGCCAACGGTCCAACCCCGGCAATTAATTGCGCAGCTGTTTTACCGTCAACTCCAGTGTCGCTCCCGGCCTTCAGTACCAAGCCAAGATCCCAGGACATATCCAGGGTTAGATTGCGACTCCCCAGCATAAACACCCAACGCTCGCCGGCCTCTGGATCAGCCACAGAGACATGACGTACCAGAGCAAACTTGGCGTGCCAGGACTTGCCTTTGTGCATTCCTTCAGAGCCTTCATCAAAAGGCGCTTGAACGATATAACGGTCGAGTAACGCTACTACCGGCGCGGGGTTGGCAGGCAGAGTCAAACGTCCACTTTGCACAACAAAATGTACCTTGCCGCGTAATTCACTTAACGCACGCACCAAGCCAATACGGGTGCCGGAGGCGGACTCATCATCTTGCCCAGCCAGCGCCAGGAGTGCCGCCGCCAATACCGAGGTATGCGCAGAGTAGGTCGATAGCACGGCAACATCGGTACGCCAACCGGGCGGAGGGCGCAAATGATCGAGTACAGCCAAGTGGGACAGGTGATTGCTCATACGCTTAGATCCGTCAGTAACGTACGCACATTGCGCCAGCGATAATGCAGCGGCTCAGCCAATGGATGCTCATCGCTCTCCCACTCAGCACGACGCTTTTGCCCCGCTAAGCTGCTCGCCAGCCGCGCACGTGCCCCCTTACGCAGTGACTCGGCATTTGCATAGATAGGCTGCAGCTCAGTGAGGGCGGATGTTTTCGAGTTCAGCCACTGCTGGGTTACGTTAAGCACTTCCAGCAGTTGAGTCGACAAGCCTGGGATCAGTGCCTTGAGTTGATCAATGTCGAGGGCGCGCGCTGCTTTGCCATGCACAGTAACCATCTCATCCAGGTGATCACGATGGCGGACCGGGTAGTCGCTACTGCCATTGGCTTTCAGTTGCTCGACCAAAGCGGCATATACGGCGCGACCAATACCCGCGAATGCAGACATATTTTTTGCCAGCAGCAGTGCCCGCCGATCCTCCTCCGAGGCCACCGCCAGAATGCTGTCTGCCCACGGCGTATCAATATCAGCTACCGGCAAGCGCTCCTCGACCAAACGCGCCAACAGACTTTGCTCCGGACACTCTGGCGAGCGCCGTAGCCCGAGAAGCTGACGCCGCATGAAAGCACGCTCATCTTTACTCAAGCGAAAATCCAGCGTCTCACCAGCCTTCAGTAATTCAAGTGGCGGAGCAGGTAATTGGGCAAAAGGTGATGGCTCATGTTCATACAACTGCTCGCCATCGACCTCATGTCGACGGCCAGCAGACTGCTGATGGATGGCTTCAATGCGCTTGAGTGTTTGCCGGCGCGAAGCCATAGCACCATCAGCCCGCGGGCGTAAGATGCCCCAAAGATTCAGCGCCGACCAATACGCCATCGAGGGTGTTTGACTTGGCTCATCCGGCCAAACGGTAGCGCCGATCACACCCTGATTACCTTTGGGGTAATCCTTCAATTGCTTGGTCAACTCCAGCTCGTATTTACGCAACAACGCGGGATCACCGCCCGCACGCTCCATCAACCACGGGATAAACAACACATAGCGCAGACGCGTATGCAATACCGATGTGCCGGGGAAAAACCTATCTGAAAAAGCTTGATGCAAGGCTAAAAAGCCCACTTCATCACGCACGCCCTGCGAGTCAGCTTTTAGTGCTTGCTCAGCACTGGCCACGGCACTGCGCGACAGCTGAATCCATCCAATCATGCCCATGCTCCCTGTTTTTAGCGGTGCCTGCCTATGTGGCAGGCGCGTTTAGAGCGAACTGTCACGCTTTTAGATAGCCCACTCGGCCACGCCAACACACTGCCTACTTGCGCAGATACTCATCAGCAAAGCGCTGCTGCAATGAAGGGATCTGGAGGAAGATGTTTTCTTCGACCTCATAAGTAACGTGAACACTTTCGCAGTCCAACTCATCGCTATCGTCACCTGCGTCCTCAAGCGGTTCTTCAATACGAGTTGTGCAATAACCTTTAATCCAAAGCTTGCGCGCTCCGGCCGACAGCACGTAGCCAGTAGGAGACTCACCGCCCGGCAAGCGCTCGGGCCAGGCGGTGCCTTTGCGGCTTAATGCGGTGACAGCAATGACTAAGTGAGCCAGCTTAGTCATATCGCTGCAGACACCCTCATGAATAGCCGGCCAGTGAGCAAAGTCCCCATTACCATCAGTATCGATTGAGGAACCACGCCAGCCTTTGGCCTCATTAACCTTTGCCAAAGTGTCATAAGGGTGCGAGTGAAAGGTGCCAATCAGCTCCAGTTGCGGCCAGTATTCGCGAAAGAAATCGCGCTTCATAAGCAACGACTCAGTATCTGGGTCAACCCATTCCTCATGGCGCAGTGCCGAGGTTTCCACGGTGGCTAACACCGCAACCAAGCGAGTGGGCACATCTTCACCGCGTGCCGGTAACGAGTAGCCCCAGAGCAAACCATAGGTTTCTAAGCCTTTTTGGGATTTGCCGTTCAAGTGCGCTTTATGCTGAATCTCATACGCCTCAATGGCGGATGTCAGCAGCTGAGGGACTACATGGTCTTCGATGATGATTTGAGTACGCGGCATAAAACTGCACCTACTTGCTAATGTGACCAGCACCGAGTTGGCTGATTAACAACCTGTTAACCGCTGCAACCCCACGAATACAGCTACTAACACTGCGCTATTGGCCGGCATCGGCCTCCGGTTTATTACGCTTAGGCACCGCTGTTTTTGGGCTGGGCGGCATATGGCACCAGCCGAGCTTGGTTTCCAGCTGTTGCCAGGCCCGGTGAATGAGCGAGGTTTCTGCGCGCTTGAACATACCGTCGCGTAACACCGAGAGCGGCAGCCATTGGCCGTCGGCTTCCTGGTAAAAGAACTGGGTGTAGGCGTTGCCGGTGTGTGAAAGACGGTGCTGCTCGTATTGCTCCGAGAGCATGGTGAAGGCGTGATTAGGGCTCTGCGCTACCTGCTTACTTGAACCTTCAGGCATCAGGATTGGGCTGCACTCCAACTCACAACGATCCAAGCCAATCTGGCGTAGCCAGAGGCCGCCTTCGTCCGCGGCGAACAAGTCGCTCTGGCGTTTGCTCTTTGGCCCGATATGAACCGTGACAAACCGTGTGCTGCCGGGTGGCAAAAACTGCAACGGAATAGCCGGTCTGGTATGCGCGGCGGTTTGTTGCCATCCATGGCTCTGATCACTGAGCGCCACCAACAAGGGCGTGCCCAGGGGCAAGACCTGCACCGCCAGTTCCTGACTGATCAGCTTGAGAAAATCGCGATCCCGAATCGCGCCGCTGTCGACCACCAGTTCCGCGATGGTGCCATCGGGCAACGGTACATCCCCGCCGTAAAGAAACTCCCACTGCCCGTTAACCCGTTGCACCGGCAGGCTGATACGTCGACTTCCTTGTCCATAGCGCATGGGTCAGTTGCCCTCGGCCTGATTGGCGAAAAACGCCCAGGCGATGCGGTAGTCGGCTTCGCGGTTGGCCAGGGCAAAGGGCGCGATGTATTGGCGCTCTTGCATAAAGGGGCCTGTAGGCAGCGTGTCGTTTAGAACGCTATGGCTGACGATGCTGCCGTCGGGCAGCTGGCCGGCCTCTTGTAGCTGGCGGATTTCGTCCCAGCCGTAAGCTCCGCTGCGGCTGGTGCCGTTGGGCAAGGTCAGGGTGACGGGCTGAACTTTTTTGCCGAGTTTGCGCGGCAGGCCGACACCGACCAGGCCCTTGGAGTTGGTGAAGACGATACGGCCATTGATGTCGTACCAAGTATCACGCTCGTAACCTTGCATCACCGGGAACTGCACGCGGTAGATCAAAATCAGCTCTTCTAGGGTCAGCTTGAGTGCTTGGGCTACCAGCACATCGATTTCCACTAACGCCATACGGCGGGCATAGTCGCTGCGCAGGGCGCAATTGCGTTGCCACTCAGGCGTTAGAGCAGCGAAGAATCCTTGCGGCAGGCGGAGGTTTTCGGGATGGCTCCAGCTTTGTTGGATGAATACTGGATCAAAGACTTCGGCCCATAGTGGAGCGTAATGGCTAGTTAGACAGTTAAGCGCTAGTACTCGCATGGATAGCTGACTTAATTGAGTTGACGGCAACCCATCATGAGCGGTTGGTAACTGAGCTAGTAGTGAAATATTGGCATGACCAGAACCTGTGCTTTTAACCATAAAATCAACTGGAATCGACTGAGTGAACGCCAAGAACCAAACCATTTCTTGAGTTGATCTGAATGCGTTGGCCAGCACGGTATGTACATGCGAAACCCCCGGCGGAACCAATGCTGAGATCATAGTTCGCTCAGAGCCTGGCCCAATCATTTCCCTGTTCACCAAACGGAAATACTCCGTCACCTTCCTCACACGAGAGCGCTCGACCTGGTAGTGCTCGCCAGGCCTACCGTTAGATATGCTTTCCCGCTCCAGAGAAGTCAGATACTCCCATTGCACCCTAATCGGTTCCAACTCGCTCCAGCTGACGGATGGCGTACGACGCAAGTACTCGCCGCGATCACTCATCGGCCGATAGTTGGCAAGTGGCAAATAGTCATCGGAAATAAGCTCTAAATCAATTTGACTGTAGTGCTTATTGGAAGAGCAAATCTGTTTAGGGTTTTTGTTAAACGGATTAGCCACAAAAAAATGAGGGCCAGATAGCACCCAACTCTCAGCGCTTGTGAAAAAACAGCGGTCACTTTCTAATCGCCGAATAATACTGCCATCGTCTTGAGATAACTTCTCATTCCAGTGTTGAGTACTAAAATAGTCACCATTTAAGTCAGCCAACTTACGCGGGTAAATAGCAAACTTTTTTAGCACATTACTTAAAGCCCCCAAGTGTATCGCAGGCAGTCGTGCTTGAAGCGGAGATACACCACTTTCATCGTATAGCTGAGCGTATATTTTCAGCTGACTTTCAGTAACAAGAACTATTCGATCATGATGCCCACGAGTATTCCATTTACCCTCCTCCGTTTTGTAACCAGCAACACCACCCACCCCATCATGGGCATAACATTCATCTACAGTAAATGGTTGAAACAAATTACTTATCTGATCAAATTCAGCAATATTTCTTAGCGGACCATAAATATTAATACTATAACGCGTGTGATTATCAACCTCAGGAAATAGCAACATTTCATTAACGAACTGAAAGCGTGCGCGAAGGCGGGAATATAAGACTTTACGCAATGCACCACCTTCTGGATCCTCGTATGGTCCTTCGGGATGAAGAAATCCCGTAACACCAGCCCGCCCCGCCAACAGCCAACTCAACGGTATAAAACACTTGTAAAGGTTGGTTTTCATACCTTTAAGTAGAGGGTAGTTTTGATAGCTGCTAAGAAATTTTTTAGTAGCCTCTGCCTCCTCTAGCTCGGCCGTCCAATCTCCTTGAAGGCGCGGTAATGCTGCAAAAATCCGGCTACGCTCGCGGGTTAGTACGGTGGCGGAAAGCTTACGAATGGCAAATAGAGGATTAGCTTCGCCTAGAACACCGGCTTCTTTCCATTCGACCCTGAGCCAAGGCGGATTCCCCAACACTAAGTCAAAACCACCCCCGGCAAATACATCGGCAAAGGTCAGTTCCCAGTGCATAAAACGCCGCTGGTTGGCGATAGCCTCTACAGCAACCACACGTGGAAAGTGCTCGCGCAAACGGCTAATGCGCAGCTGGCCGTATTTGTCTTGTAGTGGCGGCGCAGCGGCTGAGCTGCTTAGCGGCAGTTGCAGATCAAAGCCTTCGAGCGAGCCTTGCATGGCGGGGATAATTACCTGCGCCACTGGCTCGGCCGCTTGCGGGGCCAGGTCAAACTGCCCTTGTGGGGCCAAGTCGACCACGCTGCCTTCTAGAATCGCGCCCAGCTCCATCCACCACTGCTCACGCTCAGGCAATTGCTGAGCGTGGGTGATGGGCCAGAACCAAAGGGCGCACCAGTAATCCATCACCAATTTAAGGCGGCGGTACGGCGTTGCATGATCATCATCGGGGTTGAACAGGCCGCGGGTGCGCCGCGCCTCTTTCTCTTGGCGGCTGCTGCGGCTGGCACTGGCCTCGCTATGGGGCCAGATGGCAAGTGGGTCTTCGGTGGCATTGCGCTCGGCTGCCAGCCATTCCCGATGTTGCTGCCACAGACCATCGACCTGTTTTGATAATTGTTGCAGGCGAGCAATTTCATGGTCTTCCAACGGTGCGTTGAAACGCTTGCGCCACGCCTTAAGGTGCTCAAAATCTGCCGGGTACAGCTCCTTGGCAACCGTGTTTTTATAGGCCGCCATACCGGGGTCTGGCAGTAGAAAGTGGTACACCTCATCGGCCTTGCGCTGCGGCGCACTCACATCCAACCGGCGTGGTGCTTGTTGATACCAGAGTTGCGGGCATTTCTTGATCAGGCAGCTTGAGCTGTACACCTCAGCGCGGGCGCCAATCAGGCTATTGCCAGGGAACAGCTGGTAGCCAAACCAAGGCACGCGCGCCGGTTGCGGTGGCAGTTTATTGCCGGCTTTGTCGTGGGTCGGCTCGCCATAAATGGCGTTCAGCCACAGGGAGACTTCAGCCAGTTCGACGGCAATCGGGTTGAGGTCAACGCCAAACACATTGCGGTCGGCCAGGTACATGCGCACCTTTTGCAGCTCGCGGGTGTAATCCTCATGGGGAATGCGCTGCTTAAGCTCCGCCTGCTTGCGTTCCAGATACGCTTCGGAAAGTTGGTTGACGGCTTCGTTCAAGAACGCCGCGCTGCCCATGGCCGGCTCCACCACACGCAGGGTGAGAATGTCGTCGGCAGTTTTGTCGACCAGTAACTCTTTAAGGGCGTACTTCACCAGGCAGCGGGTCAGCACTTGCGGGGTGTAATAGCTGGCGCTCTTCTCGCGGTCACGCCCGGCCAGGCGATAGATGAACTGGCCCTTGGGGTATTTGCGCAGAGTGCGTTTGCCGTTGACAGTATCGAAGACCTTCTCGCTGTCGAGGTAGTCGCCGATGCGACTGGCGGGCACAAACCAGGCGCTGTCCATCACATCGGTGCTGCCGCCTTGCTCGCTTGCGGCTTGTTCGCCGTAATCTGCCTCGCTGTCATCGTCATCATCAGCAGCCTTGGTCTTTTTCTTCGGCGCTGGCTGGACCTCGTAGAGGTCTTCCTTAGCGAAGAAACCACGGTAGGACAACAGCGCTTCATACACCGCACCGAGCTGGTTGATCGACAGCAATTGGTAGCTCACCCGGCCCGGCCGGCGCTTGCCCTTGGCCGGCGACCAGGACATTTTGCGGATGACCTCCTGCCACACCCAGTTAGGCAGGCAGACTTTGTTCAGAAGCTGAGTGGAGTCCGGGTCAAACAAGCGACTGTCGAGCGGTGCAAGCACAAAAGCGTCTTGTACGGTGCCAGCAGTCAGGCTGTGCTGAGACTCAAAGTGGGTGCCTTCGGCTATCAGCTTGAACAGCTGGCGCAGGCTGGTATCGAAATACTGACCCTCGCGCGCTTGCGGGCTGTGCAGCGGGGTCATTTCTAGATCACGCAGGGACTCCAGGCTGTAGCCTTTGAGGTAGTCCTCGCTGTTGATCGGCACGTAACCTAAGTCTGGCCGGGCCTCGATGTAGAACAGGAACAGCAAGCGATAGACCATACGCAGGCATTCGAGGCTGAGCTGGTCTGGGTCTACCTGATGCGCGCCAGAGTGAATACTTTTGCTGGCATCCTGGGCGCGCTGGTTGAGCTGCGCCAGGGCTTCGTTACCGATCAGTTCGATGGCTTCACGCAGGGCGTACTTGAGGTCATCGCTAACGGCAAAGGCATGCTTGTGGGCGTTTTCTTCCAGGCTGTCGAGCAGGCTATTGCCGCTCTCAGGCGCCAGGCTTTGGCAGTGCAGCAAGGCGGCACTGGCTTGCAGGGTAGGCAGCTCTTTGCGGTCGAGGATCTCGGCCCAGTCAAAGCGCAGCACACGGTTATTGGGCCACTTAAAGCGGTCGAGCAGCAGCCATTGGTCCAGGCCTATCAACAGGACAAAGCGCGGTGGCTGTTCGGCGGCGAACACGGCTTCGCTGATCACCTCGGCCATGCTTAGGTCGGCCAATGCCTTGGGTACGGGAATGCCTTGGTAATGCAGGGGCTTGAGGTTGTGTTCCAGTGGGTCTTCATCGCGCTGATCCGGGTTGAAGGCCGGGACGATCAACAGCTTTGCTGCATGCTGGCTGTCGCGGATCACCTGCCAAACCGGCACCGGCAAGCCCGTCACGCCCTCCCACTGCGCGGGGCTCGGCTGATAACCGAGCGCACTGAACAGTTCACGGTGCAGTTTGCTGTAGGCCTGCCAAGTGGCTTGCGGTTCGCGCAAGCTGCGCAACTGCGCGCGAGCCGCAAACCAACTACGGGCGGCACTGCGTAACAAGTGCGGCGGGGCCTTGCGTTCGGGGGCGGCGTCCTCTGCGGCCTGCCATTGCTTGAGCTGCTCGCCGATGTCGTCTTTGAACACTTCGGCGAGGTAATGGTGGCTGTAAAATTCGTTTTCGTTGGCAATACCAACGAAGCTTTGTACGGTTTCGGCAACAGACATGGTGGCACGTATCCTTGCGAGGCGGCTCAGCGGATAACCGCGGCCAGCACCTGAATATAGGGTTCGGGCTCGGTGGTGAGGGTGTCTTTGACCCACTGGGTGTATTCATCAAACACCCGGTGAATGTCTTGCACCCGCTTCTCGCGGCGATTTTGTTTGAGGCGCTCATCCTGCTGGCTTTGCTGCAGGGCCAACTCTAGCTGCTCGACCTGACGCCCTTGCAAGCGAGCAAGCTCGGCTAAGGTAGTGGCCAGGCGCGCTTGCATGTCGGTCTGGAACTGCTGCTGGCGCTGGCACATATGCTGACGCATCAGCTGCACGGCTTGCGGCAGCCCCGCTTGCAGGCTTTGGCTGTCGCGCGGCTGGCCGCTGTTGGGCAAACCCTCGGCACTGATTTGCGCACGCGCAATAAAGGCCTCAAAGGGCTCCAGCCGCCAGCTCTCGCCAGGCTTTTGCACGGCCACTTGCCACTCGACCAGAACTGGCTGGCTTTTGCGGTTGGGAATCAGGCTGAGCATGATCAGGGCTTGCTCACCTACGGCGAGATGCGGCGAGCTAATCACTGGCGCTTTATGGCGGCCAAAAGTGGTGAGTACGCGATCACCCAGCCACTCGATAATCGGGTGCTGCGGCCAGAGGTAATCCATGGTCGGCCAGGTGTCATCTTCGGCACGGGCCTGACGTGCCTGCTCAATACTTTGCACCATACGCAGAGGATCAGCGCAGAGGGTGTAGCGCTCGCGCTGGGCTTCACGCGGCAACTGTTGCAGGCGTATCTGTAAATCTCTTGGCGCAGTCAGCGTGAGGGTTTGCGAGGCTGCATCAGCACTCCACTGAATCTGTTCAGCACTGGCATCCAGCTGGCTCATGGCAGCCTTGGCGAAATGCCAATCGCTCGAAAACAATGACAGTGGCTGTTTGATTTGATCGAGGCTGCTCACTGCTGGCATATCATCGACGCCACCAAACAAGGCAAGGAGGAAGTCAGCTTCGTTCTGTTCGGTAGGTTCTAGGTTGTGCTCAAGCTCCTGGCTGACCGCCTCGGCACTGCGTCCTTGGACCATGAAATCGACGACCTTGTCGGCCTCTTTCTCTGCATCGTGTACGCCAAAATAGGTGGCGGGATCACCGAGGTTTTTGTTGACCTGCTCATCCTTGGTTTGCAGCACTTCAAGAATGCGCAAATCACCCTGAATTTTATCGACGTCAGTTTCGGTAAACAGGTAGACGATTTCCGGTTGATGCTTTTGGCCATAACGGTCGACCCGGCCATTACGCTGCTGAAAGACCATCAGCGACCAAGGCAGATCGAAGTGCACCAAGCGGTGACAGAAGTAGTGCAGGTTGAGGCCTTCGGAAGCGACATCCGAGCACAACAAAATGCGCATCTTGTCGTCGAAACGACCAAAGCGTTCAACGATGCTCTGCTGCTCGGTATCCGACATACCGCCATGCAGAATTTGGATTTGTTCTGGTTTGAGCTTGAGATCACCGGCCAGTGCGGTATTGAGCCAGTTAAGGGTTTCGATCCGCTCGGAGAAAATCACCACGCGATCTTCGGCGCTGTGCTTGTTCCAGCCAAACTCGGCGCCATTCAGGTGGCTAAGCAGTTTCTGGTATTTGCTGAAGCTGCTGGCATCAATACGCTCCAAAGAACCGGCGAATACCTCTAGGGCTTCGATTTCATTGTGTTCATCAGCACTGATATCGGCTTTGGCTTGCAGCAAAGCAATCCGCCGGCGAGTAGAGTCCAGCACCGCCATGGGACTGGAGAACATGCCTTTTTGCATGCCAATGCGCTGCAGTGCTTGCGGTTTGCCGGGGTGGTGCTCGCCACTCTGGGTAAACGGAATGGCGAGCAGGTCACGGAAGGCTGCATCTTCACGGGCACTGGCGGACTGCCGCAGGCAAGTGGTGCGCCGCTCTTGGAAGTCGGCACTGACTTGAGCCTGGATGTCTTTCTTGAAACGGCGGATTACCAGGCCCTTGTTACGGAAATCTTCAGCTGTGTAATCGTCCGGATCACTGATGGCGGTTGGATCAAGCAGGCTCATCAGTGAGGCAAAACTGCGCGCAGAACCATCGTGTGGAGTAGCAGAAAGCAGAATCAGCGAATCCGAACGAGTCGCCAACAAGCGCGCCAAGCGTGCGCGCCGCGACATGCCACCCTCGCCCGCCCGTGCGGCAACGTTGTGGCACTCGTCGATGATGATGACATCCCACCACGCCTTCTCAAGGTAGTTGCGGTACTCAAGATTGGTCTTGAGGGTGTCCATCGAAATAATGCTGCGGTCGTAATAATTGAATGGATTGTGATTGGCTGGAATGCGGTTGCGCACGCGTTGCAAACCCAGAGAATCAAGACGCACCAGCGGAATGGAGAAGCGACTCCAAAACTCTTTTTGAAACTGGGTGAGCATGCTCTTTTGCGTAACCACAAGGATGCGTTTGCCACGCCCACGCTGGATCAGCTCACTGGTAAGAATGCCGGCCTCAAGCGTCTTACCCAGGCCTACAGAGTCGGCAATCAGAATGCGCGTGCGCGGTTGCTTGAGCGCCTGCAAAGCTGGGTCGAGCTGGAACGGCAGCACATTCATGACTGCGCGATGGCCGAGGTGAATATTGTCGTCATCCGGCGTGGTGCGCCGACGCAATGCTTCTAGATAAAGCAGAGTGGCATTGAATTTGGGGCTGAGATCGCTGACCAGTTCAGTTTTAGCTGGGTCGAGTACCTCTATGGAACCCTCCAGGCAACTGAGAAATATCGAGGTACGCCCACGCACCAGCTCGGACACCCCGTCGCAGGTGAGCTGATAACCGCCAGCGCTGGACGGATCTACCCGGCGGACCAACCATTCCTCGTCGCGAATAAGAACGCGTGAGCCCGGCGCAAATGCTGATGACATGCAGACAATCCTTGAGATTTGCAGCGGCGGCGCGATGCCAGGCTGACAAAATAAGCTTTCCCTGCGACAACTTGGGTCGCAGGGTTACGGCAGTATTAACTGATGATCAGACGGGAACAGCCTGCTGTAGCGGCAGTAACTCGGCCTCTACGGCAAAGGCATCCTCAACGGTCATTCCGTTCATGATGTTCTCGATGATGGCGTCGCGCAGCTTACGAATTGCCTGCGGGTACATTGCACGATGGGCTTTGTAATGGTCGGCCATAAGCTGCGTGGCTACTGCTTGTTTCACATACTTGATAGGCGTAACTGCTTTCTCACTGTCAGCTATGTACAGATCAAAATTGCGGTCTACGGTTGACCAGTCGTAGGCGTAGCAACGCTTTTGCTCGGCTTCGATGTCGTGATGCTCCATCGCGCTGCCAGGCACAAGGTATTTCTTACTGACAATCACCAGCGTCAGACGCGGCAGATCACGCTCTTGCGCAAAGTTATAAATCACCCAGAGAATTCGCCCCATACGCACCGGAATCAAGTTAGCTACCCGACGATCATCCGGGTAGCGCAACCTGGCCCGCTCAATCAGCTGCGTATAGGTCAAGATGCCTTGGCTTTCTGCTACTTCAATTAGCAGTGGATAAAGTAAATGCGCCAGCTGCACATCAAGCAGAGTTCGGGACATGGTCACTTCCTTATGGGTTTCTTGGCGGTTTAACGCTTCTGCCAGTTTATTCGCGGGCTAAACCAAGGCAAAGATGGCTGAGCTGGCTAGGCATAGCTTGAATACGTTCATGCTCAGCAGGCCTAGCCCTGCATGGGGTCGGCTAGCCACTATCCGGCCACCATAGCCATTCAAAAGCCCGCGGTAAAGGCTCTAAAACTAGCTGACCAGATCATTCAACAGCCTCATGCCACCCACCCTCATCGTCAGGCAGCCACAACTTGCCCTGCTCAAAATGCAGGTAGGCTCGCCATCCCTCAATCTCGCCAAATGGCAGCTCGAAATCCACATCAAGTACCTCGACATGTGCACCGCAGTGCTTTTCCATGACCCCGGCAAGATGATCAAAAAACACTCTGGGCAGCTTGCTGCTTGAAGTCATGTAGCAGGACTTACCGTTCTCAAAAATGTCGCAGTCCCTGACTACCGACCATAACGTTGCGGGCTCCTGAGATGGATTTTGCGAGGCCCACTCGCTGGCAAATTTTTGAATGAGCTCGTGCCAGTTACCGTCGCCATATGGACCTTCGATACCCCACATATCAATAACGAAAAACATCTTGATCTGTTTCGGTTTACGCCTCGTTGGTGTGAAGGCTGTGCTGTTTGTCATTTCGAACTCCTTGCAGGAAAGCTATGCCTAACGGCCTGGGTTACCAGCGCCTATTTGCTGATTACACGTCGCGCTGTAACTGTACCCTCAACCCATCAGCAAATTTCACTTGCCGCTGCAGCTGTTCGACATGTGCTTTTTCTGCACGCAGACCTGCAGCTAGCTCGCGCATCTCATCCTCCTGCTGATAGATCCTAACCTTCAGTTCTTTTACTTGGTCCTGGCAACCCTGCAAGGCAGAGACAACCTCACGACGTCGCAGCACTTGCAAGCTCAAAGCAATGCCCGTAATGACCACCAGCAATATGCTGACTCCTACTACCCCCCAAGACAGCATCATCAAACTCACGCTTGATCCTCCCTGTGTCAGATGACTCGTTGAAGCCAACTTGAACGCGACACTCAAGATATGTAATGTTTAATTACGCATCTAGAGTGTTTACTCGTACAGGTAAAGTTTTCGAGCAGATGGAGGGGCCATGAAGCGCAAGCAAGAAATCGAATCGGTACGCTGGGATTTGGCACTGCGCTATCGTCTCATCGAGACGGTGGCCTGGTGGGAGGGTCGGCTGACCACGAACCACCTGATGCAAAGCTTTGGCATTAGCCGTCAGCAAGCGTCCAAGGACATCAACTCCTATATCAATGAACACGCTCCGCAGAACCTGGAATATGACAAGCATTTGAAGGGGTATGTGCCGAGCAAGCAGTTCGCTCCACTGTTTATCGACGACAGTGCAAGCGCCTATTTACACCTGCTCAACCAGAACCATGACCGCGCCCCACATGTGGAAGGACTGGCATTGGCTTATGCGCACACCGAAGTGCTGCAAGTGCCGGATCGCACCGTGCGCCCCGAACTGCTGCGCCCTCTTCTGCGCGCCTGCCGTGAAGGCCTTCGCTTCGAATGCGAGTATGTATCCTTCACCACACCCGAAGCAGAAACCCGATTGATTGCACCGCACACGCTGATTTACACCGGCATGCGCTGGCATGTGCGCGCGTATTGCGAGAAGAACAGGGATTACCGGGACTTTGTGCTAAGCCGTTTCCGTGGCATGCCGGAGTTGATGGACGACGAAACCGAAAAGACTCGCGAGAAAGATCCGGGCTGGACCAGCCAGGTGCAGGTCATCATCGAGCCGGACTCACGCCTGAAACCCGAGCAGCAAGCCATTATCGAAACTGACTACGGCATGCAGGATGGTCAGCTAGTGATCAAGACCCGTGGTGCACTGGTGCAGTACGTGCTCCAGCGCTATCAGATCGACACGACCAAAGTGCATACCAAGCCAACGGCCCAGCAGATTGTGGTGGTGAATTTGGATGAACTGCAGGGGTGGCTGTACTAGCAAATAGCATCGTTTCAGCCAGACTGAAATCGACTTAGCTGGTCTCAACATCCACAAACTTCAAGTGAGGTTCAAATGCTCTACGAAAACTCCTACATGGAAACTTATGCAGCTGATCACGTAACCCTGGATCAGCCGTGCAAGGTGCGAGTTGAGGCTGGAATCCTCACCATCGAGTATTTAGCTGACGGCGAGCACACGTCCTACCGCGGCCAGGAACAGGGGCCTGGCCACTTCGAACTACATGGCAATGGCTTTGATGGCAGGGCCACTCTTCATATGTTCGAGGGTTCGAACATCCTGGAAGGCGGCTGGGTAGAGGAAGGGGCAAAAGGTATGTGGCGAATTCGGCTCGGCTGAGAATCAATCATTAAAGATTGCAGCATCACGCTTACGACGCATTTCGTCGCAGGCACAATTCACGATTGGTGCTCACTATATGTAGGGGACGCACCATGGATCGCCTCATCAAAGAAAACCTCGAATCTCTTCTGCAGGAAACCTCAAATACCAAGCGCCTGGGTCGTCGAATTATCAGCCTGGCCGGCTTTCTCAGCCCTTCTGAACCACCGGAGCATCTGCAGGAGCAACTGAGCAATCTGTCGCGCCTGTTGATTCAGCAGGATGCATTCGATGCCTTGCTTGAACCCGTCACGCTGATGTCCAGAGCGGGGCTGACTCACACGCTAGATGCTCACGCAATGCGCGCAATGCTCGCCAGCCTAGAAGAGGCGCGCAAGCAAATCGCAGCGCTGGAGGATATCAACTACGCCCAACTCATCAGCTGGCTGGTCAGCCTGGCCGTAAGCCGCAAGATCATTCGCCTGAAAACTGCCGAGTGAGGGCACGCAATGTCTCCATTAAAAACCAATCTCCCGAAGTACGGCCCATGCTTTAGTGTCATGGATTTCTTTACGTTTACTGAGACCATGCAGACAAATTTCTACCCAGAAAATCCGGTACCTAGCTTTGAGTTAAGTGACTTACTATTTATCATAAATGCACCGCTGGATTATTACCCTCCCATGGATAATAAGCGTGCAACGTTGTATTTCGATCAACCAAATTGCTTGCGTGCACTGCCCGAAAATCATTACCAAGTTAGATGCAACCAACAATTGGGTACGCATGATTTTATAAGATGGGCTGAGCAGGGCATCGGGTTGATTCGCGTTGCTGTTACACACCCCGGCCTGACAGGAAACGATTTTACGGATCTGATACAACTCCTAAAAGCCTGCGAAAGCCGCAACCTCGTTCTAGAAATAATCCCATACGAAGACTCTCTAGAGGTTCCATGGGAGAGCTTGAAGTATTTCCGCTTTAGAAACCTTCTCGCCGTACTTATGGCGGACAACAAATTGTTAACACTGCAAATGTATGCAGATCTTGGAAACGCAATTGAAGAAATAAATTTTTACGCCAACCACATTAAGGTTCTTGCCACCCACCATATGCAATCTCACCCTGTAGTAATGCTCTTGGGAGAGCTGGAAGCCTAACCCCCCGCACGCGAGTAAAGACCTCCGCGCACGCCTTGCGACGTATTGCGTCGCAAGCCTCTCCCACAATGCCTCCACACTCTCTGGAGGACTCCATATGCCGAAAGCCGCTCGCAAATCTGGCCCACACAACCAGGACACCTGCCCGCTTGCCCTGAACTGGATGTTCAAGTTGGTGATCGACTGCGGCGGCCATCGGGATTTCATCAACCACAGCTGCTTCAGTGATGATGATGTCGCTCGCGAGCTTGGCATCTACTGGCTGATAAAGGCTGTCGAGGGTAATGATGAGGACGATTTCCATATACCTGCGTTTCTCAGGCAGAGGGATCACACCCAGGAAGCAAATTTCCGGGAGCTGGCCCTTGCAGCACTCCACCGAGAGCGCAAGCTCTTCGATAAAGCATTTCCAAAACCAGAATTACCAGACAACCTTCAGGCGAATCTGGCAAACCTAGCCCAGCTAATAGGCTTGGATGAAGTCGAGCAAAAGCTGATCGGTTTCTGCTCGCTGGTGAATACAGATGCCTTACTAGATGACTGTTGCAACCAGCTCGGCTACATCGGATTCAACCGCCTCGTCAGGGTGCTGAGCACACTGCTGGATATCCCACAGAGTGACCTGCGTTTGCGTCTTTCGGCAGAGGGACGCCTGGTGCAGTCAGGCTTAATTGAAGCAAACCTGCGCAGCGGCGTGCGCAACCACATGTCCGACCTGCTGGGCTTTAACAACAAGGATCTGCTGTTTTCCGTGCGTCACCACCAAGGTAGCGCTATCGATTTGTTCCAGAGTGCCTTTCGCCCTGCACCCGAAAGCATGCTTGAAGCCAAAGACTTTATTCACCTCGACACCCCGCTCAACATTACCCGCCCCTATCTGCAGCAAGCACTCGACGCGAAAAAACCCGGGGTTAACATCCTTATCTATGGCCCACCCGGCACCGGCAAGAGCCAGCTCACACGCCTGCTTGCAGACGAGCTACACGCTGAGCTTTACGAAATCGCATGTACCGATAACAGCGGTGATCCGATTGATCGCCACGGACGCCTGTGCGCCTTGAGGTCGGCCATGTGCGTACTCAGCCAGCAAAAAACACTGCTGGTGCTGGATGAGATCGAGGATCTGTTCAGTGGCAGCAATGAAATGGCCATGTTCATGGGTGGGCAAGAACGGCAAAAAGGCTGGATCAACCGCATGCTGGAGGAGAATCCAATCCCCTGCTTCTGGCTGACCAACAACATCAGGGCGTTGGATAATGCCTACATCCGGCGTTTCGACCTTGTGCTCAAGTTGGAAAACCCACCTCGACTTCAGCGCGAAGGCATCATCCGCAACGCCAGTGACAACCGCCTTACTCAGTCGCTAGTCGAAAAGCTCGCTGATCACGAACAGCTGATGCCCGCCATCATCACGCGAGCCATGGACGTTGCAAACAGCCAGACTCAAGACGCATCTGCGACCTTGGACACGACAGTCGAGTTTCTGGTCAACGCCACACTGCAAGCCCAAGGGTTTGCTCGCCTAGGGCAAAATAGCATGCAGGCATTGCCTGAGTTCTACAGCCCAGACCTGGCCAATACCAATATACCTCTCGACCAACTTCTTACCGGGTTGCGCAATCATGGCGAGGCGCGCCTGTGCTTTTACGGCCCACCGGGCACAGGCAAGACAGCCTTTGGTCATTGGTTAGCGATTCAACTCGGTAAGCCGCTTCTGACTCGCCGGGCATCCGATCTCATCTCACCCTACGTCGGCATGACTGAACAGAACTTCGCCCGAGCATTTGAGCAGGCCGCAGAGAGCGATGCTGTCTTGCTCTTGGACGAAGTTGACAGCTTCCTGCAGGACCGTCGAAAGGCCCGCCACAGCTGGGAAGTAAGCGCAGTGAACGAAATGCTGACGCAGATGGAGAGCTACCGCGGACTGTTCATAGCTTCCACGAACCTGATGGAAAACCTCGACGAAGCCTCCCTGCGACGCTTTGATTTGAAAATCAATTTCGACTACCTCGGCGCTGAACAGATCACAAACCTGCTTCGACAGTACCTAAGGCAAATGGGCCTCAAAAAGCCAGACAGCCTCAAGCTTGCCCGACTACTTCGGCAAAGCTGCCTGACCCCAGGTGACTTTGCACTGGTCGCACGACGTGCACGCTTCCAACCATTCACCAATTCCGATCAGGTGGTTGATGCGTTACTGGCCGAAAGCAGCTTAAAAACCGCCACGACCATGAGAGCGATTGGTTTTGCTGAGTGGTAGAACGTAGCCCCAAGGTCATCTTCAAATACCCAACAAAACAGATCGGTTAAGCGGCAAGGCAGGAGTGCGAATATGGTTGATACAGCGGCGGGAACATCCCAAGCCTATAGCGCCGATGATTTCGAAAGTGCTGCAGAGCGGTTGCTGGGGAAGAGATATAAAGTTTTAAAAGAGCTGGAGGCGACACCTGCGCAAATCTGCAGCGCATTTAGTGAAGCGTTTTTTAGCGGGGAGCTGGGTGAGAACGATGAAAACCAACACGACATCAGCTTGATGTTGACGGTCTCAACCGACCTTTTCCTAGGGTCCGGCCAGCAGCTCCTCACGGATTCACAGCAGCAGAAGATGCCGCAACCTAAATTGGAGTTGGCTGATTTGCTGCGCAGTGATGTTCCGCCAGATCGCGGTGTTTTTGTGCTGAGCAACCGCCCCAACATTGATTGAAGCGTTTGGGCACATCATGATGCTGCACGTAGCCGATTTTAGGGATGAACGCCGTGCCATCAGCCACCAGTCGCAGTACGCTGACCCGCCAGTGGGAGTTACTCAAACTACTCCCTCCTAAGGGTCCGGGCATCACAACGCTTGAGTTGCAAAGCCTACTCAGTGACGCAGGGCACCCGACCACCAAGCGCACCATCGAACGTGACCTCGTCGAGCTTTCCAGGCTGTTCCCACTGCAATGCAACAGCAAAGGCATGCCCTACGGCTGGCACTGGATGCCCGGCAAAAGTGCCGAGCTTCCTGGCATCTCACTTAGCGAAGCTCTTACCTTGCGGCTGGTGGAAGACAGCATCAGGCCATTGATTCCGGCCTTTATGCTTAAAACACTAGAGCCGCGCTTCAACCTGGCCCGGCAAAAGCTGGAAGCCATGAGCGAAGAAAATCCTTCAGCTCGTTGGCTGGACAAGGTGGCAAGCGTACAGCCAGAACTCTCCCAGACCCCTCCCGAGATCAAAGCCGATCTCTTAGAAATTATTCAGCAAGCATTGATGAACGACATCCAGCTCAGCTGCCGCTACTACTCAGCCCACAAGAATCAGTTCCACAACTTCACACTTAACCCCCTGGGTCTTGTACAGCGAGCACACACCACCTATCTCATTGCCACCGCCGAACCCTTCGACGACATCCGCCAATTCGTTGTTCACCGATTCGAAGAGGCGCGCTTGCTCGCTAGTGCCTGCTGCAAACCCGATGGATTTAATCTGCAGGACTATGTCGATAGCGGCGCTATGCAGTTTGGTACACACGAGAAGATTCAGCTTGAAGCCTGGGTGAGCGAGGGCCTTGCCCGCCTTCTGCAAGAAGCCCCCATTTCACATGACATGCTGCTGGTTGCAGAGGATGACGGCTCAAGACTTACAGCTACGGTGAATGACAGTTGGGAGCTGAAGTGGTGGGTGCTATCTCACGCAGGGTCCATTCAGGTCCATAAGCCACAAGGGCTGCGAGATGAGATAACTCAGCGGTCGCGGGCTGCTCTGGAGCTACATGAATGCTAGCCTTTTGGCTGACATACCGAGGGGCTGGCTCACGCCCCAACCACGAATAGCTAATAAGTAGGCCGCCAGCGCATTCAACCGCGTAGTGATGATTTCATGTTTGCCGCCCGCCATAGGCCAGTCTGGCCAGACCGATCATCAGCAGCAAAACACTCAGCAGCACCACATGGTCAGTCATTGAAGTCAGCAGGATCATGGCGAACCTCCTCAGGTTGAGTGAATCAACCATAGGCACCTGAACAGCTGGAGGCGATACGTAAACTTTTCACCCGTAAACATTTAGAGCACATGCCTATCTACGCCGACAGACGCGCCTTGCTGGATCTCAAAATTGCCGGATACTGTACATAAATACAGTTAACGGCAATTTCTCATGAGCAACGCCCTGATCCTTGGCGCACTCCACGCCAGCCGCATACGCCTCCCTTTCTTCGACGCACATATTCCGGCCGGTTTCCCCAGCCCGGCACTGGATCACATGGAGCACAAGCTGTCCCTGGATGAGCTGCTGGACATCAATGCACCGCACACCTACGTCGTGCTGGTCAGCGGTGACAGCATGACCGGAGCGGGCATCTTCGATGGTGACCACCTGATAGTCAGTCGTGCGCTGGAGGCAAAACCAGGCGATGTCGTGGTGGCCTGCTTAAACGGTGATGTGTTCGTTAAACGGTTGGGTAAAAGTCACAGGACGTATGTGCTGCAATCCGAGCACCCTGATTACGCGCCGCGCTACGTACTGGATGATGACGAGCTGATGATCTGGGGCGTAGTAAGTCACAGCCTACGGAATCACCGTACCCATGCCTGAGCAGGTGTTTGCCCTTATCGACTGCAACAGCTTTTACGCAAGCTGCGAGCGGGTATTTCGGCCTGACCTCCAGCGCACCCCCATCGTCGTGCTGAGCAACAACGACGGCTGTGTGATTGCACGCTCCGCCGATGCCAAACCCTTCGTGAAGATGGGTGCTCTGTTCCATGAAATCCGTGGCGAACTCAAGCGCCATGGCATCGTGGCGTTCAGCAGTAACTATGCGCTGTACGGTGACATGAGCGAGCGCGTGATGAGCATCATTGAAGCGCGTCTGCCAGCGGTTGAGGTGTACAGCATCGATGAAGCATTTGCCGACCTGACCGGCATGCCGGAATCACTGGAACATCTTTCTAGGACACTGCAAAACGAGATCAAACAGAAAAGCGGCATACCCGTGGGCATCGGTATCGCCGGAACTAAGACCCTGGCCAAGCTAGCCAACCATGCGGCCAAACGCTGGCAGCGCCAAACCGGCGGCGTGGTCGATCTACGTGACCCCGTACGCCGCGACAAATTGCTCAAGGTTATGCCTGTAGAAGATGTCTGGGGCATCGGCAGACGTATGCAGGTTCATCTCAGCGCACTAGGCATTAAAACCGCTTGGGATTTGGCCAGTAGTGACGCCTGGGAGCTGCGCAAGCGCTTCAATGTGATCGTCGAGAAAACTGCACGTGAGCTGCGCGGCACTGCCTGCCTGGAGCTTGAAGAGGCCACTCCGGCCAAGCAGGAAATCTGCTGCAGTCGCTCTTTCGGTAAACGCTTGAAATCCATAGAACCGATTCAAGAAGCTGTGACCGCTTACGCCACCCGTGCGGCTGAAAAACTGCGCCAGCAGGGCTCACTGTGCCGGCAGATTCGCGTCAGCCTGCGCACCGGCATGTTCAACCCCACTGAGGCCAAATATGCCAATGGCCTGCTTTGCCAACTGCCCTACCCGACTGATGACACGCGCCTAATTATTGCAGCAGCCCGAGAAGGCATAAGCCGGCTGTACCGAGATGGATTTAGCTACGCCAAAGCCCAAGTATTGCTTCTAGATCTGTGCAGACGAGATGAGTACACGCAGGATCTATTTGCACCTGAGCAACCAGTAAAGACTGAGCGGCTGATGAGCACCATGGATGCGATCAACAATCGCTGGGGACGCGGTACGCTGCAGCCGGGACGACTTGCCAAAACAGCGGAGTGGACCATGCGCAGAGAATTGCTCTCTCCTTCCTATACCACCCGCTGGGCTGAGCTGCTGAAAGTAAGTGCTCGGTGAGTTCGATATTTAGCAACTGATGCGTAACGCCTTTGCACGAGATCGAGCGTAGGTCGCATGTGTTGTTCGAACTTTCGATAAGTCTGCCTCTCGTGCGGGCTTCACCTGGACAGCCTCAGCGCGGCCAAATCGTTTATCGCCGTATCGTGCAATTGAGTCCGTCGCTTGATGGCCCATCACATAAGCAATTTCAATCCGCGACAGTCCAGACGCTTTGAGATTTGATCCAAACTGGTGACGCAACGTGTACATGCTCGGCACCTTTCTACCCGGAAAGGTCTCAAGAGCAACGCAATGGAGCGCCATGCGGATCGAGTCCAAACTCTTGGCCTCAGAATGAAAGGACTCCAGAGCCTCGCTCACCAGCCTGCAGAAATCCTCACTGGCTTCAAGCACTCGGTCAGCACCACGCAAACCGCCATGGCTGTGTTTCGCGCCAGGAATCACTATGCGATTGCCACTAACGCTGATGCCACTGAGCTCACAAGGGCGCGAGCCAGTCATACTGATCAACAACAGAGCACACGCCTCAACCACCAGCTCCTTCGCTAACAGCCCGTTAACCCAGCGCCCAAGCTCTTCATCAGAAATTCTTTGCCGCCGCGCCTGCTTGCGTTTGCGAGCCAAGCCCAAGACGGTAACCGGATTACGTGTGCGATTGATCTCCTGCGCAATCCAGAAATGCCCCCTGAGTTTCTGATCCAGCGCAAGTGCATTACGCAGCCTTCTGAAGTAATCAGGCCGGTACTCGGGAGCAGCACGCAGCAGCGCACCGATAATGCTGAACTCATCCAGTTCATCCTGCGCAGATACAGGGATTTCTGGAAAGCGTGTCGCGTAGAAATGTGTAGCTAGTGAGCGGTAAGCACTTTGAGTGTCTGTGTTCATGCTGACTCTTCTTTTTATACGTACGAACGAGCTCGCACATAACCAGCATGCTCAATGAGCAAAAGCTATCGCAATACGTCGATCAATTATTTTTGTATACGACAGAAAAAACAAACGTCAAGCCGAGCTGCCATGCCAAGGCGGACATAGGTTCGTTGATTGAAGATGAACCCAACGAGCAATGGGAACGGTGGCTGCTATCGACTGTAGCCTCAACAAAAGCGACGCATGCATGAGTCGAGGCGGACAGCGGAGTATCAGCAAGATACCGCGACAGGATTTGACGCTACGACTGGGTATTGTCTTATACAGCCGCCAGAAAAGGAGACTCGGCGAATGAGAAAGGCTCTGACCCACTGCTGCCCCCAATGTGAGTGGCAGCAGACGTTGATGCTCGAAGATGTGGAGAGAGGCACGCACGTGCTCTTCGATCACTGCCCATGGTGCCGCTCGCATGGTCTTCTACAGCGTCAAGCAACTCGCCTAGAGCTCATAGCGGCTAGAGCCGTTCTCTCAGGCACAATCGTAACCTGCCGCCGGCATGGCAAATTGCCATTGAAAGGTTTAGATTCGCCATATAAGTGGCGCCAACAAAGCCCACTTCATTTCAATATGACAGGGAAGTAATTATGTCCGAGGCAAAGGACACGCTCCTAAGGCTCATCGCTCTGCTACGCCTTATCCCGCGAACACCAGGTCGCATAGCGACCACAACCCTGCTGGAAAAGCTCAAGGATGATGGTTTCTCGGTAAGCCTGCGCACAGTTCAACGTGACCTTGAGCGTCTATCTATTCCGTTCGCCCTACAGCGTGACGAGAGTTCCCCGTCATTTCGATGGAGCCTGTCGGAGAATGCGCCTATCGATTTTTCGGCCATGGATACCCCAACTGCACTGGCGCTATACCTCGCAGAGAGCCACCTGAAAACACTGCTCCCGCAGAGTGTTCTGGATCAACTCGGTCCCCAGTTCCGCATGGCCCGCAGCTACCTCGACAATCTGGAAAACAACGGTCTGGCACACTGGGCGCAAAAAGTTCGGGCGATCCCCAACGGCAAATCCCTTCAGCCCGCACAGATCGTCCCATGTGTCTGGGAGCAGGCTTCCACTGCCCTGCTAGAGCGCAAACAGCTGCAGATCAGCTACCTGAGTCGCAGCAAGAATGAGCTAAAGAAATTTCTGATTCACCCTGCAGGCTTGGTATCCCGCCACGCCATCAGCTACCTGATTGGCAGCGTCAACGGCTACGACGACCTACGCCAATTCGCCCTTCATCGCATTCACCAAGCCGAGTGTCTGGAAGCCCCTGCGCGTGCGCGTGGCGACTTCGAGATCGAGCGCTACATCCGGCAGGACCTCAACACTGATACACCCATTGAGCAGGTGGAGTTGGTTGCCGACGTCTCGCCGCAGATCGCCTGGCTGCTTAGCGAGACCCCCTTGAGCAGTGAGCAATGCCTGGAGCCGCTACCAAACGGCAACTGGCAACGCCTACGCGCCATCGTGCCAGACGATCAGGAGACGCTGTGGTGGGTGTTTGGGTTGGGGGAAAACGTGAGGGTGTGGGAGCCGCAGCACTGGGCTGCTGAGATCAAGGAGAGATCCGCCCAGATATCGGCACTCTACGGAAACGCAATAACCCATCATCTGACTAGCTCACCAACGCCCCCCTAATACTAGCTCAGGAACATCCATCGCCAGCCGATCCAAGCAAAGGCCAAATATGACGCATCAATCACGGCAGTACGAGCAACTGGAAGACAATTGCCACAATTTCTTACAGGAGACATCTCTGAGTCCCAAGCCAGTCATAGCAGCCTGGGGGTTGGTCAAGGCAGGGAAAAGCTCGCTACTCAACATGCTTTCCGGACACATAGAGGATGAGTTTTTCAAGACAGGCGTAGTACGCACTACCCAACTGAACCAAGAGCTAGAAACAGAGCATTACCGACTGATGGATACCCCAGGCCTCGGCATCGACCAGGCTGACAGCCAGCAAGCCCACAGTGGACTCAACAATGCTGACGTGGTGCTCTTCGTCCATGCCCCCCCCGGAGAGCTGGATCAAGAGGAAATGGAGCTACTGGCGCGGGTCAAGGCGACCTACGCTGAGAACACCGAACAGCGCCTGGTTCTGGTAGTGAGTCAACTGGACAAGGATCAGGACGGGGCAATGGAGCTTGTTCTTCAACGCATCCTGATGCAGCTACGAGAGCAACTCGACATTGAACCTAGGTGCTTTCTGATTTCCAACAGCCGCTACCGCAAAGGCATTGCTCATGGAAAGCAGAAGATGATCGGCAGCAGTGGCATCCCGCAGTTGACCGCTCATCTCGACGAGCTCGTACAGTCCATAGACGGCCAGCTGCAAAGTGTTCGCGCCGGCCGACGAGCGGCACGCAAAACCGAGCTGCTAGCGGAGCTGGAGCGGAGCATCGCGACCGTACAACAGCAGATCACCTACTTGAAGCAGCCTTATGCGAGCAAAGCACGAGCCTTCAACAGGATGATGGTGAAATTACGCCAGGGCTATATCGAACAAACTAAGAAAATCACCGCCGTCCAGAAAGAACTCAAAAGCCTCTAAGAGAAGGAAGTCGCCCCATGCCCTTACCCTGGCTTATTGGTGCCGCCGTGGTCGCCGTAGCTGCAACCGTGGCCAAAGTAGTCAGCGACGACAGCTCTCCCCCGTCCGATTCAGGAGAAGCAGAACGCCGCAGGCAAGAACGTGAAGCTCGCATCCAGCGCGAGCGTGAGAATCTCACCAGCAAGGCATCCAACCTCAAGAAAGATCGCCTGGCAGAAGCTCGCGAACACCTCGCCTGCTCAGCAGCAGAACTGGCCAACCTCCCAAGAGTGACGACAGGGATAACTACTCCCAAAATTGAAAGCGCCCTCATGGACGAAAAGCAGGCCTGCTCTGAATACGCCCAGAGCATGGGCGAGATCTTGGACATGCCCAATAACAGCCAGAGTGGCCTTCCGCAGAAAGATCGACAAGAATTTCTAGTCAACCTAAAGGTTCTAGAAAAGTTCTATGGCCCTCTCCCCTTAGACAACGAAAGCAAGCGTGACCTCGCCGCACTACGGCAGATTGGCATGCAATTGAACCGGCTGGTGCAGCTGAAACAGCAGATCGAAGAGCAAGGTTAAAAACATCATGCAAGAACGCTCAGTCTCCCGCGATGAATTGATGGCCTCATTCCATCATTTGCAGACCCAGTTCGATCAGCAGCGCAGCGATATCCACGATAAGGAATCGCGCTTCGATCAGGTTCGTAAGGACTTCGACGAGCGCCGAAAACAATACCACCAAGACCTAGGCCAGACTCTCGATAGCTATAACCCGCTGCGGGTTCTGGGCGACGAGCTCACTTCAACTCTGGATGACCTCCTCAGCACCTGGGAGAGACAGGTGGCCGCCCGCGTCAAAGGCACGCGCTTTCGCGAAGGATTCGGCGACTCATTGCTAGTGTTCATCTATGGCAAGGTGAAGTCAGGCAAGAGCTCCCTAGGCAACTACATGGCCTGGGGCCATAGCGAGCCCGATGCCGAGCTCAAGGCCCGCATGCCTCTACAGCCGATCTATGGCTCCGACGAGCGTACAGATGTGGTCAGTGGCGATCAGGAGGGCGAAGCCGAGCAGCACAGGCAGTTCCGCGTCGGCGCCACCGAGGCTACTAGCTCTATCCAGAGGTTCACACTCCCAGGGCTAACCTGGGTGGACTCCCCTGGGCTGCACTCGGTCAACGCCCGCAATGGCGCACTAGCCAAGGAGTATGTCGAACATGCTGACCTGATTCTCTACACCATGAGTTCCCAGGCCCCGGGGCGCGCCTCCGACATGCAGGAAATCGCCGGACTGCTGGCTGCCAACAAGAAGCTCATGGTCTTGCTCACCGGCAGCGACACCACCGATGAGGACGAAGACGAGAATGGCGAGATCGTCACCACGGTGATGATGAAAAATATCTCTGACCGCCGCGACCAGATTGCCTATGTTCAGGGAGAGCTTGGGAAACTGGACAACAGCGCCAATGTGCTAGCCGAAGTGCTGCCCATCTCCACCCGCTACGCCGAACGCAATCCGACCCCGGAGGGTATGGCTGCCAGTGGAATGGGCCGACTACTGCACGAACTGCAGAACATCTGTCAGGGGCCTGCCCTTGAGCTCAAGCTGAACACTCCAATGAATAACCTGCGCCACTCGATTCACTGCACTGCCAACGACCTGGCCGGAGTGCGCGAAGTCGTTGCTAAGTTCTCAGCAGGCATCGAGCACCAAGACGACGCACTGCAGCATGAACTGGCCGAACTGGGAGCCCGGGGCGCCAGCGAGATGCGCGCACATATTCACCAGCTAATCGACACGAGCGGCAACGAAGACCTCGAAGATGCGCTACGCAAGAAAGCCGGAGAAGTGATCGCACAACTGGCTCAGGAGGCCTTTGCACGTATCGGGGAGCGCCAACAAGAGGGGCTGCGCCAGGCTTTCGACAGCAGCCGCCTAGCCGGCCTGCCCGAGTACCAGGAAATCACCGAAGAGAAGGAGTACTTCAGCGGCACCCGCAAAGGCACCAAGAGCTGGTGGGGGCTGGCTGGAACAATAGCCGGCGGCGCAGCTGGCTTTTTGGTTGGCGGGCCTGCAGGGGCTGTCGCTGGTGCAGGCTTGGGAGCCTCCGCCAGCAACCTTGGCCGCTCGGCCAGCGCTGAGTACAGCCGTCACCAGGTGGTAGTCGGCGACAACCGTGAAGAACGTCGGCAAGCGGCGCTGGATAACTATGCGAAGACACTGCCGGAACTGCTCGCCGGCCATGTTAATGCCCTTTACGCACCTCTGCGTGCTGCCCTGCAGGAATACTGCGAGGGCCTGAACCGCGATATGACCGACCTGATGAAAACCCTCGAACAACTCGCCAAGGCAGATTGACGATGCAAGAAACCCTTCTTTCCAGTGCTTTTTCCGCCTTCGATGACATCGACGAAATCAGCGCCAAGTACAACGCCGCCGGGCTCGCCCCCATCCGCAAGCTGGTGGCGGAAAAGCGTGCCTCGCCCAGCGCTTCGATCATGGTCTATGGCGTGTATAACGCCGGTAAAAGCACCCTAATCAATGCCCTGCTGGGGGCCGAGGACGCCAAGGTGGCTGACCGCCCGGAAACCGACAGCGTTAATCGCTACCTTTGGCGAGAATTCGAGATTCTCGATACCCCCGGCATCGATGCCCCTATCAGCCACGAGGAAGTCACCCGGGAACAGTTGCATGCAGCGGATGTTGTGATATTCGTCGTCAATCCCCTGGGCGTGATCGAAGAGGCCAAGACCCTCTCCACCCTGCTGGAACTGGTGGAGCGCGACAAGAAAGTCGTAGTTGTATTCAATAGCAAGAACCACCTCGAGCCCATGATCGCCGAGCGCCTCAAGGACGAACTGCGTCAGCACCTGCAGGTCATGGCCCAAGAGCGTGGAATGCCACCAGTACTGCAGGCCATTCCGATCCTCGAAGTGAACGCAAAAAGCGCACTGAAGGCCAAATTGGAGGGTAAGGAAAACCTGCTCGCCAGATCAGGCCTGCCAAGCCTCGAACGAGACCTCTACAAATTCCTCGGATCAATCCAGCACAACGACCTGGTCGCCTCCTTCATCGCTCGCCTGAATGGCTTCATCGGCGAAACCATTGAGCTCCTGGATCGTGGCGGCGACTCGGAGAGCATGGCCACCATTGACAGCTTCTATGAGGAACTGGCACGGCGCGAGGTAAGTCTGCGGGCCAACCTCAAGTCTTTGGCGGAAGCAAAGGCAGCGTTCATAGAGCAGCGCGCTTTTAGTGCCATTGCCAATATGCCAGACAGTGCCCAGGAACGAGTCGAGCAACTGATCCAGAGTGCCGGCAGCGAAATCATGACAGAACTGGAGCAGGAGCTGCATAAACTGGCAAGTGATGCTTCCCGGCTACTGGACGAGATGCTGGAAAGCATCAAGATCGATGGCCAAATGCAAACACCCAAAGCCGACTTGGTCGCGCCAACAGAGGACTGCGTAGCGCCTGTATCTAGCCCCCTCGGCTCCAGCTTAGATTTCGGCCTGCTGGAAACCGGAGCCCGGCAAATGGGGAGCCTGCTCAAGCCTGAGCATGTGGTCAGCGCATTGAAGGTCGGCAAGGATCTGCTACCAAGCCTATTCAAAGGTATCGGCCAGAAAACCATGGAAAAAATTGCCACCAAGGTGGTGGGGAAAGTGGTTCCAGTCATCGGTCTGACTATCCAGGCCGGGCAGATTCTCTACTCCTTCATAGCCAAAGATCCTGAGGAGAAACGCCTGGAAGAGGAAGCACGACTGCGCACCCAACAGGAAGAGCGACGGAATCAACTGATTCGAGAGATGAGCGAAGACATCGCATGGGAGTTCAAGAATTCTATTATTAGTGTCGTGGACGAGAACATTCGCGGCAACTTCGCCGAAGTCAACGCCAAGTTACGGGACATTCGTACCGGTTTCTCCACTGCCGAACGCGATCGCAGCGAAGACCGCGCTGCCTTGGTGCAGGCTCAAGCGATGCTGCATGCCAATGGCTAAGAGCACACGCAACTTTCCCTGTAATCAGTGCGGGGAATGCTGCAAACACGTCCATATGCTGGCGGAAACCGCCAGCCTGGATCGTGGCGATGGCATCTGCCGACATTTCGATGTTGATCTCAAGAGCTGCCGGATCTACCTGCAGCGCCCGGATATATGCCGAGTCGACAGGCAGTACGATTTGCACTACCAGTCCGCCATGACTTGGGAGGCTTTCGTCGAACTGAACCAGATTGCCTGCAAGACCCTGCAAGCAAGCTGAATAGAAAGAACTCTAACAACCCGCTCGCAGCAGCACATGCGGGCATATCACTCGCAGGAGTAAAAATGTCAGAAGAAAACGGTTTCGCTAAAGACTTTTCCGACGATGGCTTCTGGAACAAGGTCGTCAAATATGCCAAAGCAGCCGGCCAGGAGGTCATCGAGAAGGCACTGTGGCTTTACTACGCAGCGCAAAACCCGAAAACCCCAGCGTGGGCAAAAGCGACCATCTACGGCGCCTTGGGCTACTTCATTCTCCCCGTCGACGCGATCCCCGATGTACTCCCTGGCGTGGGTTACACTGACGACCTCGGCGTCATCGCTGCGGCTATCACTGCCGTCTCCGTGTACATCACCGACGAAGTCAAACAGCAAGCCTCGCAAAAACTGCAAGACTGGTTTGGCGCCTGACCTTCGCCAGAGGGCAGATACCCTGCCCTCTCTCCCCTGGCTGCCCCTAGGCCCTATCGCACCACCGGATAACAAGCATCCCCCCACAGCGTACCCGCGCTATCCATCATCAATTCGATGATCAGCGGCACCAGCTTGCCCAGTAAGCTGGTGCAATCGCGCATCTGCTCGCGGTTGACCGAACCGTTCCAGGTGGCGCCGCCGTGGATAAGCTGGTTACGCAGTGTGTACAGGCGGTTAAACAACACGCCGAGCAGCGCTGGCGTATTGCCGCTGGCCAGGGCCTGCTGGGCGGCGCGCTTACCGCTGGCGAAGCGGGTTTTCCAGGTGGGCTCGTCAATCTTGCCGCTCTGGTGATCCCAGAAACTCTGAAACACGTACGGGTTATCCAGCAGTACGCGTATGCTGCCGGAAAACTCCTGCCAGACAAGTGCATCAATCCGTTTGCTCTTATCGATTGAGCAAAGCTTTTCCAAGAAGGCTTTAAAAGTATCTTGCTCTGAGAGGCGCTGGCGCTCGTCGATCTCAGTGGCATAGGCAGCGTTGAAGGCTACCCACAGGAAGATGAAACGACCGTCGAGGTCGTCAGACTGCTCCGCGCGGTCAAGCCAACTCAGTGCACGATGGACACGCAGACGCAGATTGGGGTGTTGGGCATCACGCTCCTGGCGATGACGTTGCTTCAGCGACGGGAACTGCATGGTTCTCTCCTTGAATGAGCTCCGTACCCTAACAGAGCAACACCGTGCCGTAATACCGCGACACAATCTGCCGCGCTACTCCAGCACACTCTCTTAAAGCACAACGGAGAGACCATACATGCCAATACCGTCCCATCCTCGCACTTTCATCTGCTCACACTGCGGCTGGCAACGCACAACCATTCCTGCCAGCGATGCCATCTGCTTGGAAGTCGACTGGTTCTTCCAGTGCCCGGCCTGCCAACACACTGAATTGGAAACCCGCCCGGCCAGCCGCGCAGAAATCATGCGAGAGCGGCTGATCCAGTTCTTTCGCTAGCCACGGCCCTGCAACACATCACAGGAAAACTCATCATGCATAAAAATAAGATACTGCTGCTTTGCAGCCTGCTTACCTGAGCCAGCGCCCATGCTGACAGTTACGAATGGACTTTCGGCTGGGGCATGGGTGTGAGCGAGCATCTGGTGGGCGACGGCAATGACAACGAGCTGAATATCTCCTGCCCGAACCAAGAGGAAGATGGCTACGTCCGCGCCTACGCCAGCATCTGCGGCCAGCAATACAGTCCCGAGAGGGCAACGGCTTCGATGTGATCGTCAACGGCGAAACTTATAACGCCCCCTTCTTCACCGGCTGCAGGGTGTGGGGGCCAACTTCCCCGGTTTCTGGGAGGCCCTTCGCCAGGCTAACCATCTGAAGCTCCTTGCGGACGGCAAGACCATCAATCTGCTCACCAAAAACATCTTCAGCGTACTCCAACCACTGGCCAACCCCGAAAACCACCGCCACTAGGCGATACGTGGCTCTATTCAATAATGGCTTGGCTTTAGAGTTGCAGGGAATCCTTTACTGTGAGTTGAACCCGGACGACCCTGAATACCAAACCAATTACCTACCGCCTAAGGAGTTCTGAATGCCGATTCGGTTAAAGTACCTGTGCCAATGGGCTAGAACCCTGGAGCACATTGATCATTCACGCTTAATCTTCAGGAATGAACCAATGCGCAGTGTTACCCCTGGCTCTGTTACACGCTTTATGCCATAGGCAAGGGTAGCGAGACCGGCCAATCCGAAGGCAATCTTAGGGTTATCGGCAATTGCATTAATAACTGCCTTACCGCCCTCAAGCACGGCCTCGCGCGCCGCTTCGTTTGTGGCTACGACAGTAAGCACACTAGCGCCAACCATGGGAACAACTACATTTTTTGTAGTTGTCATGGCAGACGCAGGTTTCGCAGTTTCATGCTCGATGACTTGAGTCATAGCATCTCTCCTCAAAGCTTTGTATGTGATTGGAATCATAGTGCCATTACGACAATGCGGCCAGTATTTGACGCCAAAAAAAAGACGGGCGGCGTCGACATGTAGCTCGGCGTCGAAAAGGCAAGGTTGCGAGTATTTTTGGGCTACAAGGGTTAGTTCAAATACTTCATGAGCGACCGCTAGCGACGAACTCTGTTGAAAAACTCAGCTTTGGTTACAGCGACAAAAAAAGTTGGCACCTGAGATTGAAGTCTCAAAAATCGGCAGAGGTTTATGGGCTCAGATTTCACGTATCAACTCACAGAAGAGGTTTTTCATCTGTCATTATTGGGGCAGTTCGGACAAAGCGACTTTTTAAAAAGAATCGACCGCAAGCTTTGGATCCAAAGCTAGACCGTGGTTCATCTGATTGAGATGAACCTCATACACTTCTGTAAGCGGGATCGAACGAGTCACCGTAAATCAGCCTCCGAAGCCTCCACCAATTCCTCCAAGGCAGACTCCAAACGGGAAGTTTCCCATAGGTCAGACGGGCACTATTTTGTTCGTGGCGTTACAGGCCGCTTCTAGCGTGCTGTTTTAGGGCTTAGAGTATCCTCGCTATTTCAGTGCTGCGCTCTAGATCATTGACCTCGCCAACTAATGGCAAGTCTGACTCTCATACACTCAAAGCTCCGCGCAAATCGTCATCCAGATCACTCAGCGCCTTGTCAAAAAAGGCATCGAAATGCACGGTTGGCCTTGCATCAACCAACAAATCGAAATGCTGTCCCAACGCTTCGCCAATGCGCAGAATCAATTTTGCTGTACTAGTCCTACCAGCAAATCCGGCCCTCACCAACAGATCCGCAGGCGATACAGAGTGCTTGCTAGCCAGCTGGGTTGCCCGCCCACACAGATAAACGTTAGCGAGATATACCTGCTCCCACTCGTCTCCCGAAACAAACTCGCTCGCCCCAGCGCTGAGCGCTTTCAAGCCTTTAGCTCCCCCACAGGCAATTAGATCTAGATCCGCCAGGGTGAAACTAGCTAGGTCTAATTCGCTTGAGCGGAGCGGTGCGCAGTACGCACGAGCAGTACTGGGCTTACGAGATTTAACTTGAGCTTGCCACTGGGCAAAGTCAGTCATTTCGACCGCATGACCAAAAGACTTACTGCACTCGAGGTAGTCCCGCAGAGTCTGCGGAAACGGGACACTGGTCGGAACCCAAGAAGCGCGTGGACTCCCAGCTACACGCTTGGCATGGGTCCGTTCAGCAGAAGGTACTGAGGCCGTGATAGACGGCAAGACGGGCGTCACTACAAGGCAACGTAGGTCGTAGCCGATCATGAACAACGCCGCCTCGAAGGCGTGGCAGCGTTCCGACAGACCGCCGGAAAATAGAGTCGGGGCCTGCATGAGCGTTTCCTGAATGATCCACCCAAGTTCCAGCTGGCTCTGTGCCCAACGGTGCGCAGACACACTGCTGGAGAAAAACTGCGGGGCCTTAGCGTAGCCAAGCATTCCCGGGTCACGGATCTGCGCACCACGTGCCGCTCCCGTAGGGAAGCGCAGCTCCGGAGGAACCTTTGCGCCAACTCGGTACAACGCATAGAGCATTGCGATCGCTGCGCCAACTCGGCTGTCGTATATGGGGGATCCAGTCGTATCGATTAAAGAATGGATCTTAGTCAGCCCGGCATCGAAGCGCAGAATGCTGCTTGAGTTCAACTGAGAGAGTTTCTGACCCGTAGTCAGGCTGAATAGAGGCCGGCAGCTCTCAAGGTAGTGCACCAATCTTCCCTGCTGCCGCAGCTGACTAAGAAAAGGGACAGCACCTCGTACGCCGCCCCACTGCAAAACAGCACGACAGGCTTCATAGGTAGTGTCTTCGCACTTCGCGGCCAGCGCCGTCGCTAGTCGGTCACGTAGCAACTGCAACGAGATCTTCGTGCTATGCCAGTCTGTGGAAGCCACCCACTGTCCAGTTTGGTAGTCCTTCCAGCCACTACCCCAGCAATAAAGAGCATGCACACTCTCAATACCGATCACCTCCTTACTGAGCCCCCCTTTTACAAACTGGCTAGACCGGAAACGTAGGTGCACGTCCAGATTGGGAAGCGTCATGCAGAGCCAATCAATAAAGCCACGTACATCCGCCTGGCCAAGGAATGTGTTCCGATCCATTGCTCACCTTTCTCCCAGAAGAAAAATCGATATTCTCATATCACTCAAGGTACTTATTCCTACCTGCCGGACCAATGATGTGTGTCCATAGAGGTCCACTTTGCAAGCAGGTTTCCAACTGCAAACACTCCATACTGTCATCTTGACTGTCGTGCTTTTCAGGGCCTCGCGAATCTATTAAATCGAGCGTTCTGCAATCGCGAAGTCACACATTCAGGTCATGGTGCGTGCCATCCTTTGAGCGCTTGCTAACGGGCAAAAGTCCAACATCAAGAGCGCACCACTCCCTTGCGCAGGAGCTTCCCTGATTGACTGCCATATCTCGCCAGAAGCAGTACAGCCACCCCTCAGGATCAGGAGGGGTGTCAAAGTTGTAGCGGTAAAAATCAGCCAAACGCTCACTGGCAAACACCACGCCACTCATAGCCGCCCACTGCAGCCAGTAGAGGCCTACAGCTGGATTGTATTCAGAGGACGACTCGTCCAAGGCCAGCCGCCCGTGAAGAAAACACGCCATCACGTCTTGCTCATCGGCACCTCGCTTATACCAATCGATGGCTTTCGCATGATCAATAGGAACACCGTCATCTCCACGCTCGTACAAGCCCCCTAGAGACTTCGCAGCACAGGGAATACCAGACTCGAAAGCCTGCTCGTAATAGTCGATGGCCAAGACCGGATTGGTCATCACACCTTTGCCATAGAAGGCTTGTTCCGCAAGGTTGAATAACGCCTCTGAAGAACCCAATACAGCTGCGATCTTGAATATGCGTTTGGCAAGGAGTGGATTAGGCTCCAGCCTAGAGCCATTAAGCCAAAGCCAGCCTAGGTCGTTCAGCGCATCAGAATCTCCTTGCAGCGCCTGTGCACGCAGCTGCTCATAGCGGTGGCGAAGCCTGATCGGATCGGTCAGGCTCAGAAGTGGATTGGCCGCCTTGACTTCGTGGTAAGTGAATAAATGGTTCTGCTCGGCCAGCTCAGCAACCCGCAAAGCGGGCATACCGATACCGGCATACAGACGTTGCATCTCACCAGGCTCAGTGACCTCAACCTGATTGCTCAGTGGCAGAAGGTTATCCATCAGATTGAACACATCGGCAGATTTGCTCATGCTGCTGTCTCGTGACTGATCATGTCAGATCATTTTCTACAGCCTTACGACAGCTCATGTCGCATGCGAACAAGGACGACATCATGGAGCAGCTATACCGCCAGGACTTGATTCTTGGCCTCCTCCCCAACAAGGAAAATGCCCTCGACAGCACCGCCATTCACGAGCGCGTGACCAACCAGGGCATTGATGTCGACAAGCGCACCATCCAGCGAGATCTGAGTGACCTAGAGCAAACATATCCCCATGTACACAGCCGACCCAAGGGCAGAGCCAAACTGTGGTGGGCTGAAAAATCCCTGTCACGCCTGAGCATGCTGCCAACCGACGCCATGAATCTAGTCATGATCATGGATCACGCCGCTCGCTTCGGAATGGCGGCCCAGGTACAAAAACTTGCACCGATACATGACTATGCAAAATCCCTGCTCAAGGGTAGCCGGCCAGCCCAAGACTGTTCGGGCAAGGTCATCAGCAATACCCGCTTTGTGTTGCTGGAGCCAAGCCTCGTGAAACCTGAGGTGTTGGAAACTATTCAGCAGGCACTACTGGACGACTCTTCTCTTGAGGCGCTCTACCTAAAGCGCGGAGCCACTGAGCCTCGTCAGCTCCACCTCAAGCCCCTAGGGTTGTCCTACCAAGATTCCAACATATACCTCTCGTGCGTCTTCAAAGGCTTACCAAAAGGCAACATCGCCGCCCTTCCCTTGCATCGGTTTCAGTCCGTGAAGACAACTTGGGAAAAACTGGAAGCACCTGAAAATTTCGATATCAACTCCAATGAGGCTAGGAGCAGCCTCATAAGTCAGAGATCACAACACCCCGCTCTACTGAAGCTGCGAATTACCCATACGCTCTACGAACGGCTGCGAGAAAACGCACTAACTCCTGATCAAAAACTGGAGGCAGTTGCCGATGGCTGGTGGCTTATGACGGGACACCTGCACCTCAGCCAAGGGCTTGATCTATGGCTGTTGAGTCAGGGGGAACATCTAGAGGTTCTTGAACCTATTGAGTTGAGAGAGCAAATCGCGACATCAGCAAAACGGATGATGGCACTTTACGAAAAAATTAATGCGACACAGGCTGTCGCATACCCGCACCACTCTGTCTCCTGTCATCTGACCATGGAGACCCAGCAATGAAGACCTACTCTGCTTTCCTGCAGCGTGTGACACCTAATGCGGGACCACGCGCTAACTTTACAATCACGGTACAGGCCGTCAGCTCCGAGATGGCTCGCGTCACGGCTGAAGCCCAATACCCCGGTTACAAGTGCGCAAACGGTCCCGTGCAGGTGCGCTAAGATGAACGAAGCGCATCGCAAGCGCATGCAGCCTCGCAACTGTCTGTACCACCTTTTAAACCAAGGTGACGATACCGGCAGCGCTGCGACAGAGACGCACCAGGAAGCTCTCAATCTAAGGGGGCAATACTCGGTAAGTTTCGATATCGCCTTGATCGCAGTAACACAAGCCGAAGCTCAGCGACTAGCAGACCAAATACTTGAACTGCCCAGGGCTTATTTCCCCGAAAGCATCAACTGTCTCGACAGGCATCGTTTTTCTGCTCACGGATTAGACGAACCTTGGCCTGAACAGCAATTTGATGAGCTTCATTTTTTCTGCTCACCTCGAGACCCGTTACCTCCCGCGAGTGACCTAGATCGACTCGCAGGCATCATCCACATCCATTATTTAGCCCCACGCATGGCACAAGCATATCCGGGTTATCGCAGCTATCTATGGTGCAATGAGCAAGCTCTGTGTGACTTCTGGGCAAGCCTTTACTTAGCAAGAGAGATGCAAAGCATCCCAGGGTTGAACTGGGATAGTTACCCCACATGGCAGCTGCCTGAACACTGCATTGGTCAAGCAGTAACCAGTTGGGATTCAACACCAAATGCAGCTATAGATTCATTACTAGTGCAGGCTGGGCATATAAGACTAACTAACGCTGTCGGCGCACTCCTCGTAATCGAATGCAATGACGATCTTTTGCTAGGCGGCTATGTCGACCTATTGAATCGGCTAGAGGTCGAAATCAAATGCGATTTCGCACCCACTGGCTGGGTAACTCCTAAATACTCAGGTTATGGCCTAAAGCTGCTCACATTTGGCCCAATTTGAACCACAACTGTCGCGGAATATCACAGCGCATGCATAGCCGGAGACAGGTTCATCTTGAATAGACGAAACCTACCAATTATCAGGGCAGCTTCCGGCCCAGAGTGTGTAAAAACGTCCGGACAAACCCTTGCTATGATTTTTGATAATTTCATCGCAAGGGAAACCCATGAAACGGTTTATCCAGGGTGAACACCGAGGTCAAAGTACCTTACTTCCCGAAAGCCTCGACGACTACTCAGCGATACCAACCCAGTGCGCGTGGTCGACGTTTTCGTCGATGAACTCGACCTGGCCTCGCTGGGTTTTGATGGCGTCATTCCAGCAGAAACCGGAAGACCGGCTTACCACCCTGCGATCCTGCTGAAGATCTATATCTACGGCTATCTAAACCGCATTCAATCGAGCCGGCGTCTTGAGCGAGAAGCTCAGCGCAACGTCGAACTGAATCGCTCCTACTACCTAGCGAATTTCCGCCAAGTCCTCACCTGGCTGCAGGAACGCTATGCCGATCTGTTGAGTGAGGCCGAGCATGCCTTCGTGCGGCAGTTCTTCGCCATGGACACGCCCGTGCAGGCCCTCCTAGTGCGGATGATCATGCGCAAGGGCAGCCACTTTCGCCTGAGCAAGTTGAGCTACGAGGAAATCGGTTGTGCTCGTCTGGCGTCAACGTCGCTGCTTGAGGCTGGCTGGGTGCGGCAAGACGCCGAACTCTCCCTGGAGGAATTGTTCAAGCTGCTACGCAAGGATGAAGTGCTACAGTACCTGGCAGGTTCTACCGCCAGAAAGTCGCAGAACAAAGGCGAACTGCTGGCACAACTGACCGAGACGTCCCAGGAGCCACGCACCTTTGCGACCTGGTGTCCTGACAGTGAAGAACAGATCTTCTCCCTGACCATCGATGCGCTGTGCGAGCGTCTGCGCCTGATGTTCTTCGGCAACCTACGGCAGGATTGGTCTGAGTTCGTCCTCGCCGAGTTGGGCATCTTTCGCTATGAGCGCGTCGAGCTTACGCCCGATTCACGGGCCTTTCGTCACCGCGCAGATGTGGACTGCTACCTGCACCTGCAGCGCAGCCGTGAGCAGTTTGAAGCCGGCGAGCCACTGGCCGACGTGCTGCAGCAGATCAGTACTGTTGTCTGCGACACCCCCTTCCTGGTCGCGCGACGTAACAAGCTGTTGTTCCGCATGGGTCAGCAGCTGGAGCGCGAGACTGACCTGGAAGGTGCGTTGGCGTTTTATAGCGACTGCCGTTATGTCGGCGCTCGTCTGCGGCAGATCCGCGTATTGGAGCGCCTGGGTCACCCCGAACAGGCCTATGAGCTGACGCTGCAAGCCATCCAGGCGCCGGAAAATGATGCCGAAGCCCAGGGCGTGGAGCGTGCATTGACGCGGCTGTCGCGCCAGTTTGGTCAGCAGCAGCCAGCTAAAGCCAAGCCAATTCCACCCGCACGGATTGACCTGCGCCTGCCAAGACTTGAGGCGCAGAGTGTCGAGTTCGCCGTCAAAGCCCATCTGCATCAGCCCGACGCGCCGGTGCACTACGTCGAGAACAGTCTGATCTGCAGCCTGTTCGGCCTGCTCTGCTGGCAGGCCATTTTCGCGCCAGTGCCGGGGGCTTTTTTCCACCCTTTTCATACCGCGCCGGTTGATCTGTTCAGTGCCGACTTCCATACCCAGCGCAAAGAGTTGTTTTCCAGCTGCATGGCCCACCTCGACTCGGATGCCTATAAGCAGGTGATCCGCGACAACTACGCGGCCAAATTCGGC
>JAHJXZ010000265.1 GCA_018827205.1 Gammaproteobacteria bacterium | reverse complement strand
GGCGAGGTCGGCGCGTAACCGACCTCGCCCGAGGTGCTGGCGGGTTTAGCGGGGGACCACCTGGCCAGTGCCGCGGCCGCGTGGGTCAGAGGCGGTTTCCAGGCTGCTGCCGGTAACCTTGATCGCTTGAATATCGCCCATGTTCCAGCCTTGGTCTTCAAGGGTGTAGCCCATGCTTGTCAGCTCATCGGCAACCTTGCCAGTGAGTGGCGCGTAGGCATCGTAATAAATGGTGTCTTTCGGCAGGAGCTGGTGATGCACACGTTGTGCGTCGATGGCTTTTTGCAGCGGTAAGCCAAAGTCATACACGTTGTTCAGCACCTGAAAGATCGAGGTGAAAATACGCGAACCACCGGGTGTACCCAGAATCAGACTGACCTTGCCGTCGCGGGTGACGATGCTTGGGCTCATCGATGAGAGCATGCGCTTACCCGGCTCAATGGCATTGGCGTCGCTGCCGACTACACCAAAGGCATTGGCGATGCCGGGTTTGGCGCTGAAGTCGTCCATTTCGTCATTGAGCAGGAAGCCTGCGCCCTTGACCACCACACCGCTGCCGTAATCCCAGTTAAGGGTGTAGGTGTTGCTTACCGCATTGCCATCGGCATCGATGATCGAGAAATGCGTGGTCTGGTGGGTTTCCAGGCCGGGGCGGACTTTCTCAGTCGCCGAGATGGCTGCTGGGTTAACTTCAGTCGCGCGTTTGGCAATGTAGGCAGGGTCGACCAGTTGTTTGACCGGTACATCTGAAAACTCGGGGTCGCCCAGGTAGTCAGCACGGTCAGCGAATACGCGTTTTTCGATTTCTGCCAGCAGATGAATGTAGCGGGCGGAGTTGAGTTCAACCCCTTTGAAATCGGCCGCACGCTGTTCTTTGATGCCGATCAACTGGGCTAGGGCGATACCCCCCGAGCTTGGTAGCGGTGCGGTGTAGAGGGTGTTGCCTTGCCAGTCGACACGCATGGGCTCGCGCCATTCTGCGCGATAGCTATGCAAGTCGTCGGCACTGATCAGGCCGCCATCGTGCTGCATTTGTGCCACTAACAATTCGGCGGTTTTACCCTGATAAAACTCTTTGGCACCGTTGGCGGCTATGCGCTCTAGGGTTTGCGCCATTTCAGGTTGTTTGAAGATTTTTCCCTGCTGCATGCTGCCGAAGTAATCAGCAAAGTTGGTCTGGTTGTTGAACAGCGCCAGCGCGTCTTCGCGGTATTGGTATTGCTGTTCGACCACGGTGAAACCATTGCGGGCATAACCAATAGCTGGGGTCAGCAGTTCGCTCCACGGTAGTTTGCCAAAGCGTTGGTGCGCTTCCCATAAGCCCATCACTGTGCCGGGTACGCCGGCGGCTTTAGCGCCAACCATGGTGCTGTTTTCGATCACCTCGCCCTTGTCGTCCAGGTACATGGTTTTGCTAGCGGCTTTGGGGGCCACTTCGCGGTAATCAATAAAGTAGGGCTTGCCGCCCATAAACAGGGTCATAAAACCGCCGCCACCGATGTTGCCGGCTTCGGGGTAGGTGACTGCCAGGGTAAACGCCGTTGCCACCGCAGCATCCACCGCATTACCGCCCGACTTGAGCACTTGGGCGGCGACTTTGGCGCCATATTCGTCTGGTGCGGCGACCGCGCCACCTTCGAGTGGCACGGCCAATACGCAGGTACTGCTAGCAGCCAGAATGGCGGTTGCGAGCAGCGTAGAGCGAGCAGTCAATTGCATGCTTAATCCTCAGATTCTTATAGTGTGTATAAGCCCCACTAGCGTTTCACCGTGGTGAGTGGTGCTTCGCTAGCGAGGCTTGAGGGTATTTCAGCTGTTAGCCAAGTGTCAGTGCTATCACGTACCGGACTTGATGGTGTTCCATACTCGAGTGCGTACGCGCTCAACCTTTTGCGGTAGCGGTTGCAGCACGTAGAGGGTTTTCTGCGCTTCGGCGGTTGGCGTCAGGCCAGGGTTGTCGCGGATTTCCGCACCCACCAGCGGCATGCCGTCCTTGTTCGGGTTGGGGTAGCCGAGGAAGTCGCTGATCGGCGCAATGACCTTGGGATCGAGCAGGTTGTTGAGGAACTCATGAGCTTCAGCAACGTTCTGCGCGCTTTTTGGAATGGCGAAGGAGTCGTACCACAGCGGTGCGCCTTCTTTCGGCAAGCGCCAGTCGACCACCACGCCGTTGCCCGCTTCTTTGGCGCGGTTGGCGAACTGGTAGAAGCTACCCGAGTAACCGATGGCCACGCAGATGTCACCGTTGGCGATATCGGTCATGTACTTGGCGGAGTTGAAGTAGGAGACGTAGGGGCGGATTTTCAGCATCAGCGCACTGGCTTTCTCGTAGTCCTCAGGCTTGGTGCTGTTGGGGTTGAGACCCAGGTAATGCAGGGCAATCGGCAGAATTTCACCAGGCGAATCGAGCATGGCCACGCCACACTGCTTGAGTTTGCTGATGTTCTCTTCCTTGAAGATCAGGTCCCAGCTGTCCACTGGCGCATCGGTACCGAGCGCTTCTTTGACTTTGTCCGGGTTGAAGCCGATCAGCACCGTGCCGTACATGTAAGGCACGGCGTATTGGTTGCCGGGGTCGTTGGCGGTTATCAACTCGAGTAGGCCAGGGTCGAGATGTTGCCAGTTAGGCAACTTGCTCTTGTCCAGTTTCTGGAACACGCCGGCTTTGATTTCGTTCTCGAGGAAGGTGTTAGTGGGCACCACCAGGTCGTAACCCGAGTTGCCGGTTAGCAGCTTGGCTTCCAGACCTTCGTTGGTGTCGAAGATGTCCCAGGTCAACTTGATGCCGCTGTTGGCGGCAAAGTCTTTGGGCACCGAGGGCAGCATGTAGTCGGCCCAGTTGTACACACGCAACTCGCGCTGCGGTGTTGCCGTTTCGGCCTGCGCGGCGCTGGCCAATATAGTTGCACCATAGATTGCGCTGGTGAGCAGGGTTTTGATTGTTTTCATGGTGGTCACCCTTGGGTCATTTAAGGAGGGCTTAAGCGCCCTCGAAGCCTTCCAGAACATTCACTGCGTTCACGCCGATGGCTTCGACGGCATAGCCGCCTTCCATGACAAACAGGGTCGGCTTGCCAAGGGCGGCGATGCGCTTGCCCATGGCCAGGTAGTCCGGACTGTCGAGTTTGAACTGGGAAATCGGGTCGTCCTTGAAGGTGTCCACGCCCAGCGACACCACAATCACGTCGGCGTTGTAGTCGGCAATCCGTTGGCAGGCGTCATCCAATGCCGCGCTCCACACTTCCCACGGGCTGCCCATGGCCAGCGGGTAGTTGAAGTTGCAGCCTTCGCCAGCCCCTTCGCCGCGCTCATCGGCATAGCCGAGGAAGAACGGGAACTCGTCTGCCGGGTCGCCGTGGATCGAGGCGAATAGCACGTCGCTGCGCGAATAGAAGATGTCCTGAGTGCCGTTACCGTGGTGGTAGTCGACATCGAGGATGGCCACGCGCTGCTTGCCTTGGTCGAGAAAGGCCTGAGCGGCGATGGCAGCATTATTCAGGTAGCAGTAGCCACCCATCAGCTCACCGGCGGCGTGGTGACCTGGCGGACGGCACAGGGCAAAGGCACTGTGCGCGCCGTTTGAGATTTCTTGCTGAGCGCTAAGCGCCACTTGCGCGGCGCTATAAGCCGCCTGCCAGGTGCCCGCAGTAATCGGTGCACCACCATCGAAGCTGTAATAGCCGAGTTGGCCATGCAGGTCGCGCGGGATGACCTGACGCAGGGTACGTGCCGGCCAAGTGAAGGGCAGCAGGTCGCCGCTGCCGTTCTGCGTTTGCCAGCGATCCCAGGCGCCTTTGAAGAAGTCCAGATAAGCGGCGCTGTGGATGCGCTCAATCGGCGCCAGGCCGAAATCCTGGGGCGGGCGCACCTCGCCGAGCCGGCGGTCCTTGACGCGTTGCAGGATGTGGTCGGCGCGTTGCGGCTTCTCGAAACAGGGCATCAGCTGGCCGTCGATCAGCTCGCAGCTGCCGTGGTGCAGGTGATGGTCGTCGCTGTAGAAGGTGAGCATGTGACGCGGCTCCAGGCTTGTTGTTGTGCCTGCATTGTTCGCCTGCATCGCCGGATGGAGAACGCTGACAACGGCCAAAAGGGGATCGAAGTGGCCAAAAGAATCGCCGGGGAGCGATGTTTAACCTCGCGCAGGGATGGCTCGTGGAATGGTTACCAGGGATGGAAGGCCATCAATTTAACGGCCGTTAGCCATCCTCAAGCGCGAAAGCGGCTGGGCGCCACACCGCTCCAGCGCTGGAAGGCATGGCGGAAGCTGGCTGTTTCGCTGAAACCGAGGTATTCGGCAATTCTGCAGATGGGCCACTCTTCCTGGCCGAGCAGGGTTTTGGCCCGCTCGAAACGCAGCTCGTCGAGCAATTCCTGGTAGTGCGTGCCCAGCTCCTGCAAGTGCCGGCGCAGAGTGCGCGGTGAGCAGTGCATCTGCTGCGCCAGCTGATCCAGGCCAGGGGGCGCCGTTAGCTGTTCGGTCAATAGTTGGCGGATGCGCCCGAGCCAGGCCTGACGGGTGTTGAACTCGCTATTCTGCTTGCGACAGCGCTCGAGCATCTCGCGATGGGTCACCGCATCGGCCAGTGGTAAGGGTTGTTGCAGCCAGCTGGCAGGGAAGGCGAAGGCGTTACGCGCGGCATTGAACTGTAAGGGACAGGCGAAGCTGTGCGGATAGCGCGCGCTGTAGTCGGGTTCGCCGTAGCGGAACTGCGCGGCGCTGAGCGGCAGGGGCTGGCCAAGTAGGTCATCGCTGATCAGCTTGAGTGAGGCCAGGCACATTTCCAGGTTGAAGACTTCCAGCTCCGGGCTGTGCTGATAGTCGCTGGCGCTGACCCAGGCCAACTCGCCTTCAATCTGCAGGTCCATTTTGAAGTAGGTGCCGAGCAGGGCGGGGTACTGCAGCAGCAAGCGCCAAGCGTCACCAAAGGTGGCACTCGACAGCGCGGCGTAACCGACCATGCCATACGCCGACACATGCATGCGCCGGCCCAATTCCAGGCCCAGATCGCTGCGCACTTTCAGGGCATTGGCGCACACCTGCAATTCCTGCGCGCGGGTGATACGGGTGTCTGCGCAGGCCAGATCAGCCGTGGTGATGCCGCTGCCCGCCAGCAAGGGCTCGGTCAGCTCGGGCTGTGCGGCAAATAACTCCAGAATCATCGAAACCACATGCAGGGTGGTCAGGTGGGCGTGCAACATCGGGGCAACCGCAACAGTTCAGAATGCCTGAATGAGGCAAGAACTATGCCGCGGCGCCGCAGCAGTCCGGGGCTGTCCGGACCGCTGCGGTCTAGCCAGAGTTAGCGATTACGCAGGAATGCGTTGATAAAATCGCCCTGGTTTGGTGCCTCTTCGTGAGTGGTGAACACCAGGCCTGCATCGCTTTCGCGCAGTTTGAGTTGCGCGTCAAAGCTGCACTGCACGGTTTTCAGCTGTTCGGCCTGGGTTTTGAAGTCCGGGCTGCTCTCGCACAGGCTGGCCATCTGGCGGACCACTTCACCACAGAAGCTTGGTACGCCGAGACGCTTTAGCTTGTCGTCGTCGATAGCGCTCCATTCAACCTGGGTGGTCATTGAGTTGCCGCAGGCCTTCGAGGCGTCTTGATCAATCTGTTGCAGCTGCTGGGTGAAGTCGGCCACGCGCTGCTCTCGGTCGAAGCGGCTCAGCTTGTCCTGAAGGCCCTTTTTCTTCTGCTGCTCGTACAAGGCCAACAGGGTGGCTGGTTTGGCCTCCTTGCTCTTGGTTTCGTCGAAACCCAGCTCAAAGCCGTCGGTATTGGGCAGGTACAGCTGGAAGCGCTCGCCGCCCCAGCCTTGGCGCTTGACCAGCATGTTGTAGGCGCTGCCATTGAGGGTGGTGGTGTAATCGCGATCATCATTGCCACGGTCTTTGATCGTGGTGAGCAGTACCACTTCATCCAGTGGGTGGTTGATGCCGCTGACCTGGACCAATGCCTGGGTGTTATCGCTGCTTGGCGCGACAGTAACGCTAATGCCTTTGCCTGCATCGAACACTTGCGGGTATTTAGCCAGTTCGAGGGCACTGGCGTTGAGGGTGAACAGCGAGGTAGCGAGTAGCAGTGACAGCCTTGTCATGGTGGCGTCCTTGATTGTTAAAAGGACGCCCAGTATAGCCAGGCCACTGGGCGTGATTTGTGCGCCAGGTCTGCTCGTGGCGTTCGTCTGGGGCTGCGTTGACCTGCCGCCTGACAGCTTAGCGGGCGGCCCGCGACAAACGGCGCGCCGGGGTGCACGCCAGCCCAGGCTTTACGGTATACTGCGCGGCCTTTGGCGGGCCGCACCGCCATAATTCATTCACTAACAAGCCACGCCTGGTTTCCAGCGTGGCTTGTTAGTTTCTGCAGCGCCTACGGGCACTTGATGAAGAAGAGGCACGACGATGAGCGCACTGGTTGGCGTGATCATGGGCTCCAAGTCCGATTGGTCCACCCTTAGCCACACCGCCGAGATGCTGGACAAGCTAGGCATTCCGTACGAAGTGAAGGTGGTTTCCGCCCACCGCACCCCGGACCTGCTGTTTCAGTACGCCGAACAGGCTGACGAGCGTGGCATTCAGGTGATCATCGCCGGTGCCGGCGGCGCAGCACATCTGCCAGGCATGTGTGCGGCCAAGACTCACCTGCCGGTGCTTGGCGTGCCGGTGCAGTCGGCCGTGCTCTCGGGTGTCGATTCGCTGCTATCGATCGTGCAGATGCCTGCTGGTATTCCGGTGGCCACCCTGGCCATCGGCAAAGCCGGTGCGGTGAACGCTGCGTTGCTCGCCGCGAGCATCCTCGGTCACCAGCACCCGCAGTTCCATGCTGCGCTTAAGCAGTTCCGCCAGGAACAGACTGAAACCGTACTGGACAATCCGGACCCGCGTGAGGCCTAACCCATGAAAATCGGCGTAATCGGTGGCGGCCAGCTGGGTCGCATGTTGGCTCTGGCAGGCACCCCGCTGGGGATGAACTTCGCCTTCCTCGACCCCGCGCCGGATGCCTGTGCGCAAGCGCTAGGCGAGCATATCCGCGCCGATTACGGCGATCAGGATCACCTGCGTCAGCTGGCAGATGAAGTCGATCTGGTGACCTTCGAGTTTGAAAGCGTCCCGGCAGAAACCGTGGCCTTCCTCTCGCAGTTCGTCCCGGTCTACCCGAGCGCCGAAGCCCTGCGCATCGCCCGTGACCGCTGGTTTGAAAAGTCGATGTTCAAGGACCTCGGCATTCCGACCCCGGATTTTGCCGATATTCAGTCGCAAGCCGACCTCGACGCCGCCGTGGCCAGCATCGGCTTGCCGGCCGTGATGAAAACTCGCACCCTGGGCTACGACGGCAAGGGCCAGAAAGTTCTGCGTAAGGCTGAGGACGTCACCGGTGCTTTCGCCGAACTGGGCAGTGTGCCGTGCATTCTTGAAGGCTTTGTACCGTTCTCCGGGGAAGTCTCGCTGGTAGCGGTGCGCGCCCGTGATGGTGAAACGCGCTTCTACCCGCTGGTGCATAACCGCCACGACAGCGGCGTGCTGGCGCTGTCCATCGCCAGCACCGATCACCCGCTGCAGGCACTGGCAGAAGATTATGTCGGCCGCGTGTTGAGCAAGCTCGACTACGTCGGCGTGCTGGCCTTCGAGTTCTTTGAAGTCGATGGCGGCCTGAAAGCCAACGAAATCGCCCCGCGCGTGCACAACTCCGGGCACTGGACCATCGAAGGCGCCGAGTGCAGCCAGTTCGAGAACCACCTGCGCGCCGTCGCCGGCCTGCCGCTGGGCTCGACTGCCAAGATAGGTGAGAGCGCGATGCTCAACTTTATCGGTGTGGTTCCGCCGGTGGAGCAGGTTATCGCCATCGACGATTGCCGTCTGCACCACTACGGCAAGGCCTTCAAGGCCGGCCGCAAAGTTGGTCACGCCACCTTGCGCTGCGCCGATCGCGCTACTCTGGACAAGCAGATTGCCGTGGTCGAGGCGCTGATCGCCAAGGCCTGACCTTCGCTTTGTGACTAAGCTCTTGCGTACTGGCCATACACAAGAGCCTTGTCATGAAGTACCTGCTGCTGCTGTCTTTGTTCTACCTGCCGTTTTGCCATGCCGAACAGGTGTTGCGCGCCGATTACCGTGAGCGCCCGCCGGAGATGCAAGCCCTCGATTCACTCCCCGTCGGCCCGCTGATCGAAGTGCTGGACACGGCTGCGCAACGTGTCGGCGCGCGTATCGAATGGCGTTACGCGCCTTTTGTACGCAGCCTGGAAGACCTCAAGTCTGGGCGTATCGACCTCGCGCCGCGTGTGCTGTTCACCGCCGAGCGCATGGAGTTCGTGCACTTTCTGCCGTCCATCGGCACTCAGCGCAAAAGCATCCGCTTTATCGTCAAGGCCGGGCAACAGGCCAGCCTGCGTAGCTATGCCGACCTGCACGGCAAGGTAATCGGGGTCAAACGTGGCACCGCCTACTTCGATCAGTTCGACGGCGATAACAGCCTGAGAAAAAGCCTGGCTACCGACGACTACCTGCTGGCCGGGATGTTTCGCGCCGGGCGCCTGGATGTAATGGTGGTGCTGGACGCCGAAGCCATCGAAGCGCAGTTCCACAAGATTGACTTCAGCGACTACAGCTATGCCGAGTACCAGTACGAGCAGTCCGTTGGTAACTATTACGGCGCATCGAAACGCCACTATCTGGGCGATAAAAAATCCGTTTACGAACAGCTGGGACAGACGCTGCGCGACATGCGTGACAGTGGTGAGGTCGCGCGCATCTACCACCGTTATGGAGTTGCCCCGCCGGAGACCGAGGAATAGCGAACTGCCTGATCTTTCCATGGTCAGATCAACGGTCGCAATTCCACCGTTCCCTCAGGAGGCTCGCTATGAGCATTATCGGCATCATCTTTATCGGCCTGATCGTCGGCCTGATCGCGCGCTTTATCAAACCTGGCAATGACAGCATGGGCTGGATCATGACCATCCTGCTCGGTGTTTGTGGCTCGATTGCCGCCACTTACGGCGGCCAGGCACTGGGCATCTACAAGGTGGGCGAATCCGCCGGATTTATCGGCGCGGTGATCGGCGCAGTGGTGCTGCTGGTAATCTACGCCGCTGTCAGAAAGGGCTGATGTCCTTTCACTCCGCTGCCCTGTGAGCCCATCGAATGCGCTATCTGTTGTTACCCCTGCTGTTTATCAGCACCCTGGCCTGCGCCGAACTGCCGGAAACCGATTGGCTTGAGCTGATGCCACCGGAAGACCGCCAGGCCCTGGAAGATATGCCCGAGATCAGCCACCAGGGCCTTGAGCAGGACAGCGGCTTCTACAACCCGGGCGGCCTTAAGCAGCAAGATAAAAACCTGCCAGCGGTGATGTACTCGACGAACACCGTTGCCGCCCTGAACGGCAAGGCGCTGCGCCTTGGCGGCTACCCCGTACCCTTGGAGACTGACAGCCAAGGTCGCAGCACGCTGTTCTTTCTGGTGCCGTATCCTGGCGCCTGTATCCACGTCCCGCCACCGCCACCGAATCAATTGGTGTTGGTGCGCTACCCCAAAGGCATTGAGCTGGAAGACATCTACGCACCCCTGTGGGTAAGCGGTACGCTGAAGGTCGAACAGGTCAACAATGAATTGGCAGACGCCGCATATGCCATGCAGGCGGACGCGGTCAGAGTGGTAACCGATGACGACCTATAAGACTGGAGTTTCATCCATGAAAGCTGCCTGCCTTCTGCTGCTGTGTCTGATTTCCGCTAGCGCCATGGCACTGGAAACTGGCGAGCGTCTAGCGCCATGGACCCTGCTGGATCAGCATGACCAGGCTTACACCCTGGACAACCAACTGCAGGTGCTGCTGGTGGCCCAAAGCATGGACGCCGCCAAACTGGTCGACGCCGCCCTGCAAGACAAGCCCAAGGGCTACCTTGAGCAGCGCCACACCGTCTTTCTCGCCGATATCAGCCGTATGCCCACGGTGATTGCCACCCTATTCGCCCTCCCCAAAATGCGTGACTACAACTACCGTATCCTCCTCGACCGCGACGCCCGTATCACCCCGCGTTACCCGGTAGACCCCGCCAGCGTGCTATGGCTCGACCTGCGAGACGGCAAACTGCAGGGGCAACGTAGCTTTGCTGACGCCCGCGAGTTGGCGCAGGCGCTGGAGGCGACAGGGCAGTAAGTACTACTCATCGTTTCGCTGTTTGCCGGGTAGCTCATCCCTCAAATGTTTCAGCCCAGATGCTCACCTTGAGCTGGTGCTGTTCGCCCGCCGCCAGCACCCGGATGTCATCTAGGACATTGGCGTGTTCGATACACAGCATGCCGGACCAGGCGTCGGCGGCGAATTGTGAGAGGCGTTGTGCTTTGTCGATCCAGGGGTTCCACAGCACGGCCGAGTTCGAGCCGCTGCTGTGCAGCTGGATGCGTCGTTGCCAGGCGTGGTCGAGGATGCTCAGTTGCGCCGGCGTATCTAAGTAGATGCGGTCGGTCTCGCCGCTGAAGCGCAGCACGCCATCCTGCTGGCGCTGCTGCCAGTCTTCTAGGGTTTCGATATAGCGGCAGCCATGCAGGCCTTCGACCGCAACGTTGCGAACATTGCTGACGGCAAAGTAGCTGTGCAGCGCCTGGCTGATCGCCAGCGGCGTTTCGCCTAGGTTGCGGCTGCTCAGCTGAATATGCAGGCGCTCATCCAGGCGAATGGACAACCGCAGTTCGGCGGCATGGGGCCAGTCGGTAAGGGGCTGAGTTGCGCTGTTGTAGACAAATTCCAAGTGGATGCCGTCATCACGGCTGTCGATGCCTTGCAGCTGCCAGTCGAGGTTGCGCACCAGGCCGTGGGCGGGCGCAGCGGCATGCTGCAGATGCATGGCCTGCACCGCCTGCGGGTTGCGCTGCAGGTCGCCGAACCAGGGCCAGCACACTGGCACGCCGCCGCGCACGCCTTGGCCGCGTTTGTAGGCAGCTTGCTCGCTGAGCCAGATCAGCGGCGGTTGATCATCTTCCTGGTAGCTGAGGATCTGTGCGCCATGCTGGCTAACCAGCAGCTCGCGTGGGCCAACGCGCGCTCGCCAGCAGGTCAGTTCGTCCAGTTCAAGGCGTTCAACATGGGTGCTGGCCATCGGCGTTCTCGTAGAAAGTGGAATAAAGAAGCCCATTGGAACGCAGCTTGCGCGTAGAAAGCAAAACGCCCGTCAGTGACGGGCGTTTTGTTTGTTGCGTGGCTTATTTACCGTAGACCTGCTCTGGTAGCCAGGTGATCAGTCCGGGGAACTGATAGGCAATAACCAGCAGGAACAACTGGATCAGGATAAACGGCAGCACACCTTTATAGATCGTGCTGGTAGGTACCGACTCCGGGGTGACCCCGCGCAGGTAGAACAGCGCAAAGCCGAACGGCGGGGTAAGGAACGATGTCTGCAGGTTCAGCGCAATCATTACGCCTAGCCACACCGGGTCCAACCCCATGGCCAGCAATACCGGGCCGACAATCGGCACCACCACGAAGGTGATCTCGATAAAGTCGAGGATAAAGCCGAGGAGGAAGATCACCACCATCACCAGGAAGAACGCACCGAGAACCCCGCCCGGTAGCTGGGCAAAGATGTCCTCGATCATCACTTCACCGCCGAAGCCGCGGAACACCAGAGAGAACAGCGAGGCGCCGATCAGGATGAGGAACACCATGGCGCTGATTTCGGTGGTGCCGTAGGCCACTTCGCGCAGCTGGCCGAAGTTCAGCTTGCCCTTGTAAAAGGCCAGCAACATGGCGCCGAGTGCGCCCAGTGCGGCGGCTTCGGTTGGCGTCGCGTAACCGGCGAGGATCGAGCCGAGTACAGCGCCGATCAACAGCAGCGGCGGTACCAGGGCGTTTATCAGCTTGCCCCACTCGATTGGCCCCAGCTCTTCCTGCGGCAGGGCGGGCAACTTCTTCGGCTGGAAGATCGCTACGCCGATGATGTAGAGAATGTACATGCCCACCAGCAGCAGACCGGGAAGCAACGCACCGACGAACAGGTCGCCGACCGAAACGGTCTTCGGCGAGAAGATGCCCATCTTCAGTTGCGCCTGTTGGTAGGCGCTGGACATCACGTCGCCCAACAGTACCAGCACGATGGATGGTGGAATGATTTGCCCCAGAGTGCCGGTGGCGGCCAGGGTGCCGGTAGCAATCGCCGGGTCATAACCACGGCGCAGCATGGTCGGCAGTGCCAGCAGGCCCATAGTGACCACGGTGGCGCCGACGATCCCAGTGGATGCGGCAAGCAGCGCGCCGACCACGCACACGGAAATTGCCAGGCCGCCGCGCAGCGTGCCGAACAGTCGGGACATGGATTCCAGCAAGTCTTCGGCGACCCTGGACTTCTCCAGCATCACCCCCATAAACACGAACAGCGGCACCGCCAACATGGTCTGGTTGTTCATGATGCCGAACAGGCGGTTGGGCAGGGCGCTCAGGTAGCCGCCATCGAAGGTGCCGGTCAGGATGCCGATACCGGCAAACAGCAGTGACACACCGCCCAGGGTGAACGCCACTGGGTAGCCGGCCATCAAGGCTGCACAGATGCTGATAAACAGCAGAATCGCCATCAACTCAGCCATGGTTCACCTCCACGGCGGGCTGGCGGCCGGTGAGGATGTTGGCGAATTTGATCAAGTCGGAGATTCCTTGTAATACCAGGCTAATCACCAGCACCAGAATGATGCTTTTCTGCAGGTAGACGAACTTCAGGCCGCCTGACTCGCTCGAGCCTTCCAGGGTCGACCAGGAATTACTGACGTAATCCCAACTGGCCCAGCCAAGAAACAGGCAGACCGGTAACAGGAAAAACAGTGTCCCCAGGCTGTCGACCAAGGCTTTACGCTTTGGGCTGAACGCTTGATAGAAAATGTCGACGCGCACATGGCCGTTGCGTTGTAGCACCCAGGCAGCGGCACCCATGAAGACCAGCGCGTGACTGTACAGCACGGCTTCTTGCAGGGCGGTTGCACCGATGCCGAAGCCGTAGCGCAGGATCACTACGATGGCAGTACCGAGGACCAGAAACAGGGTCAGCCATGAACAGGCTTTGCCGAGGCGGGAATTGAATGAGTCGATCAGGCGAGCAAGGCTGAGCAGCAGAGGCGGTTTATCGGACATTATGAGTCCTTATGGTTATGGGCTTTGTGGGCAGGCAGGCCGGCAATTCTAGGCAGGCCCGAGCGCGTGCGGCAATGGCACTACAACTTTAGTCGTATCCGCTAGGCTTGAGAGTCACTTACCCCTATGTTACTCAGGCGCGGTGGGTCCGCAGCGATCCTGTGGTCAGACCACTACAACAATAAAGGAGCTTTGCATGAAACGTCGTCAAATTCTCGCAGCAGCAGGCGTAGGCCTTGCAGCCACGGCACTGGCCGGTTGCAAACAAGAAGCTGAAACCGCTGGTAAGCCCCAAGAAGGCGCGAGCAGCCAAACCTTCAACTGGAAAATGGTCACCTCTTGGCCGAAGAACTTCCCCGGCGTAGGTGTCGGTGCCGAGCGCTTTGCCAAACTGGTTGAAGAGATGAGCAACGGCCGCTTGAAGGTCAAGGTCTACGCCGCTGGCGAGTTGGTGCCGGCGCTGGAAGTATTTGATGCAGTGAGTCGCGGTACCGCAGAAATGGGCCACGGCGCCCCTTACTACTGGAAGGGCAAAGTCCCGGCCGCGCAGTTCTTCTGCGCCCTGCCATTTGGTCCTAATGCCCAGGAAATGAACGCCTGGCTGCACAAGGGCGGTGGTATGGAGCTGTGGGAAGAAACCTACAAACCCTTCGGTGTACTGCCGATGGCCTGTGGCGCGACTGGCGTGCAGACTGCCGGTTGGTTCAACAAGGAAATCAACAGTGTTGATGACTTCAATGGCCTGAAGATGCGTACCCCTGGTCTGGGCGGTGAAGTGCTGACCAAGATGGGCGGTACCGTGGTTAATATGCCGGCGGGTGAAATCTTCACCGCGCTGCAGACGGGTGCCATCGATGCCACCGAGTGGATCGGTCCTTATAACGACCAGGCTCTGGGCCTGCATAAAGCCGCCAAGTATTACTACACCCCGGGCTGGCAAGAGCCGAACGTAACCTTCGAGCTGGACATCAACATCAAGGCCTGGGAAACCCTGCCGGCTGATCTGCAGGCGATTGTTCGCGCGGCCGCTCGTGATGTGAACGCCGACATGCTCGACGATTACAACGCCAAGAACATGGAGGCTCTGGAGCAGCTCAAGGGCGAGGGCGTTGACGTGCGCCGTCTGCCGGACGAAGTGTTGGCCAAGCTCAAGGTCGTTGCGGCCGAAGTGGTTGACGCCAGTGCGGCTGCCGACCCGGTAGCGAGCAAGGTGTGGGCTCAGCAGAAGGCTTATCTGCAGCGTCTGTACGACTACGCCGAGTTGAACGAGAAGGACATCTACAACATTCGTGGCTGATTCTTAGCACACAATAAAACGCCGGCCCTAGGGCCGGCGTTTTTGTTTCTGCGGTCTACGAATGATCCGCTCGCTTTCGTTCTAGCGCCGCGCAGGTACCGAACGGGTGCGGCCACTGCCATCGATGGCAACAAACACAAACACCGCTTCGGTGACCTTGCGCCATTCGCTGGACAGTGGGTCGTCGCTCCACACTTCAACCAGCATCTGGATCGAGCTGCGGCCCACTTCCACCGTTTGTGTATAGAAGGACAGTTGCGCGCCCACTGCCACCGGCACGAGGAAGGCCATTCGGTCGATGGCCACTGTGGCTACGCGACCACCCGCGACCTTGTTGGCCATGGCGGTGCCGGCCAAATCCATCTGCGATACCAGCCAGCCGCCGTAGATATCGCCAAAACCGTTGGTTTCACGTGGCAGTGCGGTGATCTGCAAAGCCAGGTCGCCTTGCGGGATGGGGTCTTCCTGTTCGAAATCGTGCATCGGATAGGCTCGCGGCGCGGTTGTTTTTATTGGCGCAGTGCGGGGCTTGGCGGTGGCGGCGAGTCAGGCTCTGCGGCTATCGCGGGTAGGCCCAGCAGGCCCGCGGGAGTGCGGGCGCTGCGAGTATAGCGACTCGGCAGTCGCAGGGCGACCATGGCACTTGGCCGGCGCAGCTTTGCACGCCTATTCATCGACTGCGGCAAAACATTGGTCGCGTTCATCTAACTGTCACATTGCTTACATACAGTCGTCATGCGGCCTACAGATACTTGGCCCCGTTCAATCCAACACTAGTTTTCCAGGAGTAAGGCATGAAACTTAAGCGTTTGATGGCGGCCATGACTTTTGTCGCCGCTGGTGTGGCTACTGCCACTGCGGTTGCTGCTGTCGATCCGGCTCTGCCGAGCTACACCAAGACTTCCGGCGTATCGGGCAACCTGTCCAGCGTTGGCTCCGACTCCCTGGCCAACCTGATGACTCTGTGGGCTGAAGAGTTCAAAAAGGAATACCCGAACGTCAACATCCAGATCCAGGCCGCCGGTTCCTCCACCGCGCCACCTGCGCTGACTGAAGGCACCTCGAACATGGGCCCGATGAGCCGCCCAATGAAGGATGCCGAGATCCAAGCGTTTGAAGAAAAATACGGTTACAAGCCAACAGCTATTCCGGTAGCCATTGATGCTCTGGCTGTCTTCGTACACAAGGACAACCCGATCAAGAGCCTGGATATCGCTCAGGTTGACGCGATTTTCTCCAGCACTCGTCTGTGTGGCGGCGCCACCGATATCAAAACCTGGGGTGACCTGGGCCTGACTGGCGAATGGGCTGCCAAGCCGATCCAGTTGTTCGGTCGTAACTCGGTATCCGGCACCTACGGTTACTTCAAAGAAGAAGCCCTGTGCAAAGGCGACTACAAGGCCAACGTTAACGAGCAGCCGGGTTCGGCTTCTGTGGTCCAGTCGATCTCCAGCACCGTGAATGCCATTGGTTACTCGGGCATCGGCTACAAGACTTCCAGTGTTCGCGCTGTGCCGCTGTCGAAGAAAGGCGGCGAGGCTTTTGAGGCCAACGAAACCAACGCGTTGGCTGGCAAGTTCCCGCTGGCTCGCTTCTTCTACGTCTATGTCAACAAGGCGCCGAACAAGGCACTGAGCCCGCTGGATGCTGAGTTCGTCAAGCTGGTGCTGTCCAAGCAAGGTCAGGACGTTGTAGTGAAAGACGGCTACATCCCACTGCCTAAGAAAGTGATCGACAAAACCATGAAGGAACTGGGTCTGTAAGATCCGCCTGAGTGGCAAGGACGCCAAGTAAGTTGCACGCCCGCCTTCGTTTACGACAGGCGGGCGTTGCTTTGTCAAAGCGCTGTAACTTTTCTGTCATACAGTGCGGATAGAGTTAGCCGCTGAAATAGTGACAGAACTCATTATGGCGCGCTCATGGCTGCGCAGAGACGCTCTTACCTATGAATGACTTGGCTAGTGAAACCATGACCGCCACACCCAAATCCCTAGGGCTGGACTTCAACACCCCGGCCCTGCAACGCAAGCGTCGCATGCGTGCACTGAAAGACCGTATGGCGCGCTGGGCAGTTTCGATCGGCGGTATGGCAGTGCTGGGTGCCATTACCTTGATCTTTTTCTACCTCGCCTATGTCGTGCTGCCGATGTTCCAGGGCGCGAGCATGGACAGCCGCAAGCCGGTGCAAGTTGCTTGGCTGAATGAAGCGGCCGCGCCGCTGCTGCTGACCCTGGAAGAACAGAACCAGATGGCCATGCGCCTGGACCAAAGCGGCAAGGTGCAATTCTTCGATGCGAAGAAGATGCAGCCTTTAAGCAACGTGCAGCTGCCGATTCCGGCTGGCGCCGAGATTGTTTCTGTTGGCCAGGATCAGCCGGGCAGTAACCGCGTCGCGCTGGGCCTATCCAACGGTCAAGTGCTGGTGTTCGAGCATGCCTACAAGATCACTTATCCCAATGATGTGAAAACCATCAGTCCGAGTGTCGAATACCCGTTTGGTGAAGCGCCAATCAGCCTCGATACGCAAGGTCGTGCCCTGGAACACGTCGGGCTTAGCCTGAGCAGCGGCACACTGATGCTCGCCGGCTCGACGGGCAGTGAGTTGCACGTACTGAGTCTTGGCCGTGAAGAGAACTTGATGACCGGTGAGGTGACTCTCAGTGAAGAGCGCGTTGCGCTGCCGCAGATCGCTGAGCCGATCAAGGCACTGATCATCGACCCACGCCAGATGTGGCTGTATGTCATCAATGGGCGCGCCACTGCTGATGTCTTCGACATGCGTAGCAACAGCTTGAATGGTCGCTACAAACTGCTCGCTGACGGCAAGCTGGAAGTCAGTAATGTGACCGGGCTGTTGGGTGGCATTTCGTTGATGGTCGGCGATAGCAGCGGGGCGATTCAGCAATGGTTTATGGTGCGTGAAGCCGACGGTAAAGCTGAACTCAAATCCATCCGTAGTTTCCAGCTAAGCGACAGTCCGATTGTGCAGATCTTGCCGGAGGAGCGCCGCAAGGGCTTTTTCGCTTTGGATGCCAAGGGCAACCTGGGCATCTTCCACAGTACGGCGCATCGTACGCTGCTGGTCGAGCCGGTTGCCGATGGCCAGGCTCTGGCTGCTTTGTCACCACGCGCCAACCGGGTATTGATCGAAGCCGATGGTAAGTTGCAGCGTTTGGTGATCGATAACCCACACCCAGAAATTTCCTGGAGTTCGTTGTGGGGCAAGGTCTGGTATGAGAACTACGATGCGCCTGGATATGTCTGGCAGTCGACTTCAGCCAGTACCGACACCGAGCCTAAGCTGAGTCTCGCGCCGCTGGCCTTCGGCACCTTGAAAGCCGCGTTCTATGCCATGCTCCTGGCTGCCCCATTGGCCATTGCGGCGGCTCTCTACACCGCTTACTTCATGGCTCCGGCGCTGCGGCGCAAGGTCAAACCGGTGATTGAGCTGATGGAGGCGTTGCCGACGGTGATTCTCGGTTTCTTCGCCGGTCTGTTCCTCGCGCCTTATGTCGAAGGGCACCTGCCCGGCATCTTCAGTCTGCTGATCTTTACTCCTATCGGTATTTTGCTCGCGGGTTACCTGTGGAGCCGCTTGCCGGAGTCGATTCGCCTGAGCGTGCCGGACGGTTGGGAGTCCGTGCTGTTGATTCCGATGATCCTGCTGGTCGGCTTTGTCTCGCTGGCGATGAGTGGGCATCTGGAGAACTGGTTGTTCGACGGCAATATGCGCCTGTGGCTGAGCAATGACCTGGGCATCGCCTTCGATCAGCGCAACGCCTTGGTGGTCGGTTTGGCCATGGGTTTCGCGGTGATTCCAACCATCTTCTCGATTGCCGAAGACGCTGTGTTCAGTGTGCCAAAAAGCCTGACCTTTGGTTCTCTGGCGCTCGGTGCCACTCCATGGCAGACCTTGATCCGCGTGGTGATTCTCACGGCAAGCCCAGGTATTTTCTCGGCCGTGATGATTGGCATGGGACGCGCTGTCGGCGAAACCATGATCGTGCTGATGGCCACGGGTAACACCGCCATCATGGACATGAACATCTTTGAAGGTCTGCGCACCCTGGCTGCCAACGTGGCGGTTGAAATGCCCGAGTCGGAAGTGGGTGGTACCCACTACCGCGTTCTGTTCCTCTCGGCGCTGGTGCTGCTCGGCTTCACCTTTGTCATGAACACCCTGGCAGAACTGGTGCGCCAGCGTCTGCGCGTCAAGTACGCCTCGCTCTAAGGCTCAGGAAGGTATATGTCCGTGAAGCAGAACAACCTGAAAACCTGGTTCAAGAGCGGTACGCCCTGGATCTGGATGAATGCTGGTGCCGTATCGATCGCTGTGATCATGACCCTGGGTCTGATGATGGTGATCGCGGTACGCGGCCTTGGCCATTTTTGGCCGGCTGACCTAGTCGAGGTCGACTATCGGGTACCCGGCCAGGAAGCCAAGGTGATGGCTGGCGAGATCACTCAAATTGAAGAGGTGCCGCGCGCGCGCTTGGCCGCTTCCGGTTTGCCGGTCGACGTTAAGGGCGGCGAGTTTATGACCCGCGAGCTGTTCAAGGTCGGTAACCGCGACATCTACGGTGCGGATTTTACCTGGGTGGTAGGTGAGTGGCTGAGCAATCAGCGCACCCCGGAGCAGTTGACCGCCTTTGAGCGCCGGGAGTGGGGCAATCTCTATGGCTACCTGGTCAACGTCAAACAGGAAGGTCAGCTGGTTGCCGAGGGTGATGCCAGCTGGGCTGAAATGCAGACGCGAGTCGATCGGGTCGATGATCTGCACGCCAAGCTGGTGCGTGTCGAGAAAAAAGACATTGGCCGGATTAACGCCGGACTGGAGCGCATCCGCCTGAAAACCCGTCGCCTCGAATTGCAAGGCAAGTTGGACGATGTCGCCCAGGCTGAGCTGGATGCCGAGCGTGCGCAGTGGGATGCCGAGTACAAGGTGCTGGAAACCGAGCTGGTTGCACTCAATCAGGCGTTCAACCGCGACAGCATCACGGTAAAAACCGTTGAGGGCCGTGAAGTGACCCTGAGTCTGGGCAAAGTGGTAAGGGCCTACCAGCCCAATGCCATGGGGCCTCTGGACAAGCTGAGTTTCTACTTCGCCAAGCTGTGGGAATTTGTCAGCGATGACCCGCGTGAGGCTAACACCGAGGGCGGTATCTTCCCGGCAATTTTCGGCACGGTAATGATGACCCTGATTATGGCTGTGATCGTTACCCCGTTCGGTGTGGTAGCAGCTATCTATCTGCGCGAATACGCCAAGCAGGGCCCGCTGACCCGGGTGATCCGCATCGCGGTAAACAACCTGGCGGGCGTCCCGGCGATTGTCTACGGCGTGTTTGGCCTGGGGTTCTTTGTGTACGTACTGGGCGGCTCGCTGGACCGTATGTTCTTCCCGGAAGCAGCCCCGGCACCGACCTTCGGTACGCCAGGTCTGATGTGGGCCTCGCTAACGCTGGCCATTCTCACTTTGCCGGTGGTGATCGTCGCCACCGAAGAAGGCCTGGCGCGTATTCCGCGGGCTGTGCGTGAAGGCTCTCTGGCCCTCGGTGCGACCAAGGTGGAAACCCTCTGGCGCGTGGTGCTGCCAATGGCCAGCCCGGCGATGATGACCGGTCTGATTCTCGCTGTAGCGCGTGCAGCAGGTGAAGTGGCGCCGTTGATGCTGGTGGGCGTGGTCAAGCTGGCCCCGAGCTTGCCGCTCGACGCTAACTATCCCTACCTGCACCTTGACCAGAAGATCATGCACCTGGGCTTCCATATCTACGACGTCGGCTTCCAGAGCCCTAACGTGGAGGCCGCGCGGCCGCTGGTGTACGCCACCGCGCTGCTGCTGGTGTTGGTCATCGTGGTGCTGAACATGGCGGCGGTTTATATCCGCAACCACCTGCGCGAGAAGTACAAGGCGCTGGATCACTAATCATCGCGCCGCGGCCCGCTGGGCCGCGGCGGCTTAAAGCATTTGTTAGCGTAGGGAGCATCCCATGCAGCACGAAACACATACACACGGTATCGACATGGCGGCCCTTGGCCGCGACCGCCAGGGCCTGAACATGGCCAATGAGCAAGTAGCCATCGACGTACCAGGCCTGAACCTGTTCTACGGCGACAAGCAGGCGTTGTTCGATGTGCAGATGACCATTCCCAGGCAGCGCGTTACTGCGTTTATCGGGCCGTCCGGTTGCGGTAAGTCGACTCTGCTGCGCACTTTCAACCGGATGAACGACCTGGTTGATGGCTGCCGTGTAGAAGGGGAAATCAACCTCGATGGCCGCAACATTTACCGTAAGGGTGAGGACGTGGCCGAGCTGCGCCGCCGTGTCGGTATGGTGTTCCAGAAGCCTAACCCGTTCCCCAAGAGCATCTACGAGAACGTGGTGTACGGCCTGCGTATTCAGGGTATCAACCAGAAGCGCGTACTCGATGAAGCCGTGGAGTTGTCGCTGAAGAACGCGGCGTTGTGGGACGAGGTTAAAGACCGCCTGCATGACTCCGCCCTTGGCCTTTCTGGCGGCCAGCAACAACGTTTGATCATCGCTCGTACCGTCGCGGTGCAGCCGGAAGTGCTGCTGCTCGATGAGCCGTGCTCGGCGCTCGACCCGATTTCCACGCTGAAAGTCGAAGAGCTGATCTACGAACTGAAATCTAAGTACACCATCGTCATCGTTACCCACAACATGCAGCAAGCGGCGCGGGTCTCGGATTACACGGCGTTTATGTACATGGGCAAACTGATCGAGTTTGGTGATACCGATACGCTGTTCACCAACCCGGCGAAGAAGCAGACAGAGGACTACATCACCGGTCGTTACGGTTGATGGCAAGCCCATTTCCTGTCGACACGTATCCGGTTAAACCAAGGGTTTGCACATGATCAACAAAGAAAACCTTACCCAGCATATCTCCCAGCAATTCAACGTCGAGCTGGAGGAGGTGCGCAGTCACCTGCTGGCCATGGGCGGCCTGGTCGAGAAGCAGGTCAACGACGCGGTTACCGCGCTGATCGACGCCGACTCCGGCCTGGCTCAGCAGGTGCGCGAGATCGATGACCAGATCAACCAGATGGAGCGCAACATCGACGAAGAATGCGTACGCATTCTCGCTCGTCGTCAGCCGGCAGCCTCTGACCTGCGGTTGATCATCAGTATTTCCAAGTCAGTGATCGATCTTGAGCGCATCGGCGACGAAGCCACCAAGATCGCCAAGCGCGCGATCCTGCTGTGCGAAGAAGGCGAAGCGCCGCGTGGCTACGTTGAAGTGCGGCATATCGGCGATCAGGTGCGCAAGATGGTGCAAGAGGCGCTGGATGCTTTTGCCCGCTTCGACGCCGACTTGGCGCTGTCGGTCGCCCAATACGACAAGACCGTTGACCGTGAGTACAAGACCGCCCTGCGTGAATTGATCACCTACATGATGGAAGACCCGCGTTCGATCGCGCGCGTGCTCAACATCATCTGGGCCCTGCGTTCACTGGAGCGTATCGGCGACCACGCCCGCAATATCGCCGAACTGGTGATCTACCTGGTACGCGGCACCGACGTCAAACACATCGGCCTGACTCGCATGCAGGAAGAAGTGCAGGGCACCAACAAGGGCAACTGAGTTGTCTGTTACGGGCGGCGTTGTCACGCTGCCCGTGCGGCCCTGCATGGCAAAGATGCACGTGATCGCGACATATGGTGCATTTCGGTTGGCCTTTGGCCAGTAGCCGTGACTATGCTTAAGGCCATCAGAACAGGAGTGGCCGATGAGTAAAGTCAGCGTGCTGGTAGTGGACGACGCAACCTTTATCCGCGATTTGGTGAAAAAGGGTTTGCGCGACCACTTTCCAGGCATCCAGATCGAGGAAGCCGTCAACGGGCGCAAAGCCCTGCAGATGCTGACGCGTCAGCCGGTTGACCTGATTCTCTGTGACTGGGAAATGCCGGAAATGTCCGGCCTGGAACTGCTTACCTGGTGCCGCGAACAAGAAGCCCTGAAGATCGTCCCGTTCATCATGGTTACCAGCCGCGGTGATAAGGAAAACGTCGTGCAGGCTATTCAGGCTGGCGTTTCCGACTTTATCGGCAAACCCTTTTCCAGCGAACAACTGATCACCAAGGTGAAGAAGGCCCTCAGCCGCGCCGGCAAATTGCAGGCACTGATGTCCAGTGCGCCGCCAAAAATGCTCAGCAGCGGCTCGTTCGCCAACGACTCGCTGTCTGCTCTGACCGGCGGCAAGGCTGACGTTGTTAAACCGGCAGCAGGGCCAGCGGTGCAAGCCGCCGCGGCCTTTGCTGGTAAGCCTGCTGCCAAAACAGCGGCTGCCAGCGCGCCCAGCGGGCGTGGCCAGGGGCAGTTACGGTTACCCGGTGGCGCCACCATGTCCTGTGTGATCAAGGCGCTGAGCCTCAAGGAAGCGCTGCTGGTGGTCAAACGGACTGAGGAGCTGCCGCAGGTGCTGGAAAGCGCAGTACTCGATCTGGAGCAGGGCGAGGCGGCGGAAACCGCGCGACTCAACGGTTACCTGCATGCCGTCGCGGCCTTCGAGCCAAAACCCGACAGCGAGTGGCTGCAATTGACCTTCAGGTTCGTTGACCGCGATCCACAGAAGCTCGATTACATCTCGCGCCTGATCGCCCGGGGTACTGCGCAGAAGCACTTCAGTCCTGGCGCCTGAGCAGGTTTAGCACACCACCGGTGCATGCGAGATGGCTCACAACCCTGGCCCCCCGGTTCGCTTGCTGCGTGATCGACTGCTAATCTCAACGATCCGCACAGGCAAATCATAAGATCTGAGTCGTTATGCTAGGGCGTTTGATACTTCTATGCAGTTTGTTGACCCTTGCCGGCCAGGCAATGGCGTTGACTATTTACAAGTACACCGATGCCAACGGTGTGGTCACCTATACCGATCAGGCTGCGCCCGGTGCGCAAGTCTTCGTGTTTAGCGACCGTATGGTTGAGCGCCTGGATAACCAGGTAAAGCTGGAAACCAAGAAGCACGAGGCCGGTGAAACCCTGCTGGTGCGTAATGACCTGCACGCACCGGTACAGATTGAGCTTCGCCTGGTGGCCACGAATAACGTCACTGGCGTGCCGAACAAGCCGATCAGCTGGGTGCTGCCGCCGCGCAGCAATATCCGCCTAGCTACCCTGGCCCCGCGCGATGCCAGCAAACCCATGCGTTATACGCCCAAGCTGCGCTACGCCATGGGCGATCCGCGCCTGCTGCCGACGCAGAAGAGCTATCCGCTGCCGTGGCGCGGCGGCCCGTTTCGCCTGACCCAGGGCGCCAATGGCCAGTACAGCCACTTCACCCCGAAAGGCCGTTACGCCATGGATATCGCCATGCCCGAAGGCACGCCGATTGTCGCGGCGCGCAGTGGCATCGTGGTGAAGACCGAGAATCGACAGAGTGGGCGTGGTAACAACCCCTCCGGCAACTATGTGCGCATCCTGCATGACGACGGCACCATGGGCGTCTACCTGCACCTGATGAAGGGTTCGGTGGCTGTGCAAGAAGGTAGCCGGGTCGGTGTTGGTAGCATGCTCGCGCGCTCCGGCAATACCGGCAACAGCACCGGCCCGCACCTGCACTTCGTGGTGCAGCGCAATGTCGGTCTGGCGCTGGAGTCGATCCCCTTCAACTTCGCCCAGCCAGTCAACAGCCTGCCCAACTTTGCCGTGGGCGGCGAATAAGTCGATTTCGGCAGGGCAGGGGCCCCTTGGCCATCGCGGTTGATAATGCGCTAAGGGTCCGCGGCTAAAGCCTCTTGCGCAGTCGTAGGTTGGGCTCGCTACTCAGCGCCAACCTACGTCTAGCTGCCTCAGTCCTGCTTCAGCACCTTGGCCAGAACGATCTTCGGCCCTTTCATCTTCTTGACGATGATGCGCAGGCCGTCGACGTCCAGCACTTCCTCTTCCTCGGGCATGCGCTTGAGGGTCTCGTAGATCAGTCCGGCCAGGGTTTCCGCCTCGACGTGATCAAGGTCGACACCGAGCAGGCGTTCGACTTTAGCCAGTGGTGTATCGCCGCGTACCAGCAGCTTGCCCGGCTGGTAGGCGAGGATGCCGCGTTCGGCCTTGCGGTGTTCGTCCTGAATATCGCCGACCAGGGCTTCCAGCACGTCTTCCATGGTCAGGTAGCCAATTACCTTGCCGTCGGCCTCCTCAACCAAGGCAAAGTGCGAACCACCCATGCGGAATTGTTCTAGCAGGCTGGACAGCGGCATGTGCCGGCCGACGCGTTCAACAGGGTGCATTAGGTCAGCCAGTTTCAGTGCCGAGGGCAGCATCTCCAGCAGCGACAGGTGCAACAGCAGATCCTTGATATGCAATACGCCGACATACTCGCCGCTGGTCTCGTCGTAGATCGGGTAGCGGCTGTACTTGTGCCGGCGGAATACGCTGAATACTTCATCCAAGGCAGCGGTCAGCGGTAGGTAAACCAAGTCCTCGCGGGAGTTGGCCCAGTCCACTACTTCCAACTCGCCCAGCTCCACGGCCGAGGCCAGCACACGCATGTCCTGATCGCTGGGGTCACTGGCGCGGCTGGAGTGGAGGATCAGCTTGAGCTCGTCGCGACTGTAATGGTGTTCATGGTGTGGGCCCGGCTCGCCCTGGCCAGCCACGCGCAGAATGGCGTTGGCGCTGGCGTTGAGCAGGAAGATCGCCGGGTACATGGCCCAGTAGAACAGGTACAACGGCACGGCCGTCCACAGCGAGAGCAGCTCGGGTTTGCGGATGGCCCAGGACTTGGGGGCTAGTTCGCCGACCACGATATGCAGATAGGAAATGATCGCAAAGGCACTGAAGAAGGCGATGCCGTGCACCAGCTTCGGTGACTCAATGCCGATGCCGGCGAGCAGCGGTTCGAGCAGGTGGGCAAAGGCGGGTTCGCCGACCCAGCCGAGGCCGAGGGAGGCCAGGGTGATGCCGAGCTGGCAGGCCGACAGGTAGGCGTCCATCTGGTTGTGTACGGTGCGCAGGATATGCCCGCGCCAGCCGTGGGCTTCGGCCAAGGTATCGACCTTGGTGGCACGTAAGCGAACAATGGCGAACTCGGCGGCAACGAAGAAGCCGTTGAGCAGCACCAGAAACAGGGCGAAGAGGACGAGGCCGAAATCGGCGAAATAGTTGCTGGCGACGTAACTCGTGGAGGGGTCCATAGAGGGTTCGGGTAGTGAATGACGGCTAAAGGGTGGGGGCTGGCTGCCGGCTTTGCAAGTACGCCGCGGTTACTGACCGCGCCGTACCACTTGCAGCGATGGAAAATGGCAGGTGAAGGTGCTGCCCTTGCCCAGGCTGCTGACGATATCCAGCCGCGCGCGGTGGCGCAGCAGCACATGCTTGACGATGGCCAGGCCCAGGCCGGTGCCGCCGGTGTTGCTGGCGCGGCTGGAGTCGACCCGGTAGAAACGTTCGGTCAGGCGTGGCAAGTGTTTGGCCTCGATGCCCAGGCCGCTGTCCTGCACGCTGAGGTGCGCGCCCTGTTCATCGCCCCACCAGCGGACCCGGATCTCGCCCTCGTCCGGGGTGTATTTGACGGCGTTGAACACCAGGTTGGAGAAGGCGCTGCGCAGCTCCGCCTCGCTGCCCTTGAGCTTGAGGTGCGGGTCCGCTTCCAGGCTGATGCGGTGATGACGCTCGCCGGACAAAGCCTGGGCATCGTTCTTGATGCTTAGCAGCAGCAGGTCGACGGCCACCGGCTGGTTGTCCGAGGGGTAGTCGGTGGCTTCCAGCTTGGCCAGCAACAGCAGGTCATTGAGCAGGTTCTGCATGCGTCCGCCTTGCTGCTGCATTTGCTGCAGGGCGCGAAGCCAGCGCGGATTAACGTCCTCGACGTTGTCTAACAGGGTTTCCAGATAACCGGAGATCACCGTCAGCGGCGTGCGCAGCTCGTGGGAGACGTTGGCGACGAAGTCCTTGCGCATTTGCTCCAGCTGATAAAGGCGGGTGATGTCACGCACCAGCATCAGGTGCTCACGGTTGCCGTACTGGGTGATATGGAATTGCAGGCGCAGACGGTCGCTGACCGGTGAGGGCAGCTCCAGCGGCTCGTTGTAATTGTGGTTCTCGAAATATTCGATAAAGCGCGGGTCGCGCACCAGGTTGGTGATCTGCTGGCCGCTGTCTTGAGGGGTTTTCAGGCCTAGCAGCTTTTCTGCTGCGATGTTCCACCACTCCAGATTGCCGTCGCGGTCGAGCATGATCACTGCATCTTTCAGTGCCGCGGTGGACTCCTGCACGCGGTCGATCACTGCCTGTAGGCGGCCACGGACCTTTTGGTCGCGGCGCTGCAGGTGATAGATGCTATCGAACACTTCGCCCCACAGGCCGTAGCCATCGGGCGGCGCTTCGTCACCTTGGCGGGTGCGCAGCCATTTGTGCAGGCGCAGCAGTTGCTGCAGGTGCCAGCCAAGGTAGCCGGTCAGACCGAGCACCAGCGCCCAGGCGTATTCGCCGGTGATCAGTCCAAGCAGCAGACAAACACCGACCAGTAGCAATAAGCGACGTATCAGGGGGCCGTGCCAGTCTTGATTCAATTCAAACTCATCCGCCAATCAATCCATGGTTGCCAGGTCGTGCAGGGGCTCAGCTCTTGGTGGAGAAACGGTAACCCGTGCCACGTACAGTCTGCACCAGGTTTTCGTAAACCTCGCCAAGGGCTTTGCGCAGGCGGCGGATATGCACGTCGACGGTGCGCTCCTCGACATACACATTGCCACCCCAGACTTGGTCGAGCAGCTGGCCGCGGGTGTAGGCGCGTTCCTGGTGGGTCATAAAGAACTGCAGCAGGCGGTATTCGGTGGGGCCCATCTCGGCGGGTTTGCCGTCGATGGTGACGCGATGGCTGACCGGGTCGAGCAGCAAGCCGCCGACTTCGATCGGCCCTTCGCTGTCGATTGGGCCGGCGCGGCGCAGCACCGCCTTCAGACGTGCGACCAGTTCGCGCGGGGAGAACGGTTTGGTGATGTAGTCGTCGGCGCCGACTTCCAGGCCCTGGATCTTGTTGTCCTCTTCGCCCTTGGCGGTGAGCATGATGATCGGGATGTCGCCGGTCAGCTCATCGCGCTTGAGGCGCCGCGCCAGTTCGATACCGCTGGTGCCGGGGAGCATCCAGTCGAGCAGGATCAGATCGGGTTTGCGGTCGACGATGATGGCGTGCGCCTGCTGGGTATTCTCCGCTTCCAGGCACTCGTAACCGGCCATTTCCAGGGCCACGGCGATCATTTCACGGATCGGTGCTTCGTCATCGACGATCAGGATGTTCTTGCCAACCATGGGTCAAGCCTCGGGTCATCTCGCTGTAATGGGCTGCATTAGATAACGGAATTATTGCAGCGATATGACAGCTGCGCGGCAACGCTTCTTTCTAGGCGCGCAAGGCGTAGTCCAGCACCAGGCCGATAAAGATCGCCAGACCGGCCCAATGGTTGTGCAGAAAGGCATTGAGGCAGACCATCGGCTTGCGATTACGGGTCTTGTGAAACTCCCAGGCAAAGCAACCGGCCGCCGCCAGTAGGCCGAGGTGGAAGTACAGGCCCAGCTCGAAGCGCGCCGCCGCCAGCAGTAGGCAGAGCAGCGCCAGGCCCTGCAGGATAACAATGATCAGGCGATCGGCGTCGCCAAACAGAATGGCGGTGGAGCGCACGCCGATCTTCAGATCGTCCTCGCGGTCGGCCATGGCGTAGTAGGTGTCGTAGGCCACCGTCCACAGCAGGTTGGCGATATACAGCAGCCAGGCTTCCGGTGGCGGCATCTCTCCAGTCACCGCGCTGAAGGCCATCGGCATGCCCCAGGAAAATGCCGCACCCAGCACCACTTGCGGGTAGAAGGTGTAGCGCTTCATAAAGGGGTAGCAGGCGGCCAGAGCCAGGCCGCCGAACGACAGCCAGATGGTGGTGGTATTGGTAAACAGCACCAGTACAAAACTCAGCGCCACCAGCACGGCGAACAGGATCAGCGCCTCGCGCGGCTTGACCTTGCCGCTGGCCAGCGGGCGGGCCTTGGTGCGGCTGACGTGGCCGTCGAAGTTGCGGTCGGCGTAATCGTTGATCACACAGCCGGCGGCGCGCATCAGCAACACGCCGACCACGAAGATAAACAGGTTTTTCGCGCTCGGCACGCCCTCGGACGCCACCCACAAGGCCCACAGCGTTGGCCACAGCAGCAGGTAGATGCCGATGGGCTTGTCCAGGCGCATCAGCTGGATAAAGTCCCAGGCGCGCGGGTGCAGGCGGTTGAGTGAGTGCAGCAGGCGGGTATACATCGAGCGCGTCTCCATGCGAGTTGCGGCTGATTATACGGAGCGCGGCGCGCGATGGGGCGTAGGTGATGGTTATCGCTACGCGGCCCGGTCCATCCTACGGCTCGATGGCGGCCGTGGCCCAGAATTCGGGGAGGAATACCTCAGCCACCAGCACCCCCAGTGCGCCACGGCTAAAGCATGAACGGCGCGCCCATAGACGCTCGCTGCAGGCTTCTGCTGGCAGCCACTGGGTCGGGTAGCGGCATACTTGCAGTTCGCCGCGATCGAAGGCGCGGTCGCTGAACAGCAACTCACCCAGCGAGCGGCTACCGAGTTGGTCCAGTGCCAGGCCGGAGCCTTCCAGTACGCTGCGCGCCGCCACGCTGCGGGCGAATACCCAGGGCTGGCCGTGACCGCGCAGGTACACCTCACGCACCCAGCCCTGGCTGCCGTTGACCACGCCCAGGGCGCTGCATTCATCGCTGCGCAGACGCTGCCAGCCTTCATGCAGCGGAGTGACGCTGAAGCCATCAGCCGACAGGGCGATCAGCCGTCGCGTCAACGAATCTTCATTGAATAGCCAATCGCGCACCGCAGCAGTGGGCGCGGGGTGCAGTTGGCTGGCAGTCAGCCAGCGCGGCGGATGGGCGAGGGCGGCGTGGGGCACGGGCAGGTTTTACCGTAGGCAGAGGCGCGCGAGTCTAGCACGGCCCTTGCGCCCGGGCAGGTGGTGCTGGGTGGGCCAATTGACCACTGCGCCGGGCAGAACCCGACTTTGGTTGGCCTCGATGGCACGCTATTCATCGCCCGGCGGCTTGGCGCACCTGCGCATATACGGTAGTTTCCCCGGCGCAATAGCCGTGTGATCCAGCTGAGGTAGTTATGAAGAAGTGGCAATGTGTAGTCTGTGGACTGATTTACGACGAGAGCCAAGGCTGGCCTGATGAAGGCATCGCCGCCGGAACGCTCTGGCAGGATGTCCCGGAAGACTGGCTGTGCCCCGACTGTGGCGTGGGCAAGCTGGATTTCGAAATGATCGAAATCGGTTGAGTCCAGGCTGTGACAAGCGGCGACCCAAGGGTCGCCGTTTTGTTTAGCGGGTGCGCATACTAAAGCCCTGAACGAGCTGGATAAGCGCCGAGGTGGTTATGCGTAAGTGGCAGTGTGTGGTGTGCGGTTTTATCTATGACGAAGCCCTTGGTCTACCTGAGGAAGGCATCGCCCCTGGCACGGCCTGGGAAGATATTCCCGCCGATTGGTTGTGCCCCGATTGCGGCGTCGGCAAGCTGGATTTCGAGATGATCGAAATCGCCTGAGCCGCGTCAGCCCTGAAATCTATTACGGCCGCAGCAATGCGCGGCCTGTGTTGAGGAATGCAGCATGAGTGCACCTGTCGTCATCGTCGGTACCGGCCTGGCCGGCTACAACCTGGCCCGTGAGTTTCGCAAGCTGGACAGCGAAACCCCGCTGTTGCTGATCACTGCCGACGACGGTCGCTCGTATTCCAAACCCATGCTGTCCACCGGCTTTGCCAAGAACAAGGACGCCGATGGCCTGAGCATGGCCGAGCCGGGCGCCATGGCCGAGCAGCTCAAGGCGGAAGTGCGCACCCATACCCGCATCAGCGGTATCGATCCCGGTCATAAGCAGCTGTGGATCGGTGAAGAGGCTGTGCCTTATCGCGATTTGGTGCTGGCCCTGGGGGCCGAGGTAATCCGCGTACCGGTGGAAGGTGATGCCGACGATGCGATCTTCTCGATCAATGATCTGGAGGATTACGCGCGTTTTCGCACTGCAGCCGCCGGCAAACAACGCGTTCTGATGCTGGGCGCCGGGCTGATCGGTTGCGAGTTTGCTAATGACCTCACCCTGGGCGGTTATCAGGTTGAGCTGGTGGCACCGTGTGAGCAGGTAATGCCCGGTTTACTGCACCCCGCGGCGGCGGCAGCGGTGCAAGCAGGGCTGGAAGGTCTGGGCGCGCGTTTTCACCTCGGCCCTGTGCTGACCAGGCTGAACCACCAGGGCGATGCACTGCAGGCGCATTTGTCCGACGGCACGCTGATTGAGTGCGACCTGGTGCTTTCCGCCGTGGGCCTGCGTCCGCGTATCGAGCTGGCTGCTGCTGCTGGTTTGGCGGTCAATCGCGGGGTGGTGGTTGATCGTCAACTGCGCACTTCCCACGCCAATATCTACGCCTTAGGTGACTGTGCCGAGGTCGATGGGATCAATCTGCTCTACGTCATGCCGCTGATGACCAGCGCCCGCGCACTGGCGCAAACCCTGGCCGGTACCCCCACGGCCGTAAGCTACGGGCCGATGCCGGTGACGGTAAAAACCCCGGTCTGCCCGTTGGTGGTATCGCCGCCACCGCGCGGTTTGCAAGGTGAGTGGAGCGTGGAGGGCAGCGGCGGCAATATCAAGGCGCTGTGTCATGACAGCAGCGGCGCGCTGCTCGGGTATGCCCTCACCGGTACGGCCGTGCAGGATAAATTGGCCCTGAATAAGCTTTTACCTACGCTTTTGGCCTGAATGGCGGTCGTTCTGTCGGATATGCCACAAAACTGCTCGGTTTAACTGTCGGACAAGACTGGCGCAGGGCCCAATGGCATGCCATTCTCCCTCAGTCTGCCGCAGCCTAGAGCTGTTGCGGCGCCTTGGTATCTGCTCGCGCAGAGCAGCCCGGACACAACAACAAAAAACCGTAAAGAGGCATTTATGCGTAAACCGGAACTCGCCGCCGCTATCGCCGATAAGGCGGATCTGACTAAAGATCAGGCAAACCGTGTACTTAACGCCGTACTCGAAGAAATCACCAACGCACTGAACCGCAAGGACAGCGTCACCCTGGTGGGCTTCGGTACTTTCGTGCAACGCCATCGCGGTGCTCGCACCGGTAAAAATCCGCAAACCGGCGAGCCGGTAAAGATCAAGGCCAGCAACACCGTCGCCTTCAAACCGGGCAAGTCCCTGAAAGATGCTGTAAATTAAACAGAGAGTGTTTCATTTTCTGTGGATAAGTTCTGCAAAGCCCCGAGAATCGGGGCTTTGCACTATCTGGGGTAAGTGAAAATATCGAAACAGTGTTTCATTAAGTATTTAAAAGAAAAAGTGACCGCATTGAAGCAGTAGCGTTTCATTATTGACGCCCATTTAGCCTGTCTATAGGCTTCCGTGCTCGTGAAAAAAGCGCGGTGTTTCATTTGAAGAATTCAGTCTTTTCGCTCACTACCGTCGTCTTCGATAAATTGGGCGGTATAAAACTAAAGTTAGTAACTGAAAGTAGCCAGGTTGATATATTTGCCGGCGCGTATGCTTTGCAACGATTCGACAATGGCTCGAAGCCAAATACCATACGAGTTGATCAGAGTTCAATTCTGATCCTATATCGGTTCTGTGAAATTCAAAAAGTAGATTTGATCGAGCGCATCGCAAATCTTAATCCGCTTACTATCGGTGAAATTGAATCTTTCTCATCGTATTGCGGCTTTGCTCAACAGAGCGGCGAGCAGGTTAATCCGAATTGGTATGGTGCCCGCATGCGAGGCGCTAAAAAATTTATAGATTACCTATGGCTGTTCTATGAGGGGCGGTGCGCTCGAAACTTGGAGCAACTTAAAATTGCTAAGCGTTCGTATGAGAGGATGACTGCCGGCTTCAAGTTGTATATGAAAGCTCCTTACAGGGGCGATAAAAAAGACAGGATCGGCCTTACTCCTGCACTTCAGGCTAAGTTCATTGCTATTATTGACCCTGATGAGAGCAATAATTTAAATCCTTGGAAGATTTATAAGGTGCGATGGAGAAATTATATTCTCCTGCTTCTATTGATGTTGGGCGGAAATCGTAAAGGTGAGACGTTACTGTTGAAGCTGAATAATTTCCAGCTTACAGGAATGCGAAAGTATTACGACATCGTCAAGAATAAAGATGTGATTGATTATCCTCGCGCTGAGTCCCCCTCAGTTAAAACACTCGGTCGGCAGGTGGTGTTGCATGATCAACTGGCCGCATTAGTTGAACACTACATTGTGAATGTCAGAAAAGAATTCATCGGCTGGCAGTCAACAAGCTATGTCTTCCTGTCTTACCGGGATGGGCGTCCTCTTTCAGTGCAGACTCCTAATTCAATCCTGAATGAACTTATAAAACAATATCCAGAGTTTGTGGGTCTTCTCAGCCCCCATCGCCTTCGCAATACGTTTCATGATCTTTTGAATCAGGCACTGGATAGAAAGTTTAAGGGTGAAAGTGGTTTAAGTCGTAAGATTTTGAAAGCACCTATTCAGGAAGCGGCAGGCGGTTGGGCTAAGAATAGTAATATGCCTGAGCATTATGCTAAAGGATCGATACAAGCCAAAGTAGCCGAGTTACAAGCCCTACTCCAGCAAGAAGCCCTTAAGCCACAACTGGTTGATTAAATGAAAGAACTCCAGAGTCAGAGGGTGTTGTCCGGCAACGATGAACTTTCAGATTTTTTGCCGGGAGGCACTTTTGTAAAAAGTCGATTGGGCTATGACATCGAATTATTTGATGAGTATGGTGGCTTTCGATCTGCAATAAAATTGCCGGATGATACGGGTGAGTTTGTTTATCTTACATCACATTATCTTAATCTGTTGGATTTTGAGTTAAGAGAGATTGCGAGGAGTTATCTAAGATATATCTTGGAGAGATATCACGCTTCAACTGTTAGAATTAAATATAAATTTCTTGATTTGTTTGCCCGTGAGATGTCCAAAGGAGTTCATATCAATGACTTCTTGGAAAGTCTTTCTGTGCTTGAAAATAAAGAAAAGGCAGCATATATCTCTGCTTGTAAGGAATTTTTGAAGTTTCTATTGCTTTGCGGCTATGAAGATCTTTCACTTGAAGTGTATGAGGATTTCCATAAACTTCGAAATTATTCAGGTAAAGAAAATGCCTATTTAGCTCTATTTGTAATGGATGATGCCAGAGGGCCATTTACTAGAGAGGAAGTTTCCGTACTGTCAGGTCAGGTTAATAACCAGGCACTTCCGTTGGAATTTCGCTTGGTGTTAGATCTGTGTTTGTGTTTTGGGTTGAGACCAATACAAATTTCTTTATTGAAAAGAAAAGATTTTATTAAAGATAGTAGGAGCGGATTGTATTATCTTAACGTGCCGCGCGTGAAGCAAGATTCGCGCAATCGGCGAGTTCAATTCAGCTCTCGAATACTCACGGAAAGAACTGCAAGTCTTATTCAGTCTTACATAGATTCTGCAAAAAATCCCGATGGTATTGATCCTGCAGAGCTACCACTTTTTATTAACTCAAAATCGATAAATTTAGAACGAGACGGAAATACCTTAGGAAGTCACTACTGGGAAGATGCAGAGCGGTTGTCAAGTGACTATTTCTCAGATGAGTCAAAGCGGGCCATACTCTACCAAAAGTCGAGTGGCAAAATTAATTATATCCTTTGGGGAAATGAACATAGGCTGCCATTTTCCCCTCGTACCGGAAAGAAATTCAGTTTGTGTGCATATAGATTTCGTTACACGGTTGGCACGCAAGCAGTAATGTCCGGTTGTTCGCCAGAAGAGCTTGCCGATTTACTCGATCACAATGATACGAATAGCATTAAACACTACTTCAGATTCACTCATGAAATGTGGGAGATTCTAGAAAATGCTACGTTGAGTCGCATTGAACAGAAGCAATTCACAGCTGCTTGGATGAGAGAAGGTGACCTTGTAAATAATATATATAGTCACGTATGTGAACCAAGAAATTTCAATGTCATAGGAAAGTGTGCGTCTCAATCTATATGCTTCGAGGAACCGGCGGTATCTTGCTATTCGTGTGACAGATTTTGTCCTAATAAAGATGTTGTAGCACATGAAAGTGCTTTGGAGGGTTTGGTAGAGCGAAAAGATCGCTTGCTAACCGTCAGCACCGCTAATGTAGTTTCAGTTATAGACCAGGCCATAGCTGGTTGCCGTGCTGCAATCGCCTACTCTGAAGGGCAGGACGTGGTTCTAATTAATGTGAAGGAAGTCTGAGTGCAAAATATAATGGCACAGGATATTTTGCATGAGGAGCTTCGGATTAAGCTAAGCCGCCTTGCCAGCAAAGCCGAGGAGAGATTCTCAAAACTCAGTTGTTTCAATGGGTCAAAGTGGGAGGATTTATCCTGGTTATATAACGGAAGGCATAATGTTTATTTGCTGGCTCGTGGAGAAACTAATGCAGAGTTAATGCTACTTAATAAGGTCTTCTTGGTAAGTTATCTCTGGGACAGAAGGGCGGACCACAAGGTGGTATCAGC
>JAHJXZ010000264.1 GCA_018827205.1 Gammaproteobacteria bacterium | reverse complement strand
CGCACGGATTGACCTGCGCCTGCCAAGACTTGAGGCGCAGAGTGTCGAGTTTGCCGTCAAGGCTCATCTGCACCAGCCCGACGCGCCGGTGCATTACGTCGAGAACAGTCTGATCTGCAGCCTGTTTGGCCTGCTCTGCTGGCAGGCCATTTTCGCGCCAGTGCCGGGGGCGTTCTTCCATCCGTTCCACACTGCCCCGGTTGATCTGTTCAGTGCCGATTTCCATACCCAGCGCGAGGAGTTGTTTACCAACTGCCTAGCCCACCTCGACTCGGATACTTACAAGCAGGTGATCCGCGACAACTACGCGGCCAAATTCGGCATTCAGTCGCCCTTTGTATTCTGGGCGGCACTGGATCAGACCTTGCTGGAGCAGGCGCTCGACTGCCTGCCCGCTGCGCATCTGCGAGCCTGGTTCAAGCGCCTGCTGCTGGACATCAAAGCCAACCGCGCCGGCATGCCGGACCTGATCCAGTTCTGGCCGACCGAGCGGCGCTACCGAATGATTGAAGTCAAAGGCCCGGGCGACCGTCTGCAGGACAACCAGCGGCGTTGGCTGGCCTTCTGTGCTGAGCACGGCATGCCGGTGGATGTGTGTTACGTGCAGTGGGCCGACGCGTGAACTATCAGGTTGCGGTGCGCGCGTTGTGCGAATTTACCGCCAAGGTCGGCGACCTCGACTTGCGCTTTACCCCCTCGCCCACCGCCCAGGAAGGTATGACCGGCCACGCCATCGTGGTGGCCCGGCGCGGCCCGAGCTATTACGCGGAACTGCCATTAAGTGGCGCATACCTGGGCCTGCAGGTACGCGGCAGAGCGGACGGTTACGACCCGGATGAAAACCTGCTGGAGGAGATCAAGACCCACCGCGGCGATATCAGCCGTATCCCGGAAAACCACCGCCTGCTGCACTGGGCCCAGGCCAAGGTCTACGGCTGGCTGCTCTGCCAGGAGCGTGACATGGCGGAGATCAACCTGGCGGTGGTCTACTTCAACGTCATAACCCAGCATGAAACGGCCTTTCACCTGACGGCCACTGCAGATGAGCTAAAGGCGTTTTTCGAGCTGCAATGCAGCCGTTATATCCGCTGGGCCGAGTACGAGCGCGAGCATCGCCGTCAGCGCGATGAAGCCCTGCTCCGCCTGCGTTTTCCCCATGCCGAGTTTCGCAGCGGTCAACGCCAGCTGGCCAATCAGGTTTACCGCGCCGCGCGTGACGGTCACTGCCTGATGGCCCAGGCGACCACCGGCATTGGAAAAACTCTTGGTACCCTGTTCCCGCAGCTCAAGGCCTTCCCCGAGCAGCAGCTGGATCGGTTGTTTTTTCTTACTGCAAAAACCCCCGGCAGACGTCTGGCGCTGGACGCCCTGGCTACCCTTCGCAGCCAGGAAGAGGCCATGCCGTTACGGGTGCTGGAGCATGTGGCGCGCGACAAGGCCTGCGAACACCCGGACAAAGCCTGCCATGGCGACTCCTGCCCATTAGCCAGAGGCTTTTACGACCGTTTGCCTGCAGCCCGCCAGGCGGCGCTCGAAGGCCAATGGCTGAGCCACGAGAGCGTGCGGGCAACCGCCCTGGCGCATCAAATCTGCCCTTACTACCTGAGCCAGGAGCTTTGTCGCTGGGCCGATGTTGTGGTCTGCGATTACAACTATTACTTCGACATGGGCGGCCTGCTGTATGGCCTCACGCTGCTCAATGAATGGCGCATCACCCTGCTGGTGGACGAAGCCCACAACCTGATCGAGCGCGCGCGCGGCATGTACACCGCCGAACTCAATCAACAGCGTTTTGAAGCGCTACGGCGCATTGCGCCAAATGTGATGAAGGCTCCGCTGGAGCGCATCAGCCGGCACTGGCGACAGCTGGAACGCGATCAGGAAGTGGCATATCAGGTTTACCCTACGGCGCCGGACCTGTTCGTCATGGCACTGCAAAAAGCGGTCAGCACCCTCACCGACCACCTCAGCGAACAGCCGGCAGGCAATGCCACCGAACTGCTGCACTTCTATCTGGACGCCATGCTGTTCTGCCGCCTGGCCGAAGCCTTTGGCGCGCACTCGCTGTTCGATATCAGTCGCGACGAGAGCAACGGCCAGTCGGTGTCCACCCTGTGCATCCGCAATATTGTGCCCGCACCGTTTCTCGCCCCGCGCTTCGACGAGGCGCACAGCTGCACACTGTTCTCCGCCACCCTGAGCCCGGCGAACTACTACGCCGACCTGCTTGGTCTGCCGGAAGAAACACCCTGGATCGATGTGGAGTCGCCCTTTAGCGCCGAGCAGCTACATGTCCAGGCCGTCAGCAACCTGTCCACCCGCTACGCCCATCGCGACTTCTCGCTGGCGCCCATCGCCGCCCTGATTGCCCGCCAGTACGCGGAAAAACCGGGCAACTACCTGGCCTTCTTCAGCAGTTACACCTATCTGCAGGCGGTGCTGCAAGAACTGCAAATAGCGCATCCACGGATTCCGGTCTGGCAGCAATCACGGCAAATGGATGAGAACGAGCGTCAGGCCTTCCTCGATCGATTTTCCAGCAAGGGCCGCGGCATCGGCTTTGCCGTATTGGGTGGAGCCTTTGGCGAGGGCATCGACCTGCCCGGCGACCGCCTGATCGGCGCTTTTATCGCCACCCTCGGCCTGCCGCAAATCAACCCAGTCAATGAAGAGATCAAGCAGCGCATGGAGGTGATGTTCGGCAGCAACAACGGCTACGGCTACACCTACCTCTACCCGGGTTTGCAGAAGGTCGTGCAGGCCGCCGGCCGGGTTATTCGCACCGTCAAAGATCAGGGGGTGGTCTACCTGATCGATGACCGTTTCAACCAGCCGGCTATACGCAAGCTGCTACCCAGCTGGTGGAAAGTGGATCGCTGCCGCTTGCCGTTAAGCAAGGACCCAGTCCTCTAGAGGCGAGCGGAGTTCGAACCGCCACCGTCAGGACATCTGCGCCAGCGTTTTGCGAAAGCGCAGCAGGGCGCCGGCGAAGAACAGTGCGCCGATGGCGATGATGGCCAGAAACTGTGGCCAGACGCTGGCAAAGCCCGCGCCGCGATAGAGAATCGCCTGGGCCAGATCGACGAAGTGGGTGGTCGGCGCCACCAGCATGATTTGCTGCACCAGCTCGGGCATGCTCTCGCGCGGCGTGGTGCCGCCAGAAAGGATCTGCAGCGGGATCAATACCAGAATGATCAACAGGCCCAGTTGCGGCATCGAGCGCGCGATGGTGCCAAAGAAAATACCCATGGAGGTAGTGGCAAACAGGTGCAGCAGCGCGCCGCAGAGAAACAGCGGCAGCGAGCCAGCAATTGGCACCTGCAGCCAGCCTTTAACTACCAGCAGCAGTGATAACGCGGTGGCCAGCAATACCACCAAGCCCATGGACCAGACCTTGGCCAGCATGATCTCAGGCGGAGTCACGGGCATCACCAGCAGGTGCTCGATTGTGCCGTGCTCGCGTTCGCGGATCAGCGCGGCACCGGTGAGGATGATCGACAGCATGGTGATCTGGTTGATCACCTCCATCACCGAGCCGAACCAGCTGCGCGTCAGGTTCGGGTTAAACGCAATGCGCACGGCCAATTCGGCCTGCTGCGGCAGCTCGGCGCGGTAATGGCGCAAGAACGCGCTGACTTCCTCGGCACCGATCATTTGGATATAGCCTGCACCGGTGAAGGCCATGCTCACCTGCGTGGCATCGACGTTAAGCTGGATCGCAGGGCTGTGCCCGGCGAGTACGTCACGTTGGAAATCTGGTGGGATATTCAGGGTGAAGGTGTACTGCCCGGAGTCCATGCCGTGATCCATTTCGCTCAGTTCGATACGTTGCGGCGTACGGAAAAACGGGGGCTGGAAAGCATCTATCAAACGTGCCGAGAGCGGTGAGCGGTCTTCGTCGACCACTGCAATCGAGGCATTGTGCAAACTCTCCGGCATGCTCGTGGCCGCCGTGATAATCCCCAGGGTAAAGGCCCAGACAATCAGCAAGAGCAGCGCAGGGTCACGTTGCAGGCTGCGCAGTTCCTTGAGGCCAAGATGAAAGATATTCGCCAGCTGCTCCATCTCAGGCCTCCTGCTTCTTCAATAGACTGGTGCACAGTGCCAGCAGGACGGGGATGGTAATCAGCAAGGCAATGAAATAGCTGTACAGCTCAGTGAAACCGAGCGCCTTAGAGAACACCCCGCGGCTGATGATGAGGAAGTGCGAGGTGGGGTAAATCTGCCCAACCAAGGCGCCAAAACCTTCGAGTGACGCCACCGGGTAGATCAACCCGGAAAACTGGATGGCCGGAATCAGGGTGACGATGGCGGTGCCAAATACTGCGGCAATCTGGCTGCGGGTAAAGGTCGACATCAGCAGACCCATGGCCGTGGCACAGCTGATGTACAGCAGGCCACCGGTCATCAACGCCAGCAGGCTGCCCTTGAGTGGTACATCAAATACCCACACCGCAGCGATCACCAGCAACACGAAATTGAGCATGCCCAGGGCGATATAGGGCAGCTGTTTACCCAGGAGAAACTCCAGACGGGTGACCGGCGTGACATACAGATTGATGATCGAGCCCAGCTCCTTTTCGCGCACCACACCAAGGGCGGTGAGCATTGCCGGAATTAGCATCAGCAGCAGCGGAATCACCGCCGGCACCATGGCATTCAGGCTTTCCACATCAGGGTTGTAGCGGTAGCGCACCTCCAGAGTTGGCAGAGTGCTACGGCTCGAGGAACTGCTCTGGCGAGCCAGCTCCTGCAAGTAGCCGGCATGCAGGCCCATGACATAGCCTTTGATGGTTTCGGCACGCATCGGCATGGCGCCGTCGAGCCACATGCCGATCTGCGGCACAGCGCCACGTTTGAGATCACGGCCGAAGTTGGGCGGGATTTCCACCGCCAGGCTGATCTCACCTCTGCGCATGCGCCGGTCCAACTCGTCGTAGTCGTGCAGCGGCGCCTGCTCGATAAAATACCGCGAGCCAGCCAGGTTGAGCGCGTAGGCCTGGCTGGTGGTGGTCTGGTCCCGGTCGAGCACCGCATAAGTCAGGTTCTCAACGTCCAGGCTGATGCCATAGCCGATGATAAACAGCAGCAGCAGACTACCAAGCAACGCCATGCTGCCGCGAATCGGGTCGCGGCGCAGTTCCAGGGTTTCTCGGCGGGTGTAGCTGAGCAGCCGCAACAGGCTGAACCGCTTGCGTTTCTGCGTATTGGCCTGGGGGTCTGGAGCAGCGGCGGCTTCAGGGGCGGGCTGCTGCGCTTGCTCGCCGACGGCGTCCTGCAGATAAGCGATAAAAGTCGCTTCCAGGGTTGGCAGGCCACGTTTGGCCATTAAGGCTTTTGGCGTGTCGCTGTCGAGCACCTTGCCGGCGTGCATCAAGGAGATACGGTCACAGCGCAGAGCTTCGTTCATAAAGTGGGTGGAAATAAAAATGGTCACGCCGTCATCGCGTGACAGGTCGAGCATCAGCTGCCAGAACACATCACGGGCAATCGGATCGACGCCTGACGTCGGCTCATCGAGGATCAAAATTTCCGGTTTATGGATGACCGCTACAGCCAGTGAAAGACGCTGACGAATACCTAGAGGCAGGCGTTCGGGTAGCTGTTCCATAACGCTGCCAAGGCTGAAGCGCTCGGCCATTTCGGCCACCCGCGCGTCAATTTGCTCGGTCGCGACGTGAAACAATTGGGCGTGCAGCACCAGGTTCTGCCGCACGCTCAGCTCGCCGTACAGCGAGAAGGACTGCGACATATAGCCAACCCGTTTGCGTGTCGCCATGTCATTGGCGTCTACGGTTTGGCCGAACAACAGGGCTTCACCCGAGCTGGCCTGCAGCAAGCCGGTGAGCATCTTCATGGTGGTGGTTTTGCCGCAGCCGTTAGAGCCGAGGAAGCCGAAGATTTCCCCGCGCTCAATGCGGAAATCAACGTGATCGACCGCGACAAAATCGCCGAAACGCATGCTCAGGTCGCGCGCCTCGATGGCAATTTCCTGCTCGCCTGCCGCGCGTCGCGGGATCACCAATTGCTTATGGCCCTCGCGCTTGGCTTCCGGCATCAGGGCGATAAACGCCTCTTCCAGACTCTTGCATTTAGTGCGCTGCAGCAATTCAGCCGGGCTGCCGGTGGCCAGTACGGCGCCGTCATCGATGGCCAGCAAATGGTCGAAGCGCTCGGCCTCCTCCATGTAAGCGGTGGCTACCAGCACACTCATCTGCGGGCGCTGCTGGCGAATACGCTCGATCAATTCCCAGAACTGGTTGCGCGACAGCGGGTCGACGCCCGTCGTGGGTTCATCGAGGATCAGCAGGTCAGGGTCGTGGATCAGTGCACAACACAGCCCAAGCTTTTGCTTCATGCCGCCAGACAGCTTGCCCGCCGGGCGTTCACCAAATTCACTCAGGCCGGTGCTGCGCAGCAGCTCTGTTATGCGACTTTTGCGCTCGGCCTCGGCCTGGCCGAAGAGGCGGGCGAAGAAGTCCAGGTTCTCGATCACCGAGAGCGTCGGGTAGAGGTTCTTGCCCAGCCCCTGGGGCATATAGGCGATATGCGGGCAGACTTGCCGGCGGTGATCGCGGCTGGCCATGTCGCCGCCGAACACCTCAATCTGCCCGCTCTGGATCTTGCGTGCGCCGGCAATCAAGGCCAGCAGGCTGGATTTGCCCACTCCGTCCGGGCCGATCAAGCCAACCATGCTTTGTGCGGGAATTTCCAGACTGACGGCATTGAGGGCGCAGGTCTTGCCGTAGTGCAGGCTAACGTCGTGCAGCTGCGCGACTGGCGCTGCCGGCGCGCTCACTGCGGAACCTTGATCGCCAGGTTTTCAGGCCATTCGACCTGTGGGTCGAGGCGCAGATAAGCGACGCCGGGCACGCCGGTTTTTACTTGCGTGAGGTGGCGTTGCAGCAGTTCTGGATCAAGCCGCGCCTTGACTCGGAACATCAGCTTCTCCCGCTCGCTGGCGGTTTCCACGGTTTTCGGGGTGAACTGGGCGACGCTGGCTACATAGCTGACTTCAGCCGGAATCACATACTGCGATATGGCATCGATCACCAGGCGCACCTCCGCCCCTAGGGCGACTCGGCCAGCCTGCTGCTCGGGCAGGAAAAAGGTCATGTACACATCACTCAGATCGACCAGGTTGAGTACCTTGCCGCCCGCACCGATGACCTCGCCCGGCTCGGCGATGCGGTATTGCACACGCCCTGCCCGCGGCGCTTTGAGTTGACTGTCTTCGATATCGATCTGTAACCGCTCGACGCTGGCTTGGGTGGCCTCCACGGCGGACTGCGCCTCGATGACCTGCGACTGTGCAGCGGCAATCGCCGCGTCAGCCGAGATCACCTGGGACTGTGCCGCTGCCAGGGCGGCTTGGGTGCTTTGCAGCCTGGCGAGGTCGTCATCCAGTTGCTGCTGCGCCATCGCACTGCGTTTGACCAGGATCGCGCTGCGGGCGTGGCGCTTTTGCGCCGCTGAAACTTCCGACTGGCGCTGACGCACGATAGCCTCGGCGGTGACTTTCTCGCTTTCACGCTGCAGAACCAGGGCTCTGGCCGTCAGTTGGCTGTTCTGTGCCTGGCGCATTTGCGCCTGCGCCTGCAGCACCTGCGCTTGGAGTACCTGGGTGTCCATACGCGCGATGATCTGCCCGGCCTCGACGAATTCGCCCTCCTCAACCTCGATACTGGCGATGCGTCCAGATAGCTTGCTGGCCGCATCGACATCAGTGGCCTCAATGCGTCCGTTACCGCTGGCAAAACCTTCTCCCAGGCCCTCGGGGCGTAAGGTGTACCAGAGCAGGCCCGCGATAGTTGCCACGACGGCGACACTGACGGCAGGAAAGATCCATTTTCGGCTGACTGACATAATGACCTTGAGTCTCTAACAGAGGAATTGGCTACAGCGGTACTCGGCGTCACGCCTTGCGGGCTACGGTTGCTCGAAACGGCTCAGGCGCCTACGTAGGTGGCTGTTTTCGGCGCGCAGGTGCTCCAGTTCATCGAGCAACTGCAACGCCAGGGCAACACCGGCCCATTCAATTTGCAGATCGGCTTGCAAGCGAAACGCCCGCTTGACGATGGCCAGGGCGCTGGCGTCGAACAGCCATTGCTCAGGTGTTGGGCCGCTGGGCTCGACGATGCCGTGTTCGACAATCTCCAGCACAACCGTCTGCGGCAGCTCGGCGCACAGGCAGAGTTCGAGAATGTTTAATTGCAGGGTCTGGCTACTCATGACGGACTCCACTGCGCGCGCGGATTGAAAGCGGCCTGCTCGGCCAGTTGCGCCCATAGCGCACGCACAGGCTCGTCGGCTTGAGCCGGGATGACGATCTTGAACAGCGCATACAGGTCACCCGGCTCACCGGCTTTGTTACGCAACCCCTTGCCCTTGATGCGCAACCGTTGCCCCGCTTGTGTGTTGGCGGGTACGCGCAGGCTGATCTTGCCGTTCAGCGTCGGCACCGTGATTTGGCTGCCCAGCACGGCTTCCCACGGCGCCAGAGGTACGGTGAGGATAAGGTTGTGCGCCTCAACGTCGAACAGCGGATGCGGCACCAGTTGAATAAGCAGATACAAATCGCCATTCGCCCCACCGCCTACACCCGGCGCGCCCTGGCCCTTTAGGCGAATACGTTCGCCATTGCTCACCCCAGGTGGAATTTTCACGCTCAAGGTCTTGCTGATGGCCGGCAAGGGCTGACCATCTGGGCTGTATTGCGGGAGCTGAAAAGCAACTGTCTTGGTTTCATCTGCCAGAGTTTCTTCCAGCAGCAGCGGCAGGGTCATTTCAACATCCTGACCTCTGCGCGCGCGGTTACGGCCTGCGTCCTGATAACGCCCAGCGCCACCAAATAGCGACTCGAAAAACTCGGAATACTCACTGCCAGTGCTGCCACCCTCGGCGAAACCCGCATGGCCTGATGGCTGCCAGCCCGGTGGCGGATCAAAGGGCCGGCCTTGCTCGGCGTATTTGCGCAGCTCATCGTATTCGGCGCGTTTTTCGGCGCTTTTCAGCACCTCATAGGCCTCGGCGACTTCTTTGAACTTGTTTTCCGCGTCCACTTCCTTGCTGACGTCTGGGTGGTATTTGCGCGCCAGTTTGCGGTAGGCCGTCTTCACGGCCTTGTCATCTGCACCCGCCTCAAGCCCGAGCACCTTGTAGTAATCCTTGAAGTCCATCGAGCCACCTTGGGTCGTCTACCGACACGTTGCTTGCACCAGTAAACGCTTGATCGGTGCCCAACGTTTTGTCGGAGATCAAAAGAGTTGGCATTGCTTACTTACGGAGTCGCTTCACCTGTTGCCGAGCACACTTGCGTGCCGGAATGGCCGGCGAGCATCGCTTCGATCTGCTCAAGCGAGCCGATCACCGCACGCTGGCCGGTGGCAAGAGCAAAGGCCCGCGCGGCTTCAACCTTGGGTTGCATCGAGCCAGCGGCAAAAGCGTGCTCACTCAGTTGTTGTGGCGTGACCTTGCCGAGGGCGCGTTGTGTGGGCTGGCCCCAGTCGAGGTAGACCGCAGCCACGTCAGTTGCAATAACCAGTACGTCGGCGTGTAGTTCGCGTGCGAGCAGGCTGCTGCACAGGTCTTTGTCGATGACCGCTTCCACACCATGTAGATCGTTGCCCTCGCCTTTGCGCGCCACCGGGATACCACCGCCGCCGGCCGCGATCACCAGTGCGCCACGCTCCAGCAACCAGCGGATGGCCTGTATCCCGAGCACGCGCAAAGGCTGAGGCGAGGCCACCACGCGCCGGAACGAAGCACCGTCCGCCGCCATGGTCCAGCCCTTGGCAGCAGCCACACGCTCGGACTCTACCTGGGTGTAGACCGGCCCGATGGGTTTGCTCGGGTGGCCGAAGGCCGGGTCCTGCGCATCCACTTCTACACGGGTGATCAGCGTGGTAATCGCTCGCGTTGCTGGGAGCAGATTGGCCAGCTCCTGCTCAAGCAGGTAGCCGATCATGCCGTCGGTCTGCGCGCCCAAAACGTCCAGCGGGTAGGCCTCCACGTCAATGTAAGCAGCCGCCTGCAGGGCCAATAACCCCACCTGCGGGCCGTTGCCGTGGGTCAGCACCAGGTCGTGGTGTTCGGCCACGCGGGCCAATTGGGCAGCGGCGCGGCGAATATTCGCCAGCTGATTTTCCGCTGTCGGCGGCTGATCGCGGCGCAGCAATGCATTGCCGCCCAGGGCCACGACAACTCTCATAAGTCAGCTCCGCGCGGCATCATCCGAGAGTCGCCACCAGCACAGCTTTAATGGTGTGCATACGGTTTTCGGCCTGGGTGAAGACGATGGAGGCGTCGGACTCGAACACCTCGTCGGTGACCTCGATTTCGCTCAAGCCATATTTTTCATGCACCTCGCGGCCCACCTCGGTTTCGAGGTTGTGGAAGGCGGGCAGGCAATGCATAAACCTGGCGCGTGGCTTGCCGGTGGCCTGCATCAGCGCCGTGGTCACCTGATAGGGCAGCAATTTGTCGATACGCTGCTGCCACACCGCGTCGTCCTGGCCCATCGAGACCCAGACGTCGGTGTAGAGAAAGTCGGCACCGGCCACAGCCTTGAGTGGGTCGATCTCCAAGGTGATGCGCGCACCGGTCTTGACCGCCAGTTCGCGCATCTGCGCCACCAGTTCGGCGGGCGGTTGCAGGTCGGCAGGCGAGCAAATACGCACATCCATGCCCATTAGCGTGCCGCCCACCAGCAGCGAGCTGCCCATGTTGAAACTGGCATCGCCGAGGTAGCAGAAGCTCAGTTCGTGCAGCGGCTTTTCACCAAACTCCTGCATGGTCAGCAGGTCGGCGAGAATTTGCGTGGGGTGCATCTCATCGGTCAGGCCATTCCACACCGGTACCTTGGCGTAAAGCGCCAGCTCCTCAACCACGCTCTGGTGGAAGCCACGGTACTCAATGCCGTCGTAGTAGCGCCCGAGCACGCGGGCGGTGTCTTTCAGCGACTCCTTGTGCCCCAGTTGCGAGGTGCCGGAATCGAGGCAGGTGACATGACCACCCTGATCATGCACGGCGACCTCGAACGCACAGCGGGTGCGTGTCGACGGTTTCTCGAAGATCAGGGCGATGTTCTTGCCCTTTAAACGGGGCACTTCGTTGCCGACTGCTTTGGCGCGCTTCAGCTCGGCAGACAGATCGAGCAGGTAGCGAATCTCATCCGGGCTAAAGTCCTTCAGCGCCAGCAGGCTGCGGTTATGCAGGTTGAAGCTCATAAGGTGCTCTCGTTTTTAGAGGGATCAGAGCGCGTCGCGCTCGATCGGGCAGGACATACAGTGGCTGCCACCGCGGCCGCGACCTAACTCGGAACCGGAAACGGTGATGACCTCGACGCCCGCTTTACGCAGCAAGGTGTTGGTGTGGGTGTTGCGCGAGTAGCCCATGACCACGCCCGGAGCGAGTGCCAGCAGGTTGTTGCCATCGTCCCACTGCTCGCGCTCGGACTGCCAGGCGTCGCCGCCGGTGGATACCGAACGCAGCTTGGCTAGGCCCAGTGCTTCGGCTACGACCTCAAGGAAGGGTTTGCTCTCGGTGCGCACATCCAGGCTGCCTTCGCGCTCGCCTGGGCGCAGGCTGTGCACGCGAATCGCGTCGACCATCTCGGGGAAACAGGTCACCAGGTCGACATCACAGAAGGTGAATACCGTGTCCAGGTGCATAGCCCCGCGCGATTTGGGAATCTGCGCCGCCAGCACGTGGGTAGCGCCGCCCTGAGCAAATAAGGCGCGGGCCAGTTGGCTGACTGCCTGCGGTGAGGTGCGCTCGCCCATGCCGATCAGCACCACGCCATGACCCAGCGGCATTACATCGCCGCCCTCCATGGTCGCACCGCCATGATCGACATCGGGGTCACCCCACCAGGTTGTGACTTTGCCGGCAAACAGTGGATGAAAACGGTAGACCGCCGCAGTCAGCAGGGTTTCCTGACGGCGGGCGGGCCAGAACATCGAGCACAGCACCACGCCTTGGCCGATCCAGCAGCTGCTGTCGCGGCTGAACAGGGTGTTGGGTAGAGGCGGCAGGAGGAAGTCGCTCGCAGCCGCATAGCGGGCCAGTAGCCCTTCGGGCTCAAACGGCAACTCGGCGCGCGCCAGCCCGCCGATCAGGTGTTCAGCCAAACGCATGGGCGGCAGCTCTTCTAGCCAGGGCCGTAGCTGCTGCGCCAACTCGGTATCGACAGTACCAGGGGCAAGTTTGCGATCCAGCAGCCAGGTGCGCGCCTCTGGATTGGCCAGGGTGGTGGCCAGCAGATCATGCAGCTCCAGCACTTCAACATCGCGGCTGAGCATGGCATTGGTGAAGGCATCGTGATCATTGCGTGCCTGGCCGACCCAGAGCACATCGTCGAACAGTAAATCGCGGCAATTGAGCGGGGTCAGCCGCTGCTGCGCCAGACCGGGGCGACACACCAGTACACGGCGCAGGCGGCCAATTTCAGAATGCAAACCTTGGGTCGTCATGACATTGATTTCCTGTTTACAAATACGGAGATGGAAAATGCAAAGCGCTTACAGCCCGAGTCGCCCCATGATCAGCAGCGTGGCGGCTACACCGGCCAGTACCACCAGTGCGGCCAGAATGGCCCACTCCCACGGGGTGAACACGCGCTCCTGACGCTGACGCTTCGCCCAGGCGTAGAGCACCACCCCGGGCACATACAGCAGGGCACTTAGCAGCAGGTACTTGAATCCGGCGGCGTACAGCAGCCACAAGCAGTAAACGGTGGCCAACGCCGCGATGGGCACGTCAGCACGCTGGATGGCCGCTTTGACGCCCTCGCCGCGCCATGCCAGCAACAGGCCGTAAGCGGCGCTGAACAGGTAAGGCAGCAGAATCATCGCAGTGGATAGCGAGATCAGCGCCAGATAAGACGCCTCGGAAAACAGCGTCAGAATCAGGAACAGCTGCACCATGCCGTTGGTGAGCCACAGGGCATTGGCCGGCACGTGTTTGTCGTTGGTCTGCCCCAGCCACTTCGGCATCACGCCGCCGCCAGCCGGAGTAAACAGGGATTCTGCTGCCAGCAGCATCCAGGCCAGGAAGCCGCCGCCGACCGATACAATCAGGCCGACGTAGATCAATACCGCGCCCCAGGTTCCGACAGCCTCTTCCAGCACGCCGGCCATCGACGGGTTTTTCAGGCCGGCCAGCGTCGGCTGGTTGAATACCCCGAGCGACAGCAGCGACACCGACATCAACAGCAGCAGGCAGATCAGAAAGCCGATGACTGTGGCACGACCCACGTCTTCACGCTTGCGTGCTCGCGCCGAATACACACTGGCGCCCTCAATGCCGATGAATACCCAGACCGTCACCAGCATGGTGCTCTTGACCTGGTCAAGCACCGAACCGAGGCTGGCATCGCCCCAGAAGTTGAGGCTGAAGGTTTCAACCTTGAAGGCCATGGCCACCAGCGCGATAAACAGCAGCAGCGGCACGATCTTGGCCAGGGTGACCACTGCATTCAGTACCGCAGCGCCTTGAATACCGCGCAGCACCAGCAGATGGATGACCCACAGCACGATTGAGGCTCCGGCGATGGCCGCTGGTGAATTGCCTGTACCGAACACCGGGAAGAAGTACCCCAGCGCACCGAACGCCGCGACCAGATAGCCGACATTGCCGATCCAGGCGCTGACCCAGTAACCCCAGGCCGAGTTGAAACCGACGTACTCACCTGACAGGGCGCGGGCATAGGCGTAGACGCCGTTGTCGAGTTCGGGTTTGCGCATGGACAGCATCTGGTAGACCCGCACCAGGAGCAGCATGCCGATGCCGGTGATGGTCCAACCGGTCAGGATGGCACCAGCGCTGGCGCCAGAAGCCATGTTTTGCGGCAAACCGAAGATGCCGCTGCCGATGATCGAGCCAACCACCAACGCCACCAGCAGGCTCAGGCCCAGTTTGGGCGGAGCTTGCGTGGCTGGATCTTCCGTGACCGTTAACGCGGTTACAGGCGGTGTATGGGTGCTGTTCATACCACCCCGTCCACAACAGCCTGCACATGACACAACGCTTTGACCTTGGCCTGCAGGGTGCTGGCCATTTCCTGCGCCTCAGCCTGGGTGGTGCCATCATGCAAATGCAGGGTGATGGTGCCGCTGGCATTCGGCTCGCCCGCCACGTTAATGGGCTCGCAAACGATACTGAGCGCGGGTTCCTCGGGTTTGTGCGCGCTGGGGGCGAGCTCCTTGACGATGTAGCGGTAAACGTCGGAGAGAGGCTGGGTCATAGCAAGTACCTTTGCAGAGGATTACCAGTCACGGCATACCGCCGTGGGTTGGCCTTAATTCCATCCCCAGTCTGTGCGCCCCTCACTGCGCCGTCTGTTCGACAGCGCACGCAGTGGCTCTAGATGCTGTGTTTCAGCTGTTTGGCTGCAGCGCGTCGAAGCCGGCGATCACATCGAAGAGTTCCTCGTCGATGCTGGCTTGGCGTAACTGATGAAAGCTGGCCTGCAGCTCTTGCAGCAGCTCTCCGATGTTGCGATCGGCGCGCTGCATGGCGGCAAGCCGGCTAGCGTTTTCACTGGCCAGCGACTCGGCACTGGCGCGAAACAACGAGACAAACAGGTGCTCGCGAATAAAGGCTTGCAACGCCAGCGCTGGGTTACCCAGCACTTCTGGCAGCTGCGCAGTGGGCCAGGTTTGACTGGCCAGCCCGCGCTGCCACGCGGCATCGAGGGGCAGCAAACGCTGACTCACAGGGCCGTAGCCGGACTCGCTGGGGCGGTTATAAAACAGCAGCAGCGTGGCGCGCGGCATTGCACTCATCGCTGGGTCGTCAGGCAGCTGAATCGTCAACAGGATCTGCCCCACCAGTTGGGTGATCAGTTCCACCGACCCCGGCACCGCAAATGAACCTTCAAGGGCTATGCCTGCATCGACCAGGCGCGCCTGCACGCGCTCGCCAACTGCCCAGACTTTTACTGCCGTCTTGGCATCGGCTGCGTGCGGCAACTGCGCCAGCGCATGCTCAACCACTACCTCGTTAAAGCGCCCCACCAGCCCCTGGTCGGAGCCAAATACGATGGCATGCACCACCGCGTCGGCGACGGTTGTGTTGGGCGCCTGCCGCTGTGCGCCTTGTGGATCGACCGCGCGCAGGCTCACAGCAAGGCCGAGTTCGACCGTGCGGGCGTAGTCCGCGAGCGCCGCCACCGACTGTTCATACTGACCGATGGCCGACGCCGCGGAGGCCTTCATGGTGCGCACCACGGACTTGAGATCCCCGGCGCTGCCAATCTGCCGCCGTAATGCGGTCAGGGTGGTAGTCATTCGCTTGGCGTGGCTTCGCTAGCAGGCAACGGCACTTCGGGCGATTTACCGCGACGGGCGTTCAGCCGACCAAGCGTGCTATCCAGAAGATGCACCATCTTCTGCGCGGCGCCATGCACGGCTTGCTCCTGAGTGGCGGCGAACTCGGTCACGGCCACCGGATCGCGCCCTTTGAGGCGGGCTTCAAGCATGCACAGCTGATCATGCTGGCCACTCTTGTCACCATTCTCGTCGCTGAGGTGAACCTCCACGCGGGTGAGTTGTTCGCTAAAGCGCTGCAACGCGTGCACGACCGTGGCACTGATGTGCGCGGACAGTTCGGCACTGCCGTCGATGTGATTGTCGGTATTGATCTGGATTTTCATGGAGTTTCCTCGATTGCAGTCTTGGCGCCGGGGGCGGCGCCGTCGGTGCTGGAAAAGGCGGTAAGCGCCTGACGGGCCGCAGCGCTGACCTGCTCACGGTCGGCGTCGGTCAATTTATCGACACCACTAAGGCGCGCGCTCAGCTCATCGGGCAAGGCATTGGCGGCATCCTCAACCGCCTGCTGAGCCGTCGCCATACGCTCGAGCGGTACCGCGTCGAACAACTTGGTATTCAGTGCCAGCAGAATGGCGATCTGCGCAGGCACCGAGACCGGCGAGAATTCGCCCTGGCCCAGGCAGGCGCGGATGCGTTTGCCGTGCTCGATAGATTGCCGCGTGTCTTCATCCAGGCGCGCGCCGAAGCGGGCGAAAGTTTCCAGTTCCTCGAACTGCGCGTAGGCCAGCTTGAGGTCGCCGGCCACCGCGCGATAAGCCGCGCGCTGTGCCTTGCCACCAACCCGCGAGACCGATTGGCCGACGTCGATGGCCGGCAGCACGCCCAACTCAAACAGCGACGGCGACAAAACAATCTGTCCGTCGGTGATGGAAATCAGGTTGGTCGGGATATAGGCCGAGATGTTCTGCGCCTCGGTCTCGATAATCGGCAGCGCCGTCAGCGAACCGCCACCGCGCGCGTCGTTGAGGTGGGTGGCACGTTCGAGCATGCGCGAGTGGATATAGAAGATGTCGCCCGGAAATGCCTCACGCCCCGGCGGGCGGCGCAGCAGCAGCGACAGCTCGCGGTAAGCCCGGGCGTGGTGGGTAAGGTCGTCGTAGACGATCAGCACGTCACGGCCGGCCTCCATAAAATACTCGGCAATGCTGGTGGCGGCGTAGGGTGCGATGTAAGACAAACCCGGCGCTTCGTTGCCTTCAGCCACCACCACCACGGTGTAGGCCAATGCGCCCTTGGCGCGCAGGTTCGCCACCGCCTTGGCCACCGCCGAGGCGCGCTGGCCGATGGCGCAGTAAACGCAGAGCACATTCTTGTCGCGCTGGTTGTAGATGGTGTCCAGGGCAATGGCGGTTTTGCCGGTCTGGCGGTCGCCGAGGATCAATTCGCGCTGACCGCGCCCAATGGGTATCAACGCATCGAGCACCTTGAGCCCAGTCTGTAATGGCTCGGTTACTGGTGCGCGGTCCATGATCGGCGCGGCCTGGCGCTCGATGGGCAGGCGCTTTTCGGTCCGTACAGGGCCAAGGCCATCCAGCGCTCGCCCCAGCGGGTCGATCACCCGGCCGAGCAACGCATCGCCGACGCCAACGTCCATCACCCGGCCGCTGCGCTGCACCTCCTGACCGGCATGCAGGTGCGCGTAATCACCGAGCAACACCACGTCAACGCCATCCTCATCGAGGTTGAAGGTGATGCCCGACAGGCCGCCGGGAAACACCAGCAGCTCCTCGAAGCCGACATTCTGTAAGCCGTTAATCCGTGCGATGCCGGTGGAAACGCTGACGATGGACCCCACTTCGCGCGGCAGCAGTTGCGCGCTGAAGCCCTGCACGCACTGCTGAATGCCGGCAAACGCACCGGCATAAACACTGCGCAGGCTGTTGTCGGAGCTGGCCGTGGTCATGCTGCCCCCGCTTCAGCGGGATGCTCGTTCAACGTGGCGGACAAGCTGGTCAGGTAGCCGGCAATGCTCCAAGCCAGCTTCTGCCCTTGCGCGCTGAGTTCGATACCGCTGACCACGCCAGGTGCGGTCTCGACCTTGAGCGCAATCGCCTCGCCAAAGGTTTTATCCAGCGCAGCCTGAATCGTCGCCAACTGCTCGGCGGGTAAGTCAAAGGCGCTGCGCAACATGGCCGGAGCCTCAGCGGAGGTGGCCTTAAGGGCTGTGCTCAAGGCAGCCCAGGTCTCGCCATCGACGGCCTGCAAACGCTGGATAAACACCGCGCAGGCGCGCTGCTCCAGGCTTGCGTCAGCCAGATCGCTCATCACCCGCCGGGCAATCTCGAACACCTGCTGTTGCGTCTGCCGAACGATTTCACCGTGCAGCGCCTGAGTGTCGGCCTGCAGTGTTTTCGCCAGCGCCGCACTCGCTGCCTCGGCCGTTTTGCGCGCCTCAGCCAGCAAGCGCTCACGTTCCGTATTGGCGGCCTCGGTGGCCTTGCTCAGCAAGCCGGCGCGTTGTTCATCGAAGGCCTGATTCTTCTCTTCGAATTCGCGCTGCTGCGCATGCGCCTTGGTCTTGGTCGCAGCGGCATCGGCCAGCTCGGCGGCGATTTTCGCTTCGCGCGCGGCAATCGCGTCGAGCACTGGCTGATAGAGAAAGCGCTTCATCAGGTAGACCAAAATGATGAAGTTGAGCAGCTGTGCGCCGACGGTGAACCAGTCGATAAGCACGGTCTATTTGCCTGCCGCCAGGGCGGCTGCAGCCACCGCCGCATTCCAGAACGGATTGGCGAAAATCAGGATCATCGACACCACAAAACAGTAAATCGCCGTCGACTCGATCATCGCCAGGCCGACGAACAAGGTACGGGTGATGGTGGCAGATGCATCCGGCTGCTGCGCCAGCGCGGTGAGCGCAACGGAGACCGCTTTACCCTCGGCCAGCGCTGGGCCCATGGTGCCGAAGCCCGTGGTCAGGCCAGCCATGATGATGGAAATAATGGCGATCCAGGTGAGCGCGTCCATAAGGTATGCCTTTGGGTAGATGGATAAAAAGTGGCCCCCAGCTCAGGCCGCGGGTTGTTTTCCAGCTCGGCTGCGGGTGGCCGCAGCGATGTATACCGCCGCGAGGATGGTGAAGATGTAGGCCTGGACCATGCCGGTCAGCAGTCCCAGTAACGTCATCACGATGGGGAACACGAAAGGGGTGATCGATAACAGGATGGCGATGATCATTGCGCCGCTCATCATGT
>JAHJXZ010000033.1 GCA_018827205.1 Gammaproteobacteria bacterium | reverse complement strand
TTGCTTGATTCAGTTGTTAAAGAGCGGGTTGGTTAAGCCTTTCGTCTCAACCGAGGCGCGCATTCTACAGCAGCCTCATCTTCCGTCAAGTGATTTCGAAAATTTCTTTTCAATCTCAACCACTTGCGCCTTCGATCAACATCTAGCTTCTCGTCAGCGGGAGGCGAATTCTACAGCGTTTCAAACCGCTGTCAACTGCCTCTTTTACCGCTTTCGATCAACTTGACCGAACCCCTTCAGACCTAAGCACATCACCCCGAAGAGGAGACACATTCTACGCAGCTTTCGCTGATTTGCAACCCCCCTTTTTAAATCTAACTTCTTGTTTTATAAGAAGTTTAAGGAGCCGCATACGCCTGAAGAGCTGCGCATTATAGGGACAATGAAACGCAGGTCAATCGATTGTTGTGCTTTTGTTGCAATAACCACCAACACCCAGGCCGCCAGCCCCAGAACCGCGCCGCCTGCAGAAACGACAAAGCCGTTGAAGCTGACGCTTCAACGGCTTTGTCGAACCAACCACATCTAACGCATCATGATTCGAGATTAAGCGTAATGCGCGCAAACGCCTTCTTACCCGCCTGACAAACGTGCACCGCCCCCACCTTATATATAAAGGAGCGATCCACCACCTCGCCATCCACGCGCACACTGCCAGAGCCCAGCAGATCACGCGCCATAGCAGCGTTCTTCACCAAGCCAGCTTTATTCAGCAACGCTGCTATTGGCATGTCCTCCGCAGACAACACCTCGATCTCTGGCAGATCTTCAGGCAGCTCGCCTTCTTTCATACGGTTGCCCGCCGAGCGATGAGCACTGAGCGCCGCCTCTTCGCCATGGAATCGCGCGACAATCTCTTCGGCCAGCTTGATCTTGATGTCACGCGGATTGGCACCCTGCTCGACATCACGCTTGAACTGCCCAATCTCTTCCATGGAACGGAAGCTGAGCAGCTCGAAGTAGCGCCACATCAAAGCATCCGGCATTGAGACCAGCTTGTTGTACATGACACCAGGCGCTTCTTGGATGCCTATATAGTTGCCCAATGACTTGGACATCTTCTTCACACCATCCAGCCCCTCAAGCAACGGCATGGTGACGATGCACTGCGACGCCTGGCCATAGGAGCGCTGCAACTCGCGCCCCATCAGCAGGTTGAATTTTTGATCGGTGCCACCCAGCTCGACATCCGCCTGCAGCGCGACCGAGTCATAACCCTGAACCAGCGGGTAGAGGAACTCGTGGATGGCAATCGGTTGATTGGTCGAATAACGCTTACTGAAGTCATCACGCTCGAGCATGCGCGCCACGGTGTACTGCGAGGTCAGGCGAATGAAGTCAGCCGGGCCCATCTTGTCCATCCAAGTGGAGTTGAAGGCGACTTCGGTTTTCGCCGGATCGAGAATCTTGAACACCTGGGTCTTGTAGGTCTCCGCGTTCTCCAGCACCTGCTCACGAGTCAGCGGCGGACGCGTTGCGCTCTTACCGCTGGGATCACCGATCATTCCAGTGAAATCACCAATCAGGAAAATCACCTGATGGCCCAACTCTTGGAACTGACGCAGCTTATTAATAAGCACGGTGTGTCCGAGGTGCAGATCCGGCGCAGTCGGATCAAAACCGGCCTTGATACGCAGTGGCTGGCCACGCTTGAGCTTTTCAACCAGCTCGGCCTCAACCAGAACCTCTTCCGCACCACGCTTGATCAGCGCCAACTGCTCTTCAACCGACTTCATGACAGGACTCACGACCACTCAAAAACGAAAGGGAACCAACCATACAAGATCGCAGACAAATCACAAGTTCTGCCAACCTCCCACCTACGCTAAGACCACCTTGCGACAACCGGGGTTGCCTAGCTAGCGATTTGGTTATATTTTATACAGTTACTGCATATTCATCATTTTGTTTATCTATTTCTTTTCATTTTTAAAGTCAAAAAGCAGCCTATGACCTCTACAACTAAAGCGCCGCCCCTATACCCAAAAAGCCATATTCTGGCGGCCAGTGGCGTCGCCGCCCTACTGAGCCTTGCCCTACTGGTATTCCCCTCCCGCGAAGTCGAAGCAAAGAAAACCTACTTAAACCTTGAGCTGGACAACGGCGCAGAATACGCCGAGCAGCAGGATGGGCTGGAATCAGCCGCTTCACTGACGCGCCAGTCGCCGTTCGCCAGCACCGCCGTAACTGATACATCGACAAGTGATGAGTCGCAGGCCGCACAAGTTGCCCCGCCACCAGAATCCGATCCATTGCACCGCATTGTTAGCGTGGAGAACGGCGATACGCTGTCCACGGTATTTGCCAAGGTCGGCTTGAGCGCTACCACGCTGCATACAGTGCTCAATAGCAGCAAAGAAGCCAAACAGCTGACTCGCCTGAAGGTGGGCCAGGCACTTGAGTTCAAACTGAGCGCGGATGGCCAGCTCGAAAGCCTGCACAGCAAGCTCAGCGACCTGGAAAGCATCGCACTGACGAAGAGTGATAACGGCTTCAGCTTCAAGCGTAAATTGGTCAAACCAGAAGTGCAGACTTCCTATAGTCACGGCGTAATCAAGAGCTCGCTGTTTCTCTCGGCCAAGCGCGCAGGCCTGTCGCATAGCCTGACCATGGATCTAGCCAATGTATTTGGCTACGACATCGACTTCGCCATGGATATTCGTGAAGGCGATGAGTTCGAGCTGATCTACGAGAAGAAAGTAGTCGACGGCAAACAGGTGGGCACTGGCAATATCCTTTCGGCGCGGTTCACCAACCGTGGCAAGACCTACACCGCAGTGCGTTACACCAACAAACAAGGCAACAGCAGCTACTACAGCGCCAATGGCGAAAGCATGCGCAAAGCCTTTATCCGCACCCCGGTGGATTTCGCCCGCATCAGCTCACGCTTTTCCACAGGGCGCCGCCATCCCGTGCTCAACAAGATTCGCGCACACAAGGGCGTGGATTACGCCGCCCCACGCGGCACACCGATCAAGGCAGCCGGTGATGGCCGCATCGTCCTGGCCGGTCGCCACGGCGGCTACGGCAATGCGGTAATCATTCAGCACGGCCAACGCTACCGCACCCTGTATGCCCACATGAATGGCTTTGCCAAGGGCATCCGCAGCGGCGGCAACGTCAAACAGGGTCAAATCATCGGCTATATCGGCACCACCGGCCTGTCCACAGGCCCGCACCTGCACTATGAGTTCCAGGTCAACGGCGTGCACGTTGACCCACTGAGCCAGAAACTGCCAATGGCTGACCCGATCGCCAGCAGCGAAAAAGCTCGCTTTATGCAGCTGAGCAAACCGCTGATGGCACAAATGGACAAAGAGAAGTCCACGATGCTCGCCCTCAACAATCAGCGCTAAACCATGCCCCTCTATCTTGGCGTGATGTCCGGCACCAGCCTGGATGGGCTGGACATTGCACTGATTGAGCAGGAACACAGCACCCGCCTGCTGGGCACCCGTTACCTGCCCATGCCAGATGAACTGCGTAGCAACTTACTCAGCCTGTGTGCTTCCGGCCCGGATGAGCTAGCACGCGCGGCTATTGCCGAACAGCAGTGGGCCGCACTCGCCGCACACGGCATCAACGAGTTGCTGTTGCAGCACGACATACCTGCACACAGCGTTCGCGCCATCGGCAGCCATGGTCAGACTGTGCGCCATGAGCCTGCTCGCGGCTTCAGTATCCAGATCGGCAACTCGGCCCTACTCGCTGAGCTGACAGGCATCAGCGTTGTCAGCGACTTTCGCCGCCGCGACGTTGCAGCGGGTGGTCAGGGTGCACCACTGGTTCCGGCGTTTCATCAGGCATTGTTTGCAAGCGAAGGCAGCACTCGCGCCATCCTGAATATCGGCGGTTTCAGCAACCTCAGCCTGATTGAGCCCGCGCGACCAGTGCATGGCTTCGACTGTGGCCCTGGCAATGTGCTACTCGACGCCTGGATTCAACGCCACCAAGGTCTGACATACGACCAGGGCGGTCAGTGGGCTACCAGTGGCCAGGTACAGGCGCAACTTCTGCAAGCGCTACTGAGCGATCCCTACTTCCAGACTCAAGGCCCGAAGAGCACTGGACGCGAGCTGTTCAACCTTGCCTGGCTGGATCAGCACCTGCAGCACCTACCGGCATTTGCGGCGGCTGATGTGCAGGCAACTCTGCTGGAACTGACTGCCATCAGTATTACCGAAGCGCTCAAAGCCGCTCAGCAGAACACCGAGATACTGCTGGTGTGCGGTGGTGGCGCGCATAATCATGCGCTGATGCACCGCCTTGCGCAGTTGCTGCCCAATAGCCAGGTGAGCAGTACCGATGCGCATGGCGTGCCCGCCGATTGGGTCGAGGCCATGGCTTTTGCCTGGCTGGCACACTGCTGCCTAGAAGGCATTCCCGCCAACCGGCCAAGTGTCACCGGCGCTCGCGGCCTGCGAGTGCTCGGCGCGATCTACCCCGCTTAACCACCTTTTCAAATCTGCGGCACCCAGAAACGAAAACGCCGCGCACAAGGCACGGCGTTCGCTTGAACAGCCCGCAGATCAGATCGAGAACGACGAGCCGCAACCGCAGGTGGTAGTAGCGTTCGGGTTGTTGATGACAAATCGCGAACCTTCCAGACCTTCCTGATAGTCGACCTCGGCACCTGCCAGATACTGGAAGCTCATCGGGTCAACCACCAGGCTCACGCCCTCGCGCTCGATAATGGTGTCATCGTCGGCCACGTCTTCATCGAAGGTGAAGCCATACTGGAAGCCGGAACAACCGCCTCCCGTTACAAACACGCGCAATTTCAGGCGCGGGTTGCCTTCCTCATCGACCAGGCTCTTCACCTTGTTCGCTGCGCCCTGCGTAAATTGCATAGCGCTGGGGGTGAAGGTTTCGACGCTCATGCTGATTAACTCCCGGCGCTACGCGCCATACTGCATTCTGACCGGCATTATCCGCTTACCCGAGAAAAGCGGTCAACTATTGTGCGGCATCCAGCGTTTCTGGCAACTCCAACGGCCGCGCCTCGTCTTGCAAGCGGCAGAGGCGGCCTTCGATCTGTGCGCCCATGGCCATTTCCATCAGGGCGTAATACAAATTGCCGCGCACTCGCGCCCGCGCGCCCAGCTCAAGATGGCCACTGGCGTGTACATCGCCAACTACTTCACCATCAATCACTATATGGGGGGCACGGATCTCACCTTCAACCTGGCCCTGCACACTGACGCGCACCATGCCTTCGCTGGCGACCAGGTTACCGATGACCTTGCCATCGACCTGAACTGCGCCTTGAAAGCGTAAATCGCCATGCAGTTCGGCACCTACCGCAATCAAGCTGGTCTTGCCCGCGAAACGCTGTACGTCAGTACGCGCTTTATCTTTATTCCACATAAGGAACAGTTACTCCTCTTTGTTCCATTTGAATGTGCGCAGCAGAGGTTTCTCACCCTGCACCTCGGCACGCACCTTGATCTCGCGCGGGGTAAACCCTTCAGGCAACTTTAGCTCGGCAAATCGTCCCGCTTCGGGAATAGCCTGAAAGTGCTTGAAGGCGAAGGCAATAGGCTGTTCAGGCAGGCCATCCGGCAAGCCTGCACCAAGCGCCTCCAGCTCGAGCGTGACATCCTTGTCGCCTTGTTTGCCGACGATCGACACATGCAATTGGCCTTCCAGCGGCGCCTCGCCTTTACCCACGCGACTGAGGAGTATCTTGTAGCGGAAATGCTCAGGCCTGTCCGTGGCCTGCAGCTCAAAGGTTTTGATGCGCAAACCTTCACGACGGCTGGCAGGCGCTAGTACACCCTTATAAAAGGCCAGATCCTGTTGTTGTTTGTAGATCTGCTCTTCCAGCAGCTTAATGGTCAGACGGCTCTGTTCGTTGGCTTGCTGGCTGACCTTTTCCGCGCTGCTCAAGACCACCACACGCTGACGCAACTCATCGACCTCGCGCAACAACTGCTCATCGCGCACCGGCTTGGCCGGTTGCTCAGCAGTCACGGTAGGCTGCGTGTACTGCTGCCACCAACCGCCGACATAGAACGCCAACGGAATACACAGCACCAGCAGCAGCCCGAGCATGCGCCGTCGCCGAGTGCGCCCCGGATCGCTTGGACGAACCTCCCAGCCCGCCATCAGGGCAACATGGCCGCATGAGACAGCCCCAGGCGCTCATCGAGGCCGAAGAGAATGTTCATATTCTGCACCGCCTGGCCTGACGCACCTTTGACCAGGTTGTCGATTACCGACAGCACCACCACCAGGTCGCCATCCTGCGGCCGATGCACGGCGATCCGGCACACATTGGCACCGCGCACACTGCGGGTTTCCGGATGGCTGCCGGCCGGCATCACATCGACAAAAGGTTCGTTGGCATAACGCGCCTCGAACAGCGCCTGCAGATCTACCGAGCGGTCGACCACTGTGGCGTAAAGTGTGGCGTGAATACCACGGATCATCGGCGTCAGATGTGGCACAAAGGTCAGGCCAACATCCTTACCGGCAGCCCGGCGCAGGCCCTGGCGAATTTCCGGCAGATGCCGGTGACCTTTAACCCCGTATGCTTTCATGCTTTCACCGGCTTCACTGAACAGGGAGCCAACGCTGGCACCACGCCCCGCACCGCTAACCCCGGACTTGCAGTCGGCAATCACTTGCGTGGTATCAGCCAGGCCAGCCTCTAGCAACGGAATCAGCGCCAGCTGCGCAGCAGTGGGATAGCAGCCCGGCACAGCGATCAGGCGCGCCTGCTTGATGGCTTCACGGTTGACTTCCGGCAAGCCGTAAACCGCCTCAGGCAGCAGATCCGGCGCACCGTGCGGCTGGCCGTACCACTTGGCCCATTCGTCAGCATCCTGCAGGCGGAAGTCGGCGGACAGGTCGATCACCTTGGTCCCGGCGGCCAGCAGCTCGCCGGCAAGGGCATGAGCCACACCATGCGGCGTGGCGAAAAACACCACATCGCAGGCGCCCAGGGTCGCTACGTCAGGCACACTGAGGGCCAGCTTGTCGTAATGACCACGCAGGTTCGGGTACATCTCGTCGACACGCATGCCGGCCTCAGAGCGCGAGGTAATCACCTCGACCTGCGCTTGCGGGTGTTGCGCCAACAAACGCAACAGCTCGACACCGGTATACCCCGTGCCGCCGACGATTCCGACCTTGATCATCACTTGCCCCTTTGCAATACCAGCAGTGGAAAGCTGCCGATGATACGGCCGCTTCGGCCAGGGGCCAACACTTGAGCGCCACCAGTGATGACGGAGGCGGTCATGCCCACTACTATCGGGGCACTTTCCTGCAACGAGGTCGAACAATGCTCTATCTGTGGCTCAAGGCCCTGCACATCATCGCCATGGTCTGCTGGTTCGCCGGCCTGTTCTACCTGCCGCGCCTGTTCGTCTACCACGCCATGAGCACCGACGAGGTCAGCCGCGAGCGCTTCTGCATCATGGAGCGCAAGCTGTACCGCGGCATCATGTGGCCATCGCTGATTCTCACCGTCGGCCTGGGTCTGTGGCTGATCAGCCTCAACCCGAGCTACTACTTCAGCCAGGGCTGGATGCACGCCAAGCTGAGCCTGGTGCTGCTACTGGTGGTTTACCAGTTTATGTGCGGCGCCCAGATCAAGGCCTTTGCCCGGGGTGAGAATCAACGCAGCCATGTGTTCTATCGCTGGTTTAATGAAGCGCCCGTGCTGGCCTTGCTTGGCATTGTCATTCTGGTCGTGGTTCGCCCTTTCTAAATACATCAAGAGGATTACTGCATGTCGCTGCCAGCCCTGCTCGAACAACGCCTGCGCCTGCCCATCGTCGCGGCGCCGATGTTTCTGGTGTCCAACCCGCAACTGGTGCTGGCCTGCTGTAACAACGGCATCGTCGGCAGCTTCCCGGCGCTGAACCAACGCGACAGCAGTGGCTTCAAGGATTGGCTACAAGAGATCGAAGCCGGCCTGGACAGCGCAGCAGCACCTTATGCGGTCAACCTGATCGTACATGGCAGTAACCCGCGCTTGCAGGCAGACCTGGCCATCTGCGTCGAGCAACGCGTGCCTATCGTGATCACCAGCCTCGGCGCAGTGAAGGAAGTGGTAGATGCGGTGCACAGCTACGGCGGCCTGGTATTCCATGACGTGACCACTCGCCGACATGCCGAAAAAGCCGCCGAAGCCGGCGTCGACGGCTTGATCGCAGTCGCTGCAGGCGCTGGGGGGCATGCCGGCACCTGGAGCCCGTTTGCGCTGATCGCCGAAATTCGCCAGTTCTTCGATAAAACCCTGCTGCTCGCCGGCTGCCTTAATCAGGGCCACGAAGTGCTGGCCGCGCAACTGCTTGGCGCCGACCTCGCCTACCTCGGCACCCGCCTGATCGCCACCCAGGAAAATGCCGCTTCAGCTGCCTACAAGCAGATGATCCTCGACGCCAAAGCCGCCGATATCATTCACACCCCAGCGGTCTCCGGGGTGCCGGCGAGTTTTATGCGCCAGAGCCTGGAGCTGGCCGGCTACGATCTCAAGCAGCTGCAGAATAAAGGCGAGGTCAACTACGGCGAGAAGCTCAAACCCATGGATGAAGAAGCCAAGGCTTGGAAAACCGTGTGGTCGGCTGGCCAGGGCGTCGGCAATATCCGCGACCTGCCCAGCGTCGAGCAATTGATCGCCCGACTCGACAACGAATACCGCGCCGCCCTCACGCACAGCCTGCAGTTGCAACAACGCTGGGCGCGATGAAGCGACGCGGCCTGCTCGGCCTCGGCGCACTCGGGTTGTTGACCGGCTGGGCGCTGCGCCCGAGCGATCTCGGCCAGCCCCACGCGCCCTACTTTGCCGCACTCAATCAGTTGCTGCGGCGCGCAGGCACCGGGCTGCCGCTGCTGGTGGTAGACCTCGAACGGCTCGATCAAAACGCCGAGCTGCTGGCTAGTCAGCTGGGTAGCCGACTGCCGCTGCGCCTGGTAGCCAAATCGCTGGCGTCCATCGGTATGCTCGACTACCTGGCGAAGAAGCTCGGCACCCAGCGCTTTATGGTCTTCCACCAGCCGCAGATCAATCAGCTGGCGATGAGCTTCCCGCAGTCCGACCTGCTGCTCGGCAAACCCTTACCCAGCGCAGCCGCCCTGAGTTTCTACCAGCAATTGCCACAAGACAGTGGCTTTGTCCCGGCCGAGCAACTGACCTGGCTGATTGATAGCCAGAGCCGTCTGCAGGAATACGCGGCTCTGGCCAACGCCCTCAACCAACCACTGCAGATTGCCTTTGAAATCGACATCGGCCTGGCCCGTGGCGGCTTTGCGACACCCGCCGAACTCGGCGCCGCATTTACCTGGCTAGATAACACCCCTAACCAGCTACACGTGCGCGGCCTCATGGGTTATGACGCCCACCTCGCCCATACGCCGTTCTGGACTGACCAGGCCAGCGCCTTTGCC
>JAHJXZ010000263.1 GCA_018827205.1 Gammaproteobacteria bacterium | reverse complement strand
TGGGCAACTTGCATGGCAAAACGGTGTTGATCGGTATGCGACATGGACAACGGCTCTTAACTATAAAAAACTAATTATTAGCCAGCTAACCATAACCCTTATAACGAGGCAAGCCTGCAAAAGGTCTACAACCGTTTCACCACTTTACATACTGGTCTTCGACAAAGCCCCAGAGGTTGTCGATACGCACTTCAGGTCTACCAGTCGGGCGCAGCACGCCGGTGAACTGACCGAATATCTGTTTGAAATTGCTCGCCAGAATCCCCACGTTCAGCCGCTCCTTGTGCAGGCCGCGCCCTTCGAAGCGCAGCTCGACCTGGCCGTCATAGGAGTTGATCAACCAAGGCTGCAGCGGCTGATCGCGATCAAAGGTAAAACGCACGGTATCAACCTTGAGCAGCTCGCCATCCAGCCAGAAACAGTTCTCGGTAAAGCTACTTTCATTGACCCCGCAAGACAGGTTCAACCCCACCCGCTGTTCACCCGCCAGGCCAGACAGACAGGCCCAGTTCCAGTGGGTTTCAGGGCGCATATAACCAGCCGACCAATCGTGATGAGCAAACGCACCGATCTGTGCCAGGTCGAAATCCCCCAGCGCGCTGCGCACCTGCCCCGTGCAACGCACCCCCGCCACCTTCTGCGCATAGACCCAGCCATTGACCGCAGTCGGCGTGTTGATGCACATCGGCTGAAAAGCAGGCTCTGCCTCGGAGAAGCAGGCGTCGATCCGTGTGCCGTCGTCCAGCTCTACCAACAGGCGTTTTTCCCGCGAGGCAGCACTGTTCTCCAGGCGCAGCAGATTGCCGCCGCTGCGCAGCTCGCACACGCCCTGATCGGGAGTCTGAGAAAACTGGCTGCCAAAGCCCAGCGGCAGCTTGAACTGGCGCTCAATCATCCGCCCGCTGGCCGGGTGGAACAGATAGACAAAACCCACACCCAGCAAACTGAGGTTGGCCAGCGCGCAGCCGCCAATCAGCTCATCGCTGATCAGGCCGAAATACTGAAACTGATGGAATCGCCGCCATTTGGCCAACGCGCCCAACTTGCGGCCCATGGGTGAACGGAAATCAAAATCTCGGTAATTGATCAGTCCCGGCGCGGCGGGAAAGATGCCGTAATGCGGCTGGCCGTTGGCCTGAATCAGTCGATCCATCGGAGCAATCACTCAAGGAAAAAACCTCAGCGATGCTAGCACCGCGACTTCGCTGCGGGCATTCACCGCAGGCGCCAAGCGCAGCGGCAAAATCGGCCACCCCTCCTTTAGCATCTGCTTACGATATCGCGAGCTAGAGTCCTGCAAGGCAAAACGGGGGAGGAAGCGGACTGGGCTCGCACACGAGTGTACTTTTGTACATGAGCATCACTCGTTTCACTCGCCCTTCGGGCCGCGCTAAAGCGCGTTAGCCACAAGTAGCTTGCCGAGCCGGTTTTTAACGCAGCAGGGCCGACGCGCAGCAGATCGTAAACAGATTTTCAGGCCACCACCTGATTACGGCCAAACGCCTTGGCCTCGTACAGAGCGCGATCCGCATGCTCGTAGAGCTGCGCCAACGCACCACCTGCGGCAGGTTGGATGCAGGAAATACCAATCGACATGGTCAGCATGCTCGCCGTATCCGAGCCGGCATGTTCGATATTCAGAGTCTGCAGCGTCTGGCGCAGCGCTTCGCCGTGGTGCCGCGCTTCAGCTTCGCCAATATCGTAGAGCAGCACGGCAAACTCTTCGCCGCCCAGGCGTACGGCCATGTCCAGCGGGCGCCGCGCCGCGTCCTGCAGCAGACTACCAATACGCTGCAACACGTTATCGCCGGCCTGGTGGCCGTAGTGATCGTTGTAGGCCTTGAAGTGATCAACATCGCAGAGCAGCAACGCCAAGCTGCGATGTTCGCGCTGAGCCTGACGCCAGAGGCGCTCAAACTGGCGGTTGAAGCTGCGCCGGTTGTGCAAGCCAGTCAGGCTGTCGTGATCGGCCAATACGCGCATCAGCCGGCTGATCAGAAAATGCTCGCGCGATTTGAACTCCAGCAGGTAACACCCCACCGCGCCCATCAGGTTACCGAACAGCAGAAACAGGGTGTTATTGATCAACCGAGGCACCGGCAAGCTGGCCACCAGCAGCTCGACGCAGACGTAGACCAGCAGCACCAGCAAAGAGCAACACAACGCTTCAATCAGCCGTAAACCCGCGAGAAAGTATGCGGCCATGCAGACCAGCAACAGCCCCTCATAGGGGTAGCTAGGATCAACCCGATGGGCAATGCCCACCACAAAAGACGCCGCTGCCCCCAGCGCCAACAGGCAGACCAGACTCAACGGTTGCAGTAGATAAATATGCTTGCGCTGAATCAGCAGCCCGCCGAATAGGCACAGCAACAATAAAACAGCGAGACGGATGGCCAGCATCCACCACACCTCGGGCGCTTTGATCAGGACGAAATCGAACGCGGCAAAGGCCAGCCACACCAGAATGCCCACGACCAGAGCAATGCGTTTGAGTTCGAAGGTGTCGTCACGCACATAATTGCGATACTCCTGCTCCAAGGGCCGGGAGAAACGCAATAGACGAAAGCCCAAGGCGAGCTGATCGGCGTAGGGGCTGGGGCGAACATCGTCTAGCCAGGCATGGGAAAGCGACACCGGAACCTCTGCAGCTGGATGGCTGAAAACACCTTAGCCGCTCGTACCGGGTGCCACAAGCCGAACCATCCGCGGGAACAACAGCCCCGCGTGGCGTGTTAGGCCTCGAATTCCGCCTGCAAGGCCGCTCGCACGCAATGCAGGATGCCCAGTTCAACGCGCCCGGCAAACTGCTCACTGATGGCTGCTACTGGTGGTAATTCACCCTCGCCATCGAGAAAAGCATCCTGAATTTCACCGAGCAATGCCTCGGGCACATCCAGCGCCTGCTCCAGGGACAGCTGCTGGCGGCCGATGGCTTCGGCCAGCAAGCCGTAGACATTCTTCTCGCTGCAACTCAGCTGGCTGGCGATCTGCGCCGGAGTCATGCCGGCACGGGCCAGGCTGACCAATTCATGACGCAAGTCGACCACGGCACGTGGCGCTTCATCATCCGTACCGAGCACGGCCAGGAAGGCCTCGCCGTAACGCTCCAGCTTGCGCGCACCGACGCCACTGACTCGCGCCATTTCGGCCAGGGTGCTGGGCTTGCTGCGCAGCATCTCCAGCAAGGTGGCATCCGGGAAGATCACATAAGGCGGCACGCCATGCTCTTCCGCCAGTTTGCGCCGCAACGCGCGCAGCGCTTCCCACTGGCCACGTTCCTCGCCACGTACCAATTGGCTGGCCGCGCTACTGGAAGCCTTGGCGCTTTGCTGCGGTTTCAGATCACGGCGCAGCTGCAGGCTGACCTCGCCCTTGAGCAAAGGCCGGCAACTGTCAGCGAGCCGTAACCCGCCAAAACCTTCGAGGTCGACATCGGCCAAGCCGCGCGCCACTAACTGGCGAAACAAGGAACGCCATTCACCTTCAGCCAGCGCCTTACCAATGCCGAACACCGCCAGGTGTTGATGACCGACACCGCGAATTTTCTCGTTATCGCGGCCGAGCAGCACGTCGACCAGGTACCCCACGCCATAACGCTGACCCGTGCGATAGACCGCCGACAGTGCCTGCCGCGCCGGCTCGGTGGCATCCCAGGTCTGCACGCCATCGATGCAGTTGTCGCAGTGTCCGCAGGGCTGCGGCATGTCTTCGTCGAAATAGGCCAGCAACGCCTGGCGCCGGCAGCGGGTTTCCTCGCACAGCGCCAGCATGGCATCGAGCTTGTGCTGCTCGACGCGCTTATGCCGCTCGTCACCCTCGGAGTTGTTGAGCATCTGCTTGAGGAAAATTACATCCTGCAGGCCGTAGGCCATCCAGGCATCCGCCGGTAAACCGTCGCGGCCAGCGCGACCGGTTTCCTGGTAATAGGCTTCCAGAGATTTCGGCAGATCAAGATGGGCGACAAAGCGCACGTTGGGTTTGTCGATGCCCATACCGAAAGCAATGGTCGCCACCATGATCAAACCTTCCTCATTGAGAAAGCGCTTCTGGTGGTAGGCACGCAGCTCATTGGCCAAGCCCGCGTGATACGGCAACGCCGGGAAGCCCTGCTCGGAGAGGAATGAGGCTACCTCCTCGACCTTCTTGCGCGACAGGCAGTAGACGATGCCGGCGTCACCCTTGCGCGCCGCGAGGAAGTTCAGCAACTGCTTGCGCGGCTGCTCCTTGGGCACGATGCGATAAAAGATATTCGGTCGATCGAAGCTCGACAGAAAGCGCTCGGCATTTTGCAGGTGCAGACGCTGAACAATTTCCTCGCGGGTACGCATATCCGCCGTGGCAGTCAGGGCGATGCGCGGCACGTTGGGGAACAACTCGGCGAGCTGGCCCAGCTGCAGGTATTCCGGGCGGAAATCATGCCCCCACTGCGATACGCAATGCGCTTCATCGATGGCGAACAGGGCAATGTCGAGGTTCTGCAGAAAGCACAGCATGCGCGGCTGCACCAGCCGCTCAGGGGCCAGGTAGAGCATCTTGATCTCGCCGCGCTTGATCCGTTCGGCAATCTCACGCTGCTCATCGGCGTTCAGCGTGGAGTTCAGCGCTGCAGCCGCCACACCCAGCTCGTCGAGGGTCGCAACCTGATCGTCCATCAGCGCGATCAGCGGTGAAACCACCACGGCCAGGCCTTCACGCAGCAGGGCCGGCACCTGAAAGCACAGCGACTTACCGCCACCGGTGGGCATCAACACCAGGGCATCACCGCCACTGGCCACGCGCTCGATAATCGCACCCTGACGGCCACGGAAGCTGTCGTAGCCGAATACGTCTTTGAGGATGCGTTGCGCGTGCTCGAGCATGAAGGGTCTCCGAAACAAGCCGCGCATTATACGCAAGTGCCGCTTGGGCACGTGCAGGCATGCTGGAGTTTGATCCGATTTTCGCCACCCGTGGCCTGCGGCTATGGCCGCTATGGCCGCTCTAGACTAGAATCCAGCCTCGTTTACTCCTTCAAGGTAGCCCCCGATGTCCTTCGCCGAGCAACTCTCCCGCCTGCAAGCCTTCCTCGATGCCGATGAGCTGCATGAAGAGGCACTGGACTACATCGCCGCCCATGGCTACCTCACCGCCCTATCGATCTGCCCAGAGCAGGTACCGGAGCGCGAATGGATTGACGCGCTGTTCTCCGAGCCACCGCACTACCGCAGCGACGCCGAACGCGAAGAGATCGAGGCTACCCTGATTCAGCTGCAAAGCCATATCGCCCGCCAGCTGGCCAGTGACGATGAGCCCGACGTACCGTGCGAACTGGACCTGGGCGAAGAGCCGGACGATTCCGACCTGCGCGGCTGGTGCATCGGCTTTATGGAAGGGGTATTCCTGCGTGAGTCGGTGTGGTTCGACGACGCCGAAGATGAAGTCAGCGAATTGTTGCTGCCGATCATGGTTGGTTCGGGCCTGTTCGACGAGCAGCCTGAATTCGCCGAGATCGCCCGTGATCGCGACCTGGTTGACAGCATGGTCGAACAGATCCCCGAGCTGCTGACCGCCCTGTTCCTGCTATGCAATGCACCGGAAGAAAAGCCGGCCCTCCTGAAACCACGTCACCACTAAGCACGCGCCATGGCGCGTGAGATTCAGGAGCAGCGCAACCCCGCCATTCGCTACGCTCTGCTGGCCATCGGCTGGCTGAGTGTGGCGCTGGGGGTAATAGGTATATTTCTCCCCGTATTACCCACTACACCGTTCCTGCTGCTGGCTGCCGCGTGTTTTATGCGCAGCTCAAAGCGTTTCTACCTGTGGCTGGTCAATCACCGCCAGCTTGGCCCGTGGATTGTCGACTACCTCGAAGGCCAGGGCATTCCGCTCAAGGGCAAAATCTACTCCATCGGCCTAATGTGGCTGAGCATCGGCCTGTCGTGCTACCTGGTGCCGCTGTTCTGGGCCAGAGCTTTTATGCTGACCAGCGCGGTACTGGTTAGCCTGTACATCCTTAGGCAGAAAACCCTGGTCAAACCCTAAGCACCACACCAGCCGACATTCGGTATATTCAGCGCGGCAAAAATCAGCGGCAACACCTAGACTTTCCCAATCTCCGGCCGAGGCGCGGTACATGCCACCCCGTCAGCTCACTCAAGGATGGTTCAAGCGCCTCAACCGAGCGTTGCTGGGCGGCTGCATCCTGCTGATCGGTCTGGCCAGCGCCCTGGCCAACTGGGATTTCGGCGTCATCCTGAAAAATGCCGAAAGCCGCTACGGCAACCTCGGCGCAGCCAAGCAGCGTATCCAGGCCTGGGAAGCGCAGATCAAGGCCAGCTCCGACAGCAGCGAAAGAGACAAACTCACCGAGGTCAATCGTTTCTTCAATCGGCAGATCCGCTTTGTTGACGATATCCAGTTGTGGAAGCAGAACGACTACTGGGCAACCCCTGTCGAGATGCTGGTCAAAGGCGCCGGCGACTGCGAAGACTATTCCATCGGCAAATACTTCACCCTGCGCCGCCTTGGCATCCCCAGCGACAAGCTACGCATCACTTACGTCAAGGCGCTCAATTACAACCAGGCGCATATGGTCCTGACCTACTACGCCAGCCCCGGTGCCGAACCATTGGTACTGGACAACCTGATCAACGAAATAAAACCCGCCTCACAGCGCAAAGACCTGCTGCCGGTCTACGCATTCAATGCCGAAGGGCTCTATCTCGCAGGCTCCAATAGCAAAAAGAGCGACTCCAAGAAGCTCTCGCGCTGGCAGGACATCTTGAAAAAAATGCGCACGGAGGGCTTCGCCATCGGCGAAGGCTAGGAGGAACCTATGTCTCTACTCAAGCAGCTATTTCTCGCCATCTGCCTGTTCCTGGTAGTGGCCTTTACCGGCAGTTTTATTGCCGGTGTGGAAAGCTCACGCGAGCAACTGCTCAGCCAGCTGCGCTCGCATGCTCAGGACGCCGCAACCGCACTCGGACTGTCGATGACGCCACATGTGGATGACCCTGCAATGATCGAGTTGATGGTCAGCTCGATCTTCGACAGCGGTTACTTCACCAGCATCCGCGTGCTGCGCATCCCCAATGATGAAGTGATTGTCGAACGGCGCAACGACGACGCCATTACAGAAACCGTACCGGCCTGGTTTAGCGAGCTGGTTGACCTGCAACCCCAAGGCGGCGATGCACTGATCATGCGTGGTTGGGAACAGGCCGCACGGGTCGAGGTGCTCAGCAACCCGCAATTCGCCTTGGCCAAACTCTGGGACAGCGCCATCGGCAGCCTGATCTGGCTACTGCTCTGCGGTCTGGTTAGCGCCGTACTCGGCGGCTGGCTGCTGCGCACCCAACTGCGCCCACTGGACAACATGGTGCAGCAAGCTCAGGCCATCACTCGCCGCGAATTCCTCACCCTGCCCAAGGTGCCACGTACACCCGAGCTCAAACGCGTCGTCACCGCCATGAACCAAATGGTGGAAAAGCTGAAAACGCTGTTCGCTGAAGAAGCCGCCCGCAGCGAGAAACTGCGTGAGGAAGCCTATCAGGACAGCATCACCGGCCTGGCGAACCGCCGCCTTTTTGACATCCGCCTGGCCCATCAGTTGGCGATCAACGAGCAGAATGCCGAAGGCTACCTGATTTTATTGCGCGTCAATGACCTCGGCGGCCTCAACCAGCGCCTCGGCGGCCAACAGACCGACGCGCTGATTGCCGCCATTGGCGAACTGCTCAAACGCCTGCTTAACCAGACCAACCGCTCGGACTGGCTGGCCTCACGTAGCCGCGGCGGCGAGTTCAGCCTGCTGGCTCCCGGCATTGGCAGTGAAGAAGCCGACCTGCTCGCCGGCGAGCTGTTCACCGGCCTGGAAAGCCTGCGCCAGACCGGCGCCAGTGACTGCACCCCGGTCGCCCACATGGGCATTGCCGCCTTCCGCCCGGGCGAAGAACCCAGCCAGGTCATCGGCCGCGCCGATCAGGCCCTGGCGCAAGCGCAGAACGACCCAAGCCGCCACTGGGTACGCCTGGACGACTACAACGCGCAACCGACTCAGGGCCTGCACGACTGGCGTACCTGGATCGATGACGCGCTGAACAAGCGCAAGCTGCAGCTGTATTTCCAGCCGGTCACACAGTGCGCAGATCGCAATCAGCTGCTGCATCACAAGGTACTGGCACGCCTGCTTGACCCGCAAGGTGAAGCCATTGCTGCCGGCCGCTTCCTGCCGTGGATCGAGCGCCTCGGCTGGACCGCGCGCTTTGACCTGGCCATGCTCGAACACAGCCTGGCGCACCTGAGCCAGCATGCTGCGCCACTGGCCCTCAGCCTATCGGCAGCGACCCTGCGTGATAGCGAAACCCTCAAGCGTATCTTTGACATCCTCAGGCAACACCCGCAGCAGGCCAGCCTGCTAACCCTAGAAGTGGACGAGCGTCACCTGCCACCGGCGGCCGAGTTAGAAGCGCTTAGCCAAGGCATCCGCGACACCGGCTTCAGCCTGGGCCTGCAGCACTTCGGCGGGCGCTTCAGCCTGATCGGCAACCTCACCCACCTGGGCCTGGCCTACCTGAAACTCGATGGCACCTATATCCGCGCCATCGATCAGGAAAGCGACAAGCGCATGTTTATTGAGGCGGTATTCCGCGCCACCAACAGCATCGATCTGCCATTAATTGCCGAGATGGTGGAAACCGAAGGCGAGCTGGCGGTGCTCAAAGAGCTGGGGCTCTACGGCGCAATGGGCCGCCTGCTAGGTGCGCCAGAACCCTGGAAAGACTGATCCACCAAGGCAAACGGGGTAGTCCGCATTACGGCCTACCCCGTTTAAATACAACGCTTAGTTACCAGCAAACAGCGGTTCAGCTGGCAAACAGATAACCTTCCACATCCATCCCGGCATCACGCATCTGCGCCAACTTATAGCGCAAGGTCCGCGGACTGATGCCTAGGCGTTCTGCGGCTTCCTTACGGCGACCACGCTCAGCGCGCAGGGTATCGATAATCATCTGAAACTCATGCCGGCGCAGGTCATCGCCCAAGGCACCCGCTTCTGCCGGCGAGGCGTCTTGCGGCGCAGGTGCGCTATTGACCACCACCGCCAACAGCGGCTGTGCGGGCGGCGTAACCGCCGAACCAATCGGTGCCAGCAGGCAAAGATCCTGTGGCTGAATCAGGCCGCCCTGCTGCAGGATCAACGCACGCTGAATGGCGTTATCCAACTCGCGCACATTGCCCGGCCAGCTATGGCTCATCAGGCTCATCTGCGCCTGAGGGGAAAGCCGAATCGGCGCGTGGTTCATTTTCTTCACGTACTTGGCCAGCAGCCGTTCAGCCAGCGGCACGATGTCCGCAGGACGCTCACGCAGCGGTTGCCAGGCTAGTGGAAATACCGACAGGCGATAATAGAGGTCTTCACGGAAGCGCCCCGCCGCCACCTCTGCAGCCAGGTCGCGGTTACTGGTGGCCAGTACGCGGATGTCCAGAGTGATCGGCTTACGCGCGCCAACCCGTTCCACCTCACGCTCCTGCAGCACGCGCAACAGCTTGGCCTGCAAGCCCAACGGCATTTCAGAAATCTCGTCGAGCAGAATGGTGCCACCCTCGGCCAGTTCGAACTTGCCCGGAGCACTGGCAATCGCCCCGGTAAATGCGCCCTTCTCATGGCCGAACAGCGTGGCTTCGAGCATGTTGTCCGGAATCGCTGCGCAGTTAATGGCAATGAAGGGTTTGCTGCCACGTGGCGACTGCTGGTGGATAAAGCGCGCCAGCACCTCTTTACCGGTACCGGATTCGCCCGTGATCAGCACAGTGGAATCGCTCTGCGCCACCCGCGTGGCCAAAGCCAGCAGTTGCACACTGGCGGGCTCTTCAGCAACTGGCCCGTCCTGTTCGCTGGCAGACACACGGCCCAACGCATGCCGATCCACCAGCGTCAGCAGGGCTTTCGGCTCGAATGGTTTGACCAGATAATCCGCCGCGCCTTGGCGCATGGCATCCACCGCCCGCTCGACCGCGCCAAAGGCGGTCATCAGCAACACCGGCAGTTGCGGCTGACGCTGGCGAATCTGCGCGAGCAACTGATGGCCATCCATACCGGGCATGTTCACGTCACTGACTACCAAGCCAAAAGGCTCTTCGGCAATCGCCAACAGCGCCGTCTCAGCACAATCTACTGCGCGGTAATCATGCCCACCCAGCGCCAGGGTATCGGCCAGTGCCTCGCGCAATGCGCGGTCATCTTCGACCAATAGAATTTTGCTCGCCATGGATGGTTACTCCTGAATCAAAGGGTGCGTAGCACCAAGCAGCGGCAAGGTGAGAATGGCGCAGGTGCCACGCCCTGGCCGCGAACGCAGTTGCACATCGCCCTGATGGGCGCGCGCCACTGCCTTGACCACGGCCAGGCCAAGCCCGGTGCCGGTGGTTTTGGTGGTAAAAAAGGGTTCGCCAAGCCGCGCCAGCGTCGCGCTGTCGATGCCTGGGCCGTTATCGCTGATGCACAGGCGCAGCGTTTCACCACGCTGATACAGATGAATCTTCAACCGCGCTTCACGGCCGCCGGCCTGAATCGCGTTCTCGATCAGATTGAGCACCGTGCCAACCAGGGTGTCACGGTTGCACAACAACTCGCCCGCACGGCTGTCGCACTGCCAGCGCACCTGCATGTCGAGCACATGCGGTTCGGCGGCGCTGCGCAGCGCATCGAACAACGCCTTGGGCGCCAAACGATCCGGCAGCGGCAGCTCGCCACGGGCGAAGATCAGCATGTCACGCACCTGGTGTTCCAGTTCATGCAGGCGTTCTTTCAGGCGTCCAGCAAAGCGCTGCTGCTGTTCAACCGGCAGCACTTGCTCAGTGAGATGACTGGCGTAGAGCAAAGCGGCGGAAAGCGGTGTACGAATCTGGTGGGCCAAGGACGCCACCATACGGCCCAAGGCAGACAAGCGTTCGTGGCGGGACAGTTGATCCTGCAGGCGTCGGGTTTCTGTCAGGTCGGTCAACAGCACCAACTGGCCAGGTTCGGCGTGCAGTGAACGGGTGGCAATCGACAGACGCCGGCCATCCTTCAGGGAGATTTCGTGGCCATCATCCTCGCGCGGAGCGAAGTTGCGCGCGATGACCTGGCGCCAGAGCATGCCTACCAGGGGCTGACCGAGCAGATTACGCGCCACCGGATTGGCCTCGCGCACCACGCCCTGACCATCGATCACGATCACCCCACCGGGTAGCAGATCCAGCAAGCTCTGCAGGCGATGAGCCAGACGCTCTTTCTCGGCCAACTCCTGCATGCGCTGCGCACTGACCAGCGCCAACTGGCCCTTGAGTTCGGTCACTCGCGCCTCGAGCATGCTGTAGCTGGTACTGAGCTGAGTCGACATCTGGTTGAACAAGGCAAAGGCCTGTTCGAGCCCGGCACGGCTGGCCTGCTCCACGGGAGCAGGCGCTTCGGATTCTTCAGGGCGTTGGGCGTTAGCGTTCATGGTTCTCTCTCGCGCTGCGAGCCGTCATAAGACAGTCAGTTGCAAGAGAGATAGCAATACCCGTGCCTGAAAAAATATCCTTTCGAATCAATGCTATAAAAAACAAAGCCGAAGGTTACGTCAAACCTTCGGCTTTATTGGAGGAGCAAGCGCCAAGTCACTGACGATTGCCTGACGCAGAAGACTCAGTCGTCCAGCCCTTCGTCATCACGCCGGCTCATGCCGTACTTGCGCATCTTCTCGACCAGGGTGGTGCGACGAATGCGTAAGCGCTCAGCGGCACGCGCGACCACGCCACTGGCATCATCGAGCGCCTGCTGAATCAAGCCCTGCTCAAGGTTGCCCAGGTAATCCTTCAGGTCCAGGCCTTCCGGCGGCAACATGGCCATCGAGTCCACGCCTGGCAGACCCGCCAGGATGGTGGCGCGCTCATCCAGCTCATCACGCAGAGTCGCCACCAGGCTCTCGTCTTCATCGTCGACATGGCGGAACTTCTTCGGCAGCTCGCCCACGCCAATAACACCGTAGGGATGCATGATCGCCATGCGCTCGACCAAGTTGGCCAGTTCGCGCACGTTACCCGCCCAGTCATGTCGGCATAAAGACATGATGGCCGCCGAGTTAAAACGGATAGAGCCGCGCTTCTCGAACTCCATACGCGAGATCAGCTCATTCATCAGCAACGGAATGTCCTCGATGCGCTCACGCAGCGGGGCCATCTCAATCGGAAATACGTTCAGCCGGTAGTACAGATCCTCACGGAAACTGCCATCTTCGATCATTTGCTCAAGATTCTTGTGCGTGGCTGCAATGATCCGCACATCAGCATTCTGAGTCTTGTTACTGCCCACCCGCTCAAACGTACGCTCCTGCAATACGCGCAGCAGCTTCACCTGCATTGGCAGCGGCATATCACCAATTTCATCGAGAAACAGCGTACCGCCATTGGCCAACTCGAAACGTCCAGCACGGCTGGTAATAGCACCGGTAAACGCGCCCTTCTCATGGCCGAACAGCTCGCTTTCAAGAAGCTCGGCAGGGATCGCACCGCAATTGACCGGAACAAAAGGACCTTCACGACGTTTGGAGTGGTAATGCAGGTTGCGCGCGACCACTTCCTTACCCGTACCCGATTCGCCAAGGATCAGCACGCTGGCCTCGGTATCGGCCACCTGCTGCATCATCTGCCGTACTTGCTGAATAGCTCGGCTGGTGCCAACTAGGCTGCGGAACAGATTGGTCTCGCGCTGCCGACCGCGCTCGCGGGCCTGATCGTACATTTCGCGATAAACCTGGGCCCGGTGCAGCGAGTCGAGCAACTTGTTGTAGCTCAACGGCATTTCTAGCGTCGCAAGCACGCTACGGCGTTGCTCTTCCGGCCACTCCGCGGCGACCTGGTCGTTAATCAGCAACGTTGGTAGAAACTCGTCCCAGGCCGCCAATTGCTTGAGCATTTCCAGCACGCCGCCTTTGGCTTTCACGTCGCCAAGCAACACGCTGAGCACTTCGCGACTAGAAGCCAAGTCCGCGACACACTGCTGCCAATTTTGACTGTCACACGCCAGGTGGTCTTCACCCAAAAAATTCAAAATGACCGTCAAATCACGACGGCGCTCGCTGTTATCGTCAATCAGAAGAATTTTGGTTTCACGCCACATAATTTATTTACTGATCCTGGAGTGAAAAACGCGCCCGCCGCCCAATAACAACTCGACTCAGCGCCGGCAATTGGCCAGTAGTAAAGTCAATTTTTTGTTAATAGTCAATTTTATGGCGTGCTTTAAATTGTGTCCGACAAGCAGACTAGGCAGCTGTTTAACAAAGAAGGGGAAAGATAGGGGTAGAACGTAGACATATACCAGAAGGTCGATACCGGACAGCATCGACCGAAAACAGCTAATCAGCCAAACAGCTGATAGACCTTGGCGCCTTGTTGCGACTGGTTAAGCTGAACGAGCTCATGAGCTAAACGCTGCTGTTCGGCTTGGCAAACGTTAACCAGCTCGCGATAAAGATCCAGCAACTCCTGCATACGTGCACGTAGCGTTTCTTCATCGCTGGCGGACTCGACCATCGCTTCGTCAACAGCTTGGCGGCACTGCAGATCCAACTCACCAATGGCGGCCCAATCCTGAGTAGCTAACGCGGTACGCAACGCGCTGCCGGTTTCTTCTAGACGCTGCACGGATGAACTCATAAACAATTCCTCAGGCGGGAAACAGCATCACTCAGCGATCGCATCCCAGCCAGCTTTTACATTACGCAACAGGCCTGCCACTTCATCCAGCGGCGCTATTTCATTCTGTACATTGGCATCAACCAAACGTGTAGCCATGTATTCGTAGAGGCTGTCCAGATTGGCAGCCACTTCACCGCCCTGCTCCAGATTGAGACCTTCGCGCAGGCCACCGATGATACCGATGGCTTTACTAATCAGCTCGCCCTTGAGTGCAACTTGATTACGCTCCATGGCGCCGCGAGCTTGAGCCAAACGAGTCAGCCCACCTTCCATCAACATCTGGATCAATCGATGCGGGCTGGCTTCAACAGCCTGAGCTTGGGTGTTGACGGTTTGATACTGCTTGAGGGCCGCCATCGCGTTCATCGCTGTTCTCGCTGTTCTGTTTGCTGGATACTTGTGTATCGGCGCTACAGAACAAAGCTTTAGCAACGAAATCAGTTTCCTACAGCCGGCTCAACCTCTGCTCCGATGGCATCCCAGGCACTCTTGATCTGCTCAAGCAGCGCCTGGACCTCATCCAGAGTACGCGGCGTACTGTCGAGCGCTACACCCGCCAAACGACGCGTCATATAGTCGTAGAGCGAGTCCAGGTTCTCGGCAATCTCGCCGCCAAGCTCCTTATCCAAGCTGGCCTGCAATACACCAAGTATGGTGATAGTGCTACCAACGGCCATGCCGCGAATCTCGGCATCATCCTCAACCTGTGCATGTTTAGCCAGCATCACCCGCTGCAGCGCCCCCTCAAGCAGCAGCTGGACTGTGCGATAGGGCGTAACATCGTGGCTGGTATTGATTTGCTTGTATGTATCAATCGGCTTCTTGCTCATTACGAATCCTTTTTCACGAAGCCTGGCAGGCTGGCAAGCTGGTTAGCCAGGCTTTCACTAGTTTGTTTCAGGCGACCTACCAGGGAGTCCATAGCGTTGTACTGGGCATAAAGACGTGTCTGCAGGCTCTCGACTCGAACAGCTAATGCTTTACGCTGCTCATCAACCCCGACCTTAGTGGCTTGCAACGCATCAGTACGCTGCTTAAGCACACCAGTATCTCCAACATATGCGCCAACTGATTTGGACAGACGCCCCATCAGGCCATTATTGCCTGCGAGGTAACCGGCAACCTGATCGAAATTGCCATCCATTGCTTTAGTCAGCTTCGTGTCATCGATCTTCAGCTGACCAGTTTTCCAGTCAGACGTAATACCCAAATCTGCCAGTGCACGGACCCCGCCCTCGCCGGTCATATCGACCATTTCATTGCGCAAGCTGGACAGCACATTGCGTATAGATGAGTCACCGAGCAAAGGGCCCGTTACTGGCTTCCCGCCATCAACCGGCACAACGGCGGTCAACTGAGAAGTCGTACTGATCAACGCGTTGTATGCATCAACAAATTTCTGCAGGTTGCTCTTAACGCTGCCCTTGTCGACCCCCACAGTGACACTGATGGTCTTACCGTCAGCCAAATCGGTAGAGCTCTGCGCCGCAGCGAGATCAAGCGTTACACCCTCAAGAGCGTCCTCAATACGGTTGGTGTCGCGGACCAACTCCAGACCATCAATGGAAATCTTGGCCGACTGGGCCTTGGTGATCACACCACCAGCACCCGTAGTGGAATCAGGCTTAACGAAAGCATCGGCATTGCCGGGGTCAACGGTCGGAGTAAACGCCTGAGAAGTCAACGCGTTGGCTCCAGTCGTCACATTATCTTCGCTGGCCACGACCTGAATATCATTTCCAGCACCGCTCTTGGTGGAGCTCAACACCAATCGCGAACCTGAATCATCCGTGATGATAGTGGCACTCACACCGCTGCTTTTACCGGCTTCATTGATTGCGTCTCGCATACCGGCCAGGGTGTTATTGCCTGAGGTAATATTGACGCCGAAGCTCGAGCTACCCGCAGAGATAGTCAGCGAACCGCTGTTAAATGTGGCGGTGTTGCCGCCAGTGACCGACTGCAGCGCCACCTTGCTGCTGGTCGCCAGCTGCTTAACCTGAACGTTATAGCTGCCTGCAGGGGCAGTAGTTGCAGCAGTAACCTTAAGGGCGCTGGTGCTGGATGAACTCGCCGTTCGCGACTCGAACAAGGAGGTTTTATTCAACGAGTCGACGGCAGTTTTGAAGTTATTCAGCGCGCTGGTCAGCGAACCCATGGCCGAGATGCGCGCAACAGTGGTCTTCTCGAGATTGTCCAGCTGATTGGTCTTAGGTGCCCTTTCGGCATTGACCAACGCTGTGACGATTTCGTCGATTTTGATTCCTGAGCCAATGCCCGTAATCCCGACCATGCTTCACCTCGCCAAAATAATGACTGCAACCACGCTAGATAGGCGTTAACAGTCAAAAGCTGTGCCAACCTTGTTGGCTAGGCCTCAGCTTTGAATAACAAACTACGAACCTCCGAGAGATTCTCTGCTAGCTGCAGTGCTTCTTCAGAAGGGATCTGCCGAATCACATCGCCTGACCCTGCATCAGTCACTTTGACTACGACACGCCCACTGCCTTCTTCAAGGGAGAAATTGAGGCTGCGACGAACCGATTGGACAAAGTCCTGAATCGTCGCAACTGCCGCTTCAACCTCTTCACGAGAAGCCGCAGGGCCACTCTCTACCTGTGTAGCGCTTCCAGTTGTAGCGTCTTCAGAGGGCTTACGCTCAACACCATCGGCACCAACCGTGGCAGATGGACTGGGCGTACGCTCTGTTTTAGAAGCAACAGCGGTGGACGCCGACGAAACCTGAATTGAACTAATGTCCATAACTTTCTCCTCAGAATGAGGGAACGGGGAGAAGAGCTGAGCCCTTCTCCCCGCAGTCTAGCGCGTTTACCCTTAGCCGAGCAGGCTGAGCACAGCCTGTGGCAGCTGGTTAGCCTGGGCCAAGATCGCAGTACCGGCCTGCTGCAGGATCTGATTTTTGGTCAGTTCCGAAGTTTCGGCAGCAAAGTCAGTATCACGAATCCGGCTGCGAGCTGCAGAGGAATTTTCGGAAATGTTCTGCAGGTTCGAGATAGTGTTCTCGAAGCGGTTTTGAACAGCACCCAGCTGAGCACGCTGGCTATCGATATTGGAGATCGCACCGTTGATGATACCCAGTGCATCCTGAGCGCCAGTCGAGGTGCTGATATCAATATCCTTTACGCTATCCAGCGAACTGAAACCTGGGGTTCCCATACCAGTTGTAGTGCCTTTCACCTGGAACGCATCTGCTGCTTCAAGTTGAACTTGGCCGTCGACACGAGCGCCACCACCGCTGGCAGCAATCGTAGCAGTACCACCAACATTAGCCGAACCATCGAAGTTCTTCGCTTGCAAGGTGGCTGTGCCAGCACCAGCGGTATAGTCGGTAATTTTGATCGCATCGCCGCTGGAACTTACCAGTTCAATGGTGCTGCCTTTGGAGACGGCAGAGATGCCAGTTTTCCCAGTTTCACGATTGATCGCATCGGCCAAGGCCGACAGATCAGATGTGTCAGTTACTACAGCGGATACAGAAGCTGCATCACCCGATACCGACGCACTGGTGACGCCCGCCAAGTTGAATGAGATAGTTCCTGAGGCACTTATGGTGCCCAACTCAGCGACGGTTCGAGCATTAGCGGTTACACCGGTCTCATCACTTTTAGAGTTAATCGCACGAGCGACCTCGCTGGCAGAGCCACTAGCAGCGCTGGTAATGGTGACATCGCCATCGGAGAGCTTCGAGTTGATTGTAAATGAGCCGCTAGTATAGGCAGACCCGGAAGTTGCACTGAAGGTCGCCCCGGACGCATTTGCCACAGCAGGGCCACCACTGCTGGTAACACGGTTGATACCGATACGATCAGTCGCAGCAGAGCCAATCGAAACGCTGATGGTTTCGTAGGCGTTTGCACCCACTTGAAACGATTGAGAACCGAAGGAGCCGTCAAGGATCTTGCGGCCACCGAAGCTGGTGGTTTCAGAAATACGGTTCAGCTCTTGTTGCAACTGCGACACTTCGCCTTGCAAAGCTGCACGCTCGGTAGCGCCGTTGGAGCCGTTGGCCGACTGCAGGGCCAAGTCACGAATGCGCTGCAGGATGCCAGTCGACTGTTGCAGCGCACCTTCAGCAGTTTGCGCCAGGGAGATGCCGTCGTTGGAGTTACGAGTCGCAACGTTCAGACCGTTAATCTGACTGGTCAGACGGTTGGAAATCTGCAGACCGGCGGCATCATCCTTGGCACTGTTGATGCGGAAGCCTGTGGACAGGCGCTGCAACGAAGTATCCAAGCCTTTGGATGAGCTGTTGAGGTTACGCTGAGTGTTGAGTGACGCTACGTTTGTGTTGACTGTAAGGGCCATGGTGTTTGCCTCCAAAGGACCGTGCTACTGAGATTGTCTGAGCCTGCGAGCTTCGGGCCTGCTTTGCTCAGACGCCCCATAAAGTTCGCATTCGATCTTTATATCGGCGGCCTTAGGTGCAGCTTTAGCAACTCGTTCTATTTTTTTTTCCACATACAGAACAATTACTTAAGCAGCAAAGCCGGAGAAAACTTGCTATCTGCCTGCATCCCGACAGAAAATACCGAGTTCTCTAGCTGCTAAAATAGCCAACACCTTCAGCACAGAATCCTCGATAGCACGTTGCCAACATCAATCAGGCAGCCATGAGGCCCTCCACGCCTCAAGATTTGAACCTTCAAGCATCCAGCCGTCCAGCACCTCCCTACGAAGCTCATCACCCATTCTGGCGCTCGCATTTAGATCACTGATGTGCATGCGAATTGCCTCGACCCAGTCCTTGAAGCGGTTCTTCACGCGGGTTACCGGCAACGAGCCCTGGTAGCACACCAGATCACTGCAGATCACCGGAAAACCACAAGCGCCGTATTCAAGAAGGCGCAAGTTACTTTTGCATTCGTTGAACAGGTTCTGCTCGACCGGAGCCAAAGCAAGATCCAGGTTCATGCGCGCAAGCGCCGCCGGGTACTTGTCGATGGCAATCCCAGGGTGAAACTCATGCACGTAGGGCCGCAGTTTGTCCGGGCACATGCCAAAGAATACCCACTCCACCTCATCAACCAGAGCCTTGACCACATCAGCGATCATTTCCAGATCACCGGTATGGCTAGCCCCGCCGGCCCAGCCGACTCGTGGTTTGCTCGAGCAACGTCGCTGGCTGCTCAATCCTCGCCACCATTGAGGATCCAAACGGTTATGCACCACACGAATATCATCATGCAACCCATGATATGCCTCGGCCAACGATTCGGTTGAGACGACAAAACGATCAACATGGCTCAGGCCGCGCCGCAGAGAGCGAATGATGTCCCTGGGCATTTGTGCTCGGTGGGCGCTTTTCATCGGTAAATTGGGCAAGTAGTCGTCTAGCTCGAACACCTTGAAAGCCGCAGAGAAGGACTTCATACGCCGGATCTGCTCAATTTGTGTATCGCTGATCTGACGTTGCAGCACGATAGAATCTGGACTGAAACGTTCCAGCTCGGTCACAGTCAAGAACCGATCCGACAGTACACCATCGGCCAAGCCGGCCCGATTCAGGGCACCAAGCGGCTGGATAACCCGATAGTGCCCACATCCCATCGCATCGGCTGCATAAGCAAGCACTGTCGGTAGGGGCTTCCAGGAAGACAGAGGGCGCCAACTCAAAGGGCTCTCCGCCAACTTGAATCCAGACGAGTCAGACAGCGATAAATTCGGGTTATAAGCTGGATCGCGCGCCAATTGCGGCAACCAGCGAGCGTACATCGCGTCTTCCTCTTTTACACTCGCTGGCGGCAGCTCTTCTTCATTGATCAGCATCTGCACTCGAGGCGTCCAGACATTCAAGTAGCCCGCCTCATGCAGCCGTAAACACAAGTCAACATCAGCCCAACGAGCCAGATCCTTGCTTTGCTCGAAACCACCCGCCTCAGTAAACAGCTGTTTACGCAACATCAAGCACTGGCCACCCAAGGCCGTGTAGTTCTGATCGATCTGCAGGCGCTGTAAGTAACCTGGGGCGTCTGGAGAAAGGCCAGTGAACGCACGCCCTGCCACCCCCCCCAGTCCCAAGACGAGACCCGCCTGGCGAACGCTGCGGTCGCCTCCCAGCAGCTTAGCCCCTACAGCCCCCACTTCAGGACGGGCAGCATGGTTGAGCAGTTGCTGCAACCACTCAGCCTCAAACACGGCGATACCCGAATCCAGCCACAAGAGAAACTCGCCCCGTGCCAGTTCAGCAGCCTGATTGCGCACCTGTAACGCAGGAATATCAGCGAAGCGCAACACACGGATATGCTCTGTATCCAGTTGCTCCACGCCAGCCAGCCATTCCAGTAGCACCGGCTCATCATTGCCCTGATCCAGTAACAGCACTTCGTAGTGCGGGTATGACGTTTCTGCCAACACGGTTTCCAAACAGCGCTGGACTTTCCCCAAACCACCCTTGACCAGAATCAATATGCTCACCAGAGCATTGTCCGCAACACCATAGTCAAGGTCATAGCAACCCGGCAAACGCGAGCCGACCCGAGCCTCTTGAAAACCCCGCGCAAGCAAGTGGCGCTGGATCACCGCCCGCTCATCGGGGCAATCCTTCAGCTTGAGCGCATCACATATAAGCAGCGGTTCGCTGACATGCCCCAATCCATCGAAGCCCTGGGCCTCAATAAGACGCAGGATATAATCCAGCTCCATAGCGTTGCCGGCCTCAGCCCGAAAGCCGCCCATCTGCAGCCATACATCGCGATTGAACAGCCAATGACGGGACATACCCGCTGGTAAGCTCAACAACAAATCCAGGTTAAGGCCCGGGCGCAGAGCGATTCCCAAATCGCCGCCTACCTGGCGTATGACTTCATCGCCGTAGATCGCGCGCAGGGATGGCGCCTCCAGCAAATCCAATGCCGCGATAAGTAAGCCGCTCGGGGTAAACTCATCACCGGCATTGACCAACATCAGCCAGTCGCTAGCGTTTTGCTCGATGGTCTGATTGATCAACTCGATGTGATCACACCCGTCGAGTTTAATAAAATGCAGCTTGTCCTGAGCTGATGTATGCGGTACCGACGCCGTCGTCAGCGCCAGGATACGTACGGAGGCGTAAAGGCTATGTTCCAGACTAAGGCTTTTCACCGTGCGGGTCAGGAGATCGCTATTGCCCTCCAGATCCACAATCAGCACGGCCAAAACAGGGTTAGCCATCTCATTCAGGCGACTAGCGATAAGCGTATGCTGTGCCTTGGTGGGAATGCGCTCGCCAAGCCAGCGCAAGACCTCATATTTACCGTAATTTTCCGCTCGCTTCTGCGCTGCAGCTTGGGTGACCTCGATGAAATGATCCAACGCCGGCCAGAATTCGGTTTCAAGCCTAAGCCAGTTATCACGTACTAAGGGAAGCGTTCGCCGTGCCCGCTCAAGCTCTTCCGGCGAAGTGCCCCAGGCTGCCCCATGACTCTGCGTCTCATACACACCGATCCGAGGGGCGTTTTCCTCAACGATTACGACACATAAGCAACCACAAAGAACCGCTTCAGTGCCGAGGGCGGACGACCCTGCGCAGTAAAAGATTTCACACTGCTGAAAAAGATCAGCCATATCCTCCCAGGTAGAGGGCCACGTAGGAGTGATTTCTATGGCATCTGGCGGCAACAATGCCGGATCTATTTGGAGCTCGCCCCGCCGCCCCTGGTAGTAACAGACCTTTCCCGCAACACGCTTATCAGGGTCGTCTGACAAGCGGAAAACCCGCAGGTCAAAAGGTGGCAAGAGCATGACACGATCATCAGTAATGCCAGGCATTAACAGATCCCGCGAATAGGCATACAGAATATCGTCATCACCAAATTGGCCGCTACCCTCAATAAATCCCGGCCGATTCAGGATATAGCGCACCACAACACCAGCATTTAGCGGATTACCGTCCACGACCTCCGGGTAAACAGCAATAGGCTCCAATCTTTGGGAGCGATGCCGCTCGGCAACCTCATCAGTGAGTTGCGGCGTCATAAATTCAGGGCTGAATACCTTGGCTATTACGTAAGCCTCAAATCCTGAACGAATAAGGGCATCGCACAACATGTGCATCACGCGGATGCCGGAAGAACTGCGTCTATAGTCCGGCGCAAAAATGTAGTACGGCTGCGGGCGCGGGGAGAGAAGTTTACGCATCGCATCTACCTCTATATTCGGTGGGGTATATGCAAACTGAGTCAGTTTTTTGCTGGGCGCTGTCGCTAATAAAATAAGCGCAACAACATCAGGCCCACACAATGAGCCTGATCAGTTCACCATCCATTGTTGGATTACTTCCGCATGCTTGTGCGGATGCAGGAAAATGAAATTGGTTTGCAGGGTTTCTTCCGTAACAGATGGGCAGGGTATCAACGCCCCCGCTCCGTTCTCAGCAAACATCCACGCGCTGTAGCCAGATTTCGCCAGGAGTTCAAAGACATCATTGGGGTGATACCCAAACTCACGAGACCACTTGCGCAACAACTCCACCAAGATAATCGGCGTATGCGCCAGCGTTTTTTCCGCCCCTTGAAAGACCATTAACTCAGCCCCCTCAACATCAATCTTCAACAACGTAGGCTGTGTATTCCTACTGGCACAGAAGATGTCCAGGGTTGTGGTCTTGCATAGAACGTTCTGTATTGAGCTGCGACCTCTGGACTGCCCAGTCAACTTCAGTGAAGTGGCACCGGAAACATCCGGAGCAAACAGGAAGCTCAATTCATCTTCTTTGTTAAACATCCCCAGAGCAATTGGCTCTACGTTCGTCAGTTGGTTCAGCTTGATGTTTTTTTTGAGGACATTGACAGTAGAAGGGATGGGTTCAAACGCGAAAACTTGCGCATCAGGACAACTGTGGCCCAGAACCAGAGAGTACCAACCCAGGTTGGCACCTATATCAAAGAAAACATCGCCATTACGAAATACCGATTTTAGGAATGCTGTCTCATCACGATCGTAGCTGCCAAAGTCCAGCAAGGTATAGGGTGTTGCATGCAAATCAACGGCATCTACCAGCATGGCAATACCGTTGGTAGCAGAGCTTACGGAAACGCCATCAGCAGTGATCTGAATTGCCGACACATCCGTTCCAGCAAGGAATGCCGGATAATCAAAAAGGCCAACATGCTGGTCATTGATGTACTGTGCATACTCGAACTTGTTCATCTCCCCTGCCACAAATTTTTGCCTGGCAAGAACAAGGCGATTCTCTGTTTTCATTTCCATATCAGGCTCTCGATTCAAGGCAGGTCAGGGCTGGGTAAAGTAACGTAAGGTTCTTTTGAACCCGGCCTCTGGCAGGATGTTTGGTCTCCACCCCAGCCGCTCCATCTTGGCCAGATCAAAATGCCCCCCCGAACGGAACAGCGCCTGTCGATCCGGGTTCGCTGGTGGATGCTTGACCTGCAGCCCTGCAACAGGGGAAAGGCGCGCGATCAGCTGTGCCAACTCAAGGATGGTGGTTTCCTGATCGAGACCGACGTTGTAAGGCTGCCCAGCTTCGCCCCGCAGCAACAACATCAGAAAAGCAGCAGTGGCATCTGACACATAACAGAAGGGCCGACTACCCGAACCATCGCTATTGAGCACAATATCCCGGCCCGCTATAGCATCCGCCACGAAATCAGCGAATGAACGGCCATCCTCAAGCGACACGCCGGGACCATAGGTATGGGAAATACGCGCAATCACCGAGTGCACTCCGTACTGGCGCAGATAATCAGCGCACAGCGTCTCGCCCATGCGTTTGCCTTCACCGTAGCAAGCAGAAATGTCCAGAGGGTCCAATGCACCAAAATCGTTTTCCCCGATGGGATTTGCACTTTCGCCATGGCCATAAACAGCACCACTGCTCATAAACAGTAGGCGAGCTCCTGTTCGCCGCGCCAGCTCCAGCATGTTGAGCGTGCCCAGCACATTCGCCTTGGCCGTACCAACAGGGTCACGCAGGTAGTACTTTGGGCTGCCAGAACTGGCTGCATGGACGATGAAGTCCGCTTGTATCAACTGAGGAACTGGATCGCACACATCCTGAATCACCGGCATGAACCAAGGCTGTCCCAGCAGATGGGGGAAGCGCTTTTCCAGCTTGTGGTGATGCCGTGCCAAAGCATGGATATAGACAGGCGCTTCTGGCCACTGCTCGCTCAACCAGGCGAAAAACTCCACTAGGTAAGCCGCTAAAAAACCTGTTGAGCCGGCAATGACGACATGTTTACCGGAAAACTGTCGCCAGTTCTCTCGCTGGGAAAAGATCACCTGCATGTCTTCGGTAATAACCGGGTGGCGTTTGGTATTCGACTCGTCCATTAACAACCCCATATCAAGCCAACCTCGCCAACACACCCAACACCTCACTGCGTGTCCACCCCAGATCCACCGGAAGGTTAAGAGTGTCTACGACTTGAAGCCCTAGACGCTCAAGCAGACGCCGCAAGGCTGTTTCGGTGTAGAAGTTGATGTGTTCATGCCAGTGGCGCTTTAGCGGTGCCAAATCAAAGCTATTCGGATTTTGTCGTACCAACGCCTCATGAGGCACTTCTATGTAAAGCAATGTGTGCGGACTCATGGCCGGCAACATCTGGCGTATCAGATCTTGAGGGGAAGAAACATGCTCAAGCACCTCGCTGCATACCACCAAGTCATAACGCTCGCGACCAAGTTGCTCGCTGCCAATGCGTTTGACACCAGGCACCAGCTCCACCCCGGAGATATCGTGGATATGCAGGCAACGATTTTGCTTGAGAAAGAGGCTGTTGATCCCGCTATCGCCGCCCCAATCCAGCACGGCAGGAGCAGGCGGCAGGCGTGGTGCAAGCCAGTCTTCAACCTCGGCAAGATACCCGGCACGCTGCTCGTAATGTTCCACCACACTGGCATAGCCCGGCTCATAACGAATGCGCTGGGCGTTGTACTGCGCGTCACGATAGTTGTGGTATAGAGCAGCCATCTGCTCGTCAGTAAAGCGGAAGTCGAGAAACAAGACGCCGCAGTCCTGGCACTGCAGCGAATTACACAGGGTATAGGCCATCCCCTCACGCAGGTCGCGCAGCCCCCAGTCAGCGGTAATCTCCACAGGTTCGTGGCCAAACACTCGCAGCGCAACGAAAGGCATCAGCACTGCAGGCGAGCGCTGCAATTGATCGCTACCGCAGCAGATGCAGTGTCTGGCGATCAGTTCACGACTTACCATGTACTACGCCCTCCATCCATCACCAGATTGGCGCCGTTCATGTAGGTGGACGCATCCGAGCAGAGGAAGGCGATGGCTCCGCGGTACTCGTCAGCCTCAGCCATACGGCCCAGCGGAATCAGTTGCGTCAGTTTGCTGACGAACACATCGTTCTGCCCGGCGTAAACGCCGCCGGGCGAAAGCGCATTGCAACGCACGCCCTGTTCACACCAGTAGGTGGCCAGGTACTTGGTCAAACCAATCAGTCCATGCTTGACCACAGAGTAAGTCACCGGCTTGACCGGCTGCTGCTCGGCCTCAAGCCCATCCACCCGGTACAGCCGTTGATCCGGCGCGATGACGCCCAGGTCGGAGGCGATATTGACGATCACCCCACGCCCCTGCCGCGCCATCTGCGCACCGAAGACCTTGGCGCAGTTAAATGCACCACCCAGCCCGACGTTGAGGTCGAGTTGCCATTGCTCCCAGGGGAAGTGCTCCAGACGGGAGAAGTCCTTATCGCCGGCACTCTCCACCTTGGGGTTGCGTGCTGCATTGTTGATCAGGATGTCCACCTGGCCATGCTCGGCCAAGAGTTGCTGCCCAACGGCCTCGAGTGCCTGCAGGTCGGTGATGTCGACCACATAGGTCAGGGCCTGGCAGCCGGTTTCTTCGGCCAACCTGGCGGCGTTAGTGGCCAGAGCTTCGTCATTGATATCCAGCAGCACCGGGATGCCGCCGAGCCCAGCGATGGTCACGGCATGCTGATACCCCAGCAGGCCGGCGCCACCCGTGATGACGGCCACACGACCGTCCAGACGGAACAAACTGTCCACGCTAGCCATGCACGTTCACCTCGCTCAGCGCCACTTCCCTGCCCTCCTTCAGCGAGCGCAAAGCAGCCAACGCCAGGCGCAGGCTCTGCAGGCCATCGTGCAGGCTCACCTGCGGCGTAGCCGAGCCGTTGACGCAATCGAGGAAATGCCGCGCCTGAGCCAAGAACATATCGTTGCGCACGAAACCGGGGAAGTCGTTTTCCTCGCTCAACTCGCCCTCGGCGCCGTAAACCCGCAAGCGGTTGGCCAGCAGGTCGATCTCGGCGTAGCCGGCGTCGCCGACGATCTTGAAGCAGCGCACCGGCGGGCGCTGCAGGTAATCCTGATGCAGCAGGATGGGGAAGCTGCCCATGGCGTTGTCACAGCGCATCAGTGACGAGGCGGTGTCCTCGACGTCGATCTCCAGGTGGCTGAGCTGGCCGCCATGGGTGACGATGCTGCGCGGCAGGCCGAAGAACCAGTAGATCAGGTCCATTTCGTGAATCTGCGACAGAACCACACCGCCGCCCTGATCAGCGCGCGCAGCGTACATCTGCCGGTAATCTTCGTAACGGTGCCAGTTGGGCAGGTACTCGCCGATCTCCGAACGCACGCTTAGCAGACGGCCGAAGAAACCGCTCTCGAGCAACGCCTTGAGGCGCTGTAACCCAGGGTGGAAGCGGAAGTTGTAGCCGACGTGGAACGGTAGACTGCGCTGTTCAACCTCTGCCAGCAACTGGCCGATGCCTGCAAGATCGCTGGCCAGCGGTTTTTCCATGAACACCGGCACCCCCGCTCGCACGCACTCGAGCGCCACCGGAACATGCAGCGAATTAGGGTTGCAGATGAAGGCGGCAGCCGGATTTTCGGCCAGCGCCTCGGCCAGGTCGTGATGTACGACGATGGCATAGTCGCGTTCGAGGTCGGCGCCTTCGTCGACGGTCAGGTTGTCGCGCAGTTTGATGCGTTGGCCGCGCACCCGGTAGGCGTGCACCTCCAGCTCATCACCAAGCAGTTGGCGCAGGTTGCGCAAGTGGCGCTGGCCGATGCCGCCCAGGCCACAGAACAGAATCTTCACGATGTCTTTCTCTCATTTAAGGCCGTACCGCGCAACCAGTCGGATGCGAGTGCGGCCATGCCGGCTAGCCAGCGCGGTTCGTCACCGGCCTCGTCACGGGCGACCTGCAGGACAAAGTCGCCATGGTAGTCGTACTGGATCAGTTGCTCGCGCAAGCTGGGGAAATCGGTATCACCCTGCCCCAACGGCACGGTAGTGGCGCCCAAGCGACGATCCTTGATGTGCACGCTGCCGACACGCGCGCCATAGGCGGCAAATTCGTCCTCCGGGCGATAGCCCAGCGACGCGCTGTTGCCAGCATCGTAGTTGACCTTGACCAGCGGGTGATCGAGCAGGTCGAGCAGCTCACGAAACGCCTGCGGCGCCAAGTCGGTTTCCAGATGCAGTTCGACACCATGGCGCTCAGCCTGCGGCAGCACCTGGCGCAGATTAGTCACCACCTGATCACGCTCGCTTTCATCGCGAATGCGCGAGGCGTCGACGAAAGGCAATACCACGCGGCCCACGCCCATTTCCGGGCAGATTCCCAGCAACCAGTGCAGGCGATCGAGCAGTTCGGCGTTCTCGGCCTGGCTGCAACGCAGCAGCGGACGGTCCATGAAATAGTCGGCGCAGATCGACACCACGGCGACCCCGTGCTGGGCGAGCAAGCCACGGAGCTCTTCACGCCCTTCGGACGTTTCCAGCGGGTTGGCGCCTTCGCCGAATAGGTCATAGATCCATTCGATACCGCGCAGGCCGATCTCGGCGGCGCGAGCGATTTCCAGGCGCCAGCCCTGACGCGGGAAGGACTGGAAGCGCCCTTCTTCCGGTGCGCCCAGACGGCCCTGCATGGTGTAAAGACCGGCGTCGGCGTATTGGCTCAGGTAATCGCTCATCTTCAGTCGTCCACCAACGGAATCAGCATGTTGGCGCGCAACTCGTCGCGTTCCAAGAAGGGGAAGAGGTCTTCCAGCGGGCTGGAAACCATGGCGCCGTTCTGGCCGATCTTCGAGGTGATGCGCGGGCCGATGGCCTGGTCGGACTCGACCATCACCTCGCACAGTACCGGGCCTTCCAGCTCCAGCGCCTCATCAATGGCCTGACGCAGGTCGGACTTGCCATCGATACGACGCACCGGCAGACCAAAGGCTGCAGCCAGGGCGGAGATATCCGGCAGGGTCAACCCAGACTCCGGGTCGCAACCGATGGTCTGCTTGAAGTAGCCACCTTGCGAAGCGCGGATCGAGGCATAACCGTTGTTGTTGAGCACGAAGTATTTGATCGGCAGATGCAGGCGGCGCACCACTTCCAACTCCTGGATGTTCATCACAAAACCGCCGTCACCATCCACCGAGATGGTGCGTCTACTGCCGCTGCCCAGGCAGCCGCCAATGGAGGCCGGCAGGCCATAGCCCATCGAGCCCAGCCCACCAGTCGCCACCGCGCGCTGACCGCGCTTGAGGCGCACCGACAGCCAGAAGGTGTCCAACGCGGCGCCGGAACTGCCGGGGATAATCTGATCGCCTTCGGCCATGGCCTCGGACAGGGTTTCGCTGAACACGTAGGTGTTCACGTAGTCGCTCGGTTTGTGGTACTCGGGCAGCACCACCGGGTAGGCGGCCTTCCAGGCCTGGCAGCGCTCGCGCCAGCTCTGGCAATCCAGCGCCTGCGAGCCGTTGGCGGCAAGAAGTTGCTGCATGAACACGCGCGCATCGCAGACGAAGCGCTCGTCAGGCATGTCGCCCAGTTTGGCGATTTCCGCCGGATCGATGTCCACCACCACGATCTCGGCCTGACGCGCGAAGTGGCTGCGATTGAAGCCGGTAATGGAAAAATCCATGCGGCAACCGATGGCCAATACCAGGTCGGCGTTCTGCACGCTGAAATTGGCACCACGCTGCGCCACAGTGCCACAGCGGCCAACGTAAAGCGGGTGTTCGTATTCGAGCAGATCCGCGCCGATCCAGGTGGTCAGCGTCGGCAATCCCAGCGTCTCGATCAGCTCGCGCATGGCGACTTCGCCGCCGGCAGCGTGCACGCCATTGCCCACCAGCAGCACAGGGCGATTGGCCTGACGCAGGCGTTGCACCAGTCTGTGCACGGCGGCTTCGTCCGGCACTGGCGACTGTTCATCCGCTTCAGGCGTATATCCGACCAACTGCTCAGGCACGATATCCGTGGCCTGCACATCCAGCGGCACATCGAGCCACACCGGACCTTTGCGCCCACTAAGCATCAGGTGCAGCGCCTTCTCCAGTTCATAGCGCACGCGCAGTGGATCGAGCAGGCACACCGCATACTTGGTCAGGGGCGTGACCACACTGACAATGTCCAACTCTTGGGTACCGAGCTGGCGCAGGCCGGTATCGCCCTTGAGATCGGCACGTTTCACCTGCCCGGAGATGAACAGCACGGGTGTCGATTCGAACCAGGCACCGGCAAGACCGGTGATGGCATTGGTAGCCCCAGGCCCCGATGTGACCAGACAAGCGCCGAAGCGCCCGGAAGTGCGTGCATAGCCTTCTGCGGCGATCGCCGCCCCTTGCTCATGCAACATGCTCACGGCCATCAGGCGCGGCTGGCGATACAGAGCGTTATTCAGGTGCATGGCGCCACCGCCAGGCAGGAAGAACACATGGCCGACGCCCTGGTTAGCAATGAACTCGAAGATGTAGTCGGCAACGCGCATAGGGTGGCTTACTCGGCAATAGGCTGTTGTGGAAGACGGGCGGCAGGTACGGCGTATAGGACCAGATCCCAACCTTCGGCGAGGTGCGGGCAGAGGGTGAAGTGGTAGTCGGGGTAGTAGTCGTGCAGCTGCAGCAGGACGTTCCACAGGTGGTTCTGCTCGTGGTAGACGCACACCGCGATCACCGGATGTTCCTCGGCGATCAGTCGCCGTCCGCCGGCCAGGCACTGAGGCTCGAACCCTTCGATATCAATCTTGATGAAGGTCGCAGGAGCGATACGCGCACTCAGATCATCGATAGTGGTGATCTGCACCCGCTCGCTGCCACGCCCTACCCTGCTGGCGGCACCACTGCTGTCCTCAATGAGGATTTCTCCGTTGCAGTCTCCGATTGCCAGTGGGTAGGCATAAAGGCCTCGTGCCTCGCCTCCCAGCTTTTCGAGGTTTTCTCGCAGATCGGCGTAGTTGGCTGGGGAAGGCTCGAACGAGTGGATTTCTCTGTAGCCTCGACCGCTCTTGAGATAGTCCGATACCGAATCGCCATTGAACGCGCCGATGTCATAGAGCACCTCGTCGGCTCGATCACTGCTGAAATGCCCGTCGAAGTAGATCTCAAGCGGCGAGGCAGGCGGCAGCAAATCGTGGTCGAGCGACAGCCGCCACTCGATATGATCCACAAACAGCTGCCGAGACACATCGTCGCTCAATAGGGTGAAGGCACGGCGAATCTGATCGGCCTCGGCCACCACCTTTTCCGGCAGATCTAGGGAGTAGTGCGGCAGGAAATGCTCAGGATGGCGCCAGGCTAGATGGCCAAACAACGCGATACGATCGAACCCCAGCGCCCTCAGCGGCGCGAGCCGATCCGTCATGCGATCGGTGATATGACCACTCCAGATCGTGCATATGACGGACGGAAGCAAGCCATCGCTCCGCTCGGCCAGCTGCGCCGGGCTCATCACCGGTATGGAATCGATCAGGGTGCCCCACGCCGCCGGGTTGTTGTCGATGAACGCCTCGGGCGTGAAACCCATCTGCTTGAGCACCGACTGGGTCTTGCGCCCTAGGTGGCTTGCGCCAAAAAGCACGAATGGACGATCCAGGCCGCCGATCAATCGCTCCAGGGTATGCGACTGACGATCTCTTATCGATTCCAACGATTCGCTTAACAAGGCGTCCAGTCGCGCACTCAAACCCATAGTTTCCATGGCCGCTTCCTCATAGTGATTGTAAGTAGGTCAAAGCCGACCAGAAACCGGCTCCATGGTCCTTGTGCCCCTGCCAGACTTCAGGAATGAAGCTGACATGGGGATGCTTTCTGATACGCGCCCAGGTGGCTGGCCAGTCGATATCGCCAGTACCCATAAGTACACCTTCGCCGTTAGTGCCCTTGGCATCGGCCACGTGCAGGTGCGCCGAATGCGGCAGCAACAGGGCCAGCGCTTGCTGGAAGTCGAGGCCGAAGTGGAAGCAGGTCATCTGCAGGTGCGACAGGTCCAGACACAGGCGCAGACCATGGTCACGCGCCTGAGCGGCCAGTTCCTCGGGCATCATGAAGATGTTCTGATGACGCTGGCCGCCGAAGTGCCAGGGGAACGGCGCCATGTTCTGCGGAATCAGCTCAGTACCGACGAAATCCACCTGGCGGCAGGCCTCGTGGAAGCGCTCGTAGAGTTCCGGGCGCATGGCCAGCGGGCGCGGCTCGTCAGCGGAAAAACCACCGATGTTGGCCACGATCAAACGCGCATCGGCATTGGGGAAGAATTCGCCGATTTCCAGTGTGGCGTCCACCACCCGCTGCAGATTGTCGATCGAACGCTGGCGATACGCCGGATCATCCGACGCCAGATCCAGCAGCTCGCTGTTCTCGAACAACTCCGGCGCATGCACCACCAGGCGCGAACAGTCGACCTCGGCGAGAAACGGCTGCGGCTTGAGGCTGAGGTCGCGGTAGGACAGGTGAAACTCGAACAGATCCGGGCTGATCCGCCGACGGTAATCTCGGAAGTCGTGATAGCGCACCGGCACGCCCCAGCGAATCGGCAGGTCGAACGCCAGCCGCTGCTCCTGAGCCTGCTCGTTCAGGTCGCTATCGAAGAGAAAATCCCCTAGGGCGATGTCACGCCCGGCCGGCTTGCCCAGCAGCTCCGGCAAACGATACGGCGGCAGACCCTGACCAGGGCTGGCGATGCGCAGCATCGACGCCTCCATGACCGTGCCACGGGCGATGTCGCATGCAGCGATCACGCTCTTGCCGAGATTCTCACGGTTGAGCAGTTCGCCCTGACTGGCATGGCGACCCTGACCTTGCCAAGGCAATGCCAGCTCCAGTTGACGGATGCCGTCGACCAGTTGGCGAAACTCGCTCGTTTCCAGGCTGGCCAGGTGATCCGGCCCTTCCATCCCCCTATCCAGAGTGATGTGCCGCTCCACCAGCTTGGCGCCCAGGGCAACTGCGCCGAGGGTAATGGCGATGCCACGCTCATGGCCGGAGTAGCCAACCAAATCATGCAGTTCCTGCAACCGGCGTAAGTAGCCAAGCTGGATATCGGACTCGGGGGCAGGATAGGCGCTGTTGCAATGCAGCAGCGCGAATGGCGTACCAAGCGCATTCAACTGTTCAATGGCTCTAACGATTTCGTGCTCAAAGGACATGCCGGTAGACAGAATCAGGGGTTTGCCCAGGCTTGCGGCCTTGGCAATCAGGTAGGGGTTACACAGATCGGCCGAGGCGATCTTCAGGGCGGCAACATCAAAATCCGCCAACACGTCGACACTGGGCTCATCCCAGGGTGTGCACAGGTAAATAATGCCCTTCTGTTTACAGTACTCACGCACCTCACGATGCTCTTCGACGCTCAGCTCAACCTTGTCCAGCAGGTCCTGGATGTACTCCACGCCGAGGTCTTCGGCCCGCGAGCCATCAGCCTTGCGCCGGTACAGCGCCTCACGGTTACGCAACTGGAACTTGACGCAGTCGGCCCCTGCATCGAGCGCTGCATCCACCAGGCGTTTGGCCAGCGCCAGCGAACCATTGTGATTGTTTCCGGCCTCGGCAATCACAAAGACGCGCTCGCCGCCCAGCGCAATACCGTCAAGAAAAATAGGAGTCATTGGATTTTTGTTCGCCATGAGGTTACGCCGCTGGATTCAAAGCGGAAGTTCTGGGTCTGACAGCCCAGTGCACGCACTGCATGCACAACCCGCTGCCGATACTGTGGCTGTACGTAAAACAGAAAGAAGCCTCCACCACCCGCACCAAGCAACTTGCCGCCCAATGCGCCGGCCGCAAGCGCCGCGGCATAGATCGCATCCAGACGACCATGGCTGATCGCAGAGGAGAAGCGCTTCTTCAACTGCCAGGCTTCATCGAGGCACAGGCCGAAATCACGCAGCTCGCCACGCATCAGGTAACGGTGCATACGTCGACATAGCGCCACACTGGCGCTGAGCAGCTCAGTTTGTGACGACTCGGCCTCTATCTCTTCACGTTGCAGCTCATGCAAACGCCCCGAGTCATGGGAAATACCGGTGTCACACAGCACCAGGCATGACTCCAGCTCATTGCGGATAGCTTCTTCCAAGCGAATCGGGTGAACCAGGTTGCGCTGGTTTTCAAACTCAATCAGGTTGAAGCCACCAAAAGCTGAGGCGTACTGATCCTGCCAACCACCGGCAATGCCGAAGCACAGGCGCTCGGCCTGGAAAGCGAGTTCGGCAATCTCATAAGTGTTCCAACGATCCTGGCGCAACTCATTGAACGCCGCGATGCTGGCGATGGTGGCCGCAGAAGACCCACCCAGCCCAGACCCCACTGGAAAGTCTGAACGCAGGTACAGGTCAAAACCGTACTTGGGCTTGATCACCGACACGATGGTTGCCAACAAACTTTTCTCGACAGCTGATAACAAAGCTTGCAACGAGTTGAAGTGTTCTTCACGACCTAGGTCTTCGGAAAAAATATGGATCTGCCGATCATCGCGGGGCACCAGAGTTGCGTGAGCGTAGAGCCCCACGGTGCAGCTGAGCACAGCAGCTGGGTGGTCGATAAAAAAGTAGGTCAGATCAGCACCGCCGCCACAAAAACTCATCCGCACCGGGGCACGCGCACGTGCCAGTACCGGCACCTCTGCGCTGGCCGCCATCTGGCGGGTGTAGACCTCAACAAGGCGCCCTTCGGCATCCAGACCTGGTAAAGCGTTATGCCCTAAATCGAACGCTTTCAACAAATCTTCACGCGGGGTGGTAATCGATACGCTACGAAACTCGCGGTTCATACAGGCTGTGACGGGCTGATCGGTCAAGCCACCCTGCAACAGGTAACGGCGTACATCGCCATTGGTCACAACACCGAGCAGACGCATATCCGCGGCGACGACAAAGGCGATCTGCAGATTCCCGGACTCGATGCATTTGATGGCATCAAGAATCGTCTGCTGCATGTCGATCGTGAGTTCCTTGACCAGCACACTCATCAGACGGCACTCCCGCGCAATTTAGACTTGAACGCATCCAGAGAATCAGGGGTACCTATGTCCACGAACGCTCCGCTGTACTCACTTACATGCAGCCTGTGCTGACGCATAAGTGACGGCAGTAGGTCATGCTCCATAGAACAACCTGTGACAGGCATATTCTCTAGCGCTCCAGCCGTAAAACCATAGACGCCAGCATTGATCAAACCAGGTCCCGCCTGACCTTTTTCCTCGAAGCCAAGTACTTCGCCCAGCGCAGAGCAATCCAAACTGCCATAGCGCGAGCGATCCTCGACCTGCACGCCGACCAGAACGTCTCGCTCGCTGTCCAGTGCAAGGCGATACGCGCAGGGTTCAAGGAAAGTGTCCGCGTTAAGCACCAGATAACGCCCATCAGGCGGCACTTGAAGTAAGGCGTTCAGCACAGCACCACCGGTGCCCAGCGGGGTTTCCTCAATCACCAACTGCAACGGCAAACCAGACTCTGCCTCTAACGAGGGCAACAATGCGGTCAGTTGATCAGCACGATAATGCGCGCAGAGCACACCGCGACTGACACCGGCCTCACGCAATTGCGCCAGCACCAGAGCCAGGAATGGACGACCGTGAATATCCACCACGGCCTTCTGCGTGTCGTTGATCACACTGCGCAGGCGGGTGCCAAAGCCACCGCAGAGGATATAGGCATTCATCAGCCCGCCCTCAAGCCGAAGAAAGTCTCTAGGCAACGCGCAGCGTGCTCCAAATGTTCCTCGCCAAGCCCAGGCCACACACCGATCCAGAAAGTTTCGTGCATCACTTTATCGGTTACCGACAACTCACCTGAGACCCTGAAATTGCGGCCTTGCATATAGGGCTGACGTACTAGGTTACCGGCAAACAGCAGCCGTGTACCGACACCTTGCGCATCCAGATATCGCAGCAACTCAACCCGACGGATCCCGCAACCATCACGCAAGGTCATGGGGTAGCCAAACCAGGAAGGGTCACTACCAGGCGTGGCCTGCGGCAGCATTAGAAAATCCCGACAGCCGGCCAGGCGATCACTGAGCCAGGTGAAATTGCGCTTGCGGGCAACGATGAAGTCATCAACGCGGTCCATCTGCGCCAACGCACAGGCAGCCTGCATATCGGTTATCTTCAGGTTGTAGCCCAAGTGTGAGTAGGTGTACTTGTGGTCATAACCCTCTGGTAGATCGCCCAACTGCCAGCAAAACCGCTTGCCACAGGTGTTGTCCTCACCTGGCGCGCAATAGCAATCACGCCCCCAGTCACGAAAGGATTCGATAATGCGTTTAAGCGCCGGGTTGTTGGTAAATACAGCACCGCCCTCACCCATGGTGATGTGGTGAGCCGGATAAAAACTGAGGGTACCGATATCGCCGAACGTACCGACCATATGCCCTTGATAGGTCGACCCCAGTGCATCGCAGCAGTCCTCGATCAACCACAGGCCGTACTTATCACACAGGGCGCGAACCACGCTCAGATCGAAGGGATTACCCAGCGTGTGGGCCAACATGATGGCCTTGGTTTTCGGGCTGATTGCCGCCTCTATCTTCGCCGGATCGATGTTGTAGGTCGGCAATTCAACATCCACAAAAACCGGCACCGCACCGAACTGCAGGATGGGGTTGACGGTAGTCGGAAAGCCAGCCGCTACACCGATCACTTCGTCACCGGGCTTGATCGCCCGATCACCGAGACGCGGCGAGGTCAATGCGGAAAATGCCAACAGGTTGGCTGATGAACCTGAGTTGGTGGTGAGAACGCAACGGCGTCCAAGGTACTTGGCTAGACGCTTCTCGAACGCTTCATTGAAGCGCCCGGTAGTCAGCCACCCATCGAGCACAGCCTCGGTCATCGACTGCAACTCACCCGCACCAATCACTTTTCCCGATGGCGGCACCGAACTCTGCCCCACCACAAATGGCTTAGGCGCCATCTGCAGTTCAGCATAGCGTCCGACCAACTCGGCAATCTGTTGGCGCAGCTGTTGCGCGGTGCTGTCACTCATTGAATTTCGCCTTGGTGAGCCGCGATCTGTTCGCGGGTAACGCATGCCATGTCACGCCCGTTTTGCCAGGCCAACTGCCAGTCCAGTGTATGCTTCAGCGTCGTACCCAGTGACCAACGCGGCGCCCATCCCAGCGACTGCCTTGCCTTGCTGGAGTCCAGCGCCAGTAACCCCGCCTCATGCGGCTGGGCATCGGCAGATGCAGACCAGCGAGCCTCACCCGGCCAGAGCTCCGCAAGACGCCCAACGACTGCCTCCACTGTCGCGAGCCCGGCACTGTCTGGTCCAAAATTCCAAGCAGCAGCATGACGTTCAGGATCAGTCAGCAGTCCTTGCGCCAGTTGTAAATACCCCATTAATGGATCAAGCACGTGCTGCCAAGGACGAGTCGCATGGGGGTAGCGCAAAATCACTTCTCGACCTTGCTGCCAGGCGCTGAAGATATCGGGGATCAAGCGCTCCGGAGACCAGTCACCACCACCCAGTACATTGCCCGCACGAGCAGTTGCCAAGGCAACACCTGAGGCCCTGAGGAAGGAGTCGCGGTAACTGGCGCACAGCACTTCAACACATGCCTTGCTGCTGCTATACGGATCAAAACCTCCGAGAGCATCTTGCTCCCGATAAGGCCATGGCCACTCGCGATTCTCGTAGCATTTGTCAGTGGTCACCACCACAACAGCGCGCACAGAATCAGTAGAGCGAATGGCCTCCAGCAGGTTGAGCGTACCCATGACATTTGTGGCATAAGTCTCCGCTGGCGCTCGGTAGGATTCACGTACCAAGGGTTGCGCAGCCAAGTGCAGAACCAGTTCAGGCTGAAACTCCAGCAACGCATCACTCAACCTTGCGGCATCACGAATATCCGCAAACTCACCCGTGATCTGCTGATCCAGTTGCACCACCTGCCAAAGCGACGGTGTGGTAGCCGCGGGCAAGGCAAAGCCACGCAGATCAGCCCCGAGCTGACGCAACCACAGCGCCAGCCAGCCACCCTTGAAGCCGGTATGCCCAGTCAGCAGGACTTTACGCCCTCTCCAGAAGTCCGGGCTCAGCGCCATAGCTGCCACTCCGCTTCACCGCTTTTCCAGCGATCTTCCAGCAGCACCCGATCACGCAAAGTGTCCATTGGCTGCCAGAAGCCAAGGTGCAGATGGCTCATCAACTGCCCCTCGCTAGCCAGCGCACGCATGGGCTCGAATTCCCAGGTCGTAGTGTCGTCCTCGATGTAGTCGATCACGGCAGGTTCCAGCACAAAAAAACCACCATTGATCCACCCACCATCACCAAGTGGTTTTTCCTGAAAACCGCTGACCACCTGCCCTTGGACATCAAGTGCACCGTAGCGACCCGGTGGTTGCACTGCGGTAACAGTGGCCAACTTGCCGTGCTGCTTGTGGAAATCGATTAGGACGGGAATGTCGATGTCAGAGACGCCATCCCCATAGGTAAAGCAGAAGGTTTCATCACCCAGATAATCACGTACGCGTTTAAGACGCCCACCAGTACCGGTGGCCTCGCCAGTATCAACCAGCGTCACACGCCAGGGTTCAGCATGACGTTGATGGATATGCATGCGGTTCTCGGCCATGTCGAATGTGACATCCGACATGTGCAGAAAGTAGTTGGCAAAATATTCCTTGATTACATAGCCCTTGTAGCCCAGGCAAATCACGAAATCATTGATGCCATAGTGGGAGTAGATTTTCATGATGTGCCAAATGATCGGCTTGCCGCCGATCTCGATCATGGGCTTTGGCTTGAGGTGGGACTCCTCACTGATACGAGTGCCCAAACCACCGGCCAAAATCACTGCCTTCATATGTCAAACCTCAAACAGGGCATCAATGAGAAATACCTGCAGGCCAAAATCCGAGCCGTATTGGAAACTGCCAATAAAACAGCACATTACCCACTCTACTACCGATTAAGCAAAACCTTGGCCAACTATGTTTGATTGAGCAGCAGTAAAGCCCCAGTCAGGTGAAGACATCCGACTAGCATCTTTCAGCTGAATATTCCGACATAGTCTAAATAGATACTTTCACCATTCGACAGAAACGCGAAAACCCAGCATGCTGGGGCTTCGTATCAAGCAATGAATTCAGTAACCGCTCATCCATTCGGGCCCTACGACCGATTGGACGGCAGCACTCAAGGAGCGTTAGCGCAACTGATTGAACAGATTCAACCCCGCGATCTTCACATAACTTTGCTGCGCTGCCTCAAGGACGATGGTCTGAAACGACAACCGTGAAAGCGCTTCAGCGTAATCCAGTTCGCGCAGGTCGGCTTGTACCGACTTGTTGACCAAGGTGACGTCTTCGTTATCGACTTCGGTGGTCTCGATGAGGTTCATCCGAGCACCGATTTCAGTCTGTACCTCCAGCACCCTGCCCATGCCGTTGTCCAAGTTAGTCAGGGCTATTGCCACTTCGTTGCGCACACCGAGGTTACCCGCTGGCGATGTAGGGGAAGACTCGAGTGCCTGGCGCAGGCGGCTGATGGTGTTGAGAATGCTGCGCTGTTCTTGAAACTGCGGCTGCACGCCGAACTCATCACCGCCGGCGACCGCCGCCGGAGCGGACAAGGTGAAATCAGCACCGTACACGCTGAAGGTTGCCGGATAAGGCCCCGTCACCGTGCCGGTGGTGAGTACCGGACTACCCGGTCCAACCGGCTGGGAGTAAACCTCGTAGTTGGTGTCGTCGGTAAAGCGCAGGACAACCCCGGAAGTTGGAAACTGGCTGTCAAAGGTTGCCTGGTTGCTAATGCCTGCAGGAGCAACAATCGCGGCCGAATTATTGGTTGATGACCGGTTGACGGCAAAGTCCGTCGGCGCCGATTGCAGGGTGAAGCTATGGGTATTGATGCCTGGGGTTCCCGCTGTGGCGGTATCAGCCAACAGGTTGTCCAGATCCAGTTCGTTGTCTCCTGGCTGCAACACCACATCCAACTGGAAACGCATGCCACGAAAGTTGATGGTATTGCCGCCACCGACCAAGGGGTCGATCAACCCACCACCCGGTACTTCAGACGTAACGTCAGCACCGGCGTTGTCATAGATGCGGAATTCGGTGCCGCTGACAAACGCCAGCGAATACGGCTCGCCTGCGCGAAAATTGCTGTTGAACGCTTGATTGTCCTGCACCAAACCAGGCGACATAAATACGCGCTGGTCTGCCGCTGGAAGCGCAGGAATGTTTGTAGCCGGTAACGGCGGTGTCGGTAAGGCGGGGTTATTGACACCCAGCGCATTGATAATCCGATTGGCATTGCTTACGTCTTCAAACAACCGCTTGCCGTTGTCGTTGATCGCCACATTGCTTGAGCCGGCGACCTGCAGGCTGCGCTGACCCTCGTCACCTTGATAGGAATAGGTTCCATCGGGGTTGCGCAAAAAAGGTTCAGTTTTACCGAGAAAACCACTGAACAGGTACTCACCGCGGGCGTTGCGACTGTTCATCAGGTTAAGCAACTCACCTTCACGCTCACTCAACTCTTTGGCAATCGATTTACGGTCCTCAGCTGACAGGGCGCCACCACCAGCCTGCACCGCCAGTTCGCGGATGCGCTGCAAGACGTTGACCACCGAGGTGATAGTGGTTTCCTCTTGGGTCAGGCTGTTTTTCGCGGCGGTGAGGTTCTCCTTGTACTGGCCCAGTATTGCCTGCTGCTGCTCGAGTTGAAGCAGACGCACCGATGCTACCGGATCATCAGCCGGGGTAAGAATACGGTTACCACTGCTGATCTGCTCCTGGGTGCGGATCAGGTTGGAATAGTTGCGCCCAAGGCCACTGACACCGTTATTGAAGGCCTGGATCGAAGAGATGCGCATAACCATAAAACTAACCTCGAAGTTCTAGACGGCGCGTCAGAACGTGTTAATCAGTGTATCGAACAGGCTGCGGGCAACTTGAATGATCTGCGCCGACGCCTGGTAGTACTGCTCGAACTGAATCAATTTGGCCGCTTCTTCATCCAGATTGACCGCCGAAATCGAATCACGGTTATCGGTGGCCTGCTTGAGAATAGCGCCGGTGGCCTCGCCATCGACCCGCGCCTGGCTGGTCAGGGTGCCAACCCGTTCCACCAGATCGCCGTAGGCATCGGTGAAGCTTGAACCAGTGGTAGCCGGCGCTAATGGGTTGATACCAATAGTCGTACGGTTTTGCAGATCGATCAGCTTCAAGGCGTTGCGGTTATCAGACACCCCATTGGTGTTGAAAGAAACCGAAAAATTATCGCCACCCTGCGGCCGGCCACTGATGGTCACTTCATAATCGAACGGTACCGGCACCGCAGGTGGACCGGCTGTCGCAGGCACGGTGATGGTCAGGGAGTTGTTTTGCCCAGGCACGATCACCCCAGTATCGATCACGTTGCCGTTAACATCGACGACGTCATAGCCCTGAGTCGCCCCACCGCCAGCGCCCATGACAATGCGCAGCGGCGGCGCATTGCGCAGACTGGTTTCTAGATCGGTTTGAGCCACTGGGTCATAGATGTCGATTTCAGTCAGCAAGGTCGGCTGGCTAATCACTCCAGTGCCGATATTCGCCGGGCTGGTTTGCGATTTCAGCGGTGCGGCAAAGGCCAGCTCTTCAGGGCGTTTCATGTCCGCTCGGATGGACTCGCCCGCATTGCGCGTCGGCATTACCCGAAAGCGGTCCCCGGCGGCAAAGGTGCCACTGGCAACATTCAGCGAGATACCGTCGAATTCCGCCGCTGGCACCACGGTAATGTCGAATGGGCCAAAGCTGGTGCCGTCACTGACTCGTCGTACGGTGTAATCCGTGGCGTTGGTGAACTCCACCTCATAATCGCTGGTGGTCAGCTGAGTGGTGTCTTCGATCAGCACATTGAGGTTGGCCGTGGTATCGCTGTTACCGACACGTGCCAAACTGCGCTGGCCAATTAGCAGCGGATCATTTAGCTCGCGAAACAGGCCATTGCCGAACTGACCATTGAGGTCCAGGCCCTGCCCCAGCTGGCGGTTGACCTGATCGGTAATCGACAGTGCCAAGCGGCCAACCGAGTTCAACGTAGTATCCAGCACATCTTCGCGGTAGCGGATCAGCCCGCCCATCTCGCCACCGGTAATCAGCGAAGTGATGCCCTGGCGCGAGTTACCGCTGACAAACTGCACCTCACTGCGCAGCGGGTCGGACAACCCCGGCACCACCTCCAGACGCGAGGCCTGGCTACCCACCACCAAAGGCTGGCCTGAGCCGACAAACAGGTTGTAGCTGTTGTCATCCTGCGCCACCACTGTCACACCAATAAAGGTCGACAGTTTGCGTACTGCTTCTTCGCGGGCGTCGAGCAGATCATTGGGCTGCTGGCCGTTGGATGCAGCAATCGCAATGGCATCGTTGTAACCGGCAATCGAGCCGGCTAGCTGGTTGACCTGATCGGTCACCGCCGAGAGCTGCTTGTTGATAAAGGCGTTCTGCTCGTACAAGCGGTCGTACACGGTATTGAAGCGCTTGGCCAAGCCCTCGGCTTCGGACAATGCCAGTTGCCGTGCAGGAATATTGGCGGGGTCTTCGGCAGCGGTTTGCAGCGCAGCGAAAACCTTTTGCAGCCCAGGATTGACGCCAGTAGTACTGCCGGCCAGTAATGAGTCGAGCTGATTGATCTGCCCCAAGTAACTCTGCGTATCACTGTTGAGCGCCGTGCTACTGCGCACTTGGGTATTGAGAAACTCGTTGTAGATGCGCCGCACATCGACCAGCGTGGTGCCCGAGCCGATATAGCCGGCACCACTAAACTGCGGAATGCGCGTGGCCTGGATCGTCTCCTGGCGCGAGAAACCCGGGGTGTTAACGTTGGTGATGTTATGGCCAGTAACTGCCAGCGAAGTCTTGTTCGCCGACAGCCCGGACAGACCAATATTAAGTAAGTCAGCCATCTTTCATCATCCGTTAGTGGACGGCGTACTGACTGCCGCGACTGTTTGATAGGTCTGCATCTGCCGTGCTATCTGGGCAATCTTGCGGGCGTACTGCGGATCCGTTGCGTAGCCGGCTTTCTGCAACTCGCGGGCAAACTGTTCAGGCTTGTCGGTGGTGGCGAGGGCTTTTTCGTAACGGCCATTGCCCTGCAGGAAGCTCACGTAGTCTTCAAAGCTGTGAGCGTAAGACTCATAGGCGCGGAACGAGGCTGCCTCCTTGACCGCTTTGCCACCCTTGAATTCAGTGGTCAGTACTCGTGCCGAGTCGCCTTCCCAGGTGTTATGAGTCTTGATGCCGAACAGGTTATGGCTGCTGGTGCCGTCCTGCTGACGAATAATCGATTTACCCCAACCGGTTTCCAGCGCGGCTTGGGCAACCAGGTAACGTGGATCGACGCCAATCTTCTCAGCGGCCTTCTCGGCCATCGGCAGCATCGCGGTAATAAACTCATCTTTCGAGCCAAATGCGGCTTTGCCTGGCGCCAATGGCGGCTGGGCAATCCGTCGACCGGTGATCGCGTCCATACCGTTCAAGCCCAGCGCAGTGTCTGCAGGTGCGGCAAAGGCCTTGGCCGGAATCCAGTCGTTCTGCGCCAATGGCTGGCCATCGGCGGCAGTGGCCGATGGCACGATACCGGCCAGCAGTCGATCAGTCAGCTTGCCCGGCAGGGCCAGACGGCGCTGATTGAGCAATGACGTATCGTCACGCGCGCTGTCGACCTTGGCCAGTGGTTTGCTCGGTGCATTCGGCACCGGCTCATTCACTTGGGCAAACGGATTAGGTCGGCTATCCGCCTGTTTCATCTTCGACATTTGCCGCACCAGCACGTCGGCCAGACCGATACCGTTCTGGTGATTGGACAGCGTTACCGATAGCTGCTGGTCGTACATGTCCTGGTAGGTTTTGCTCTCGTTGCTGTTCATGAAGTTTCCTTCACCGAACGCTTCGTTAGCCGAGCGCATCGCCTTGAGCATTTCATTGAGAAACAGCGACTCGAATTCCTGAGCCACCTTCTTGATGTTCTTTTCGCTGTCGCCACCGACCTTGAACTGGTTAAGGCGGTTGAGATCGTTATAGGCACCACTGTCAACGGTGCTGGTGCCGCCGAGCAAACCGGCTGAAAGGCGAGAGTCCATAGCGTGCGCTCCCTTAAATCACGATCAGGTCAGCCTGCAGAGCGCCGGCTTGCTTCAGCGCCTCCAGGATAGCCATAAGGTCGGAAGGCGAAGCGCCTACCTGATTCACCGCGCGGACGATTTCATCCAGCGTGGTCCCCGGACCGAATTTGAACATCGGCTTGGCGACTTCATCGGCATTCACCTTGGAACGCGGCACTACAGCGGTCTGGCCACCGGACAGTGCTTCCGGCTGGCTGACAATCGGGTCTTCGGTGATGGTCACGGTCAGGCTGCCGTGGGTCACTGCAGCAGGCTGCACCCGCACGTTCTGACCAATCACGATGGTGCCGGTGCGCGAGTTGATGATGACCTTGGCCACAGCCTGGCCGATCTCGACTTCGAGGTTTTCCAGAATCGACAGGTAGTCCACCCGCTGACCTGGATCGAGCGGCGCGCTAACGCGAATCGAGCCGCCATCGACGGCCTGCGCTACGCCAGGGCCAAGCAGCTCGTTGATATGGTCGACGATATTCTTCGCCGTGGTGAAATCCGGACGATTGAGATTGAGCGTAAGCGTGTTGCCCTGATCGAAACCGCTTGGCACTGGCCGCTCAACCGTTGCACCGCCGGGAATGCGGCCTGCCGACGGTACGTTGACGGTGATACGCGAACCGTCGCCGCCTTCGGCGTCAAAACCGCCAACCACCAGGTTGCCCTGGGCGATCGCGTAAACATTACCGTCGATGCCTTTCAGCGGCGTCATCAGCAGGCTACCGCCACGCAGGCTCTTGGCATTACCGATGGAGGACACGGTGATGTCGATGGTCTGCCCAGGCTTGGCGAATGCCGGCAAGTCGGCATGGATCGACACAGCTGCAACGTTCTTCAGCTGCACGTTGCCGCCCTGCGGCACCTTGATGCCGAACTGCGCCATCATGTTGTTGAAGGTCTGCACGGTAAAAGGCGTCTGGGTGGTCTGGTCGCCACTGCCATTAAGCCCCACCACCAGGCCGTAGCCGATCAACTGGTTGCTGCGTACGCCCTGGATGCTAGCCAGATCTTTGAGCCGTTCGGCCTGGGCAACAGAGGCCAGCAACAGGGCGACAGCGGTAATCAGGTATTTGCTAAGCGTCATGTTGGCCATCCTCAGAACGGCCACATTGGGCTAAGAAAGAAACGACTCATCCAACCCGGTTGACTGGCATCGGCAAAAGCACCAGTACCCGAGTAGGTGATGCGCGCATCGGCAATCCGGGTTGAGGACACGGTGTTGTCGGTGGCGATGTCATCAGAGCGCACCAGGCCAGCAATCCGTACCAGCTCATCGCCGGTATTCAGAGTCATCCACTTTTCCCCGCGCACCAGCAAAATGCCGTTGGGCATGACTTCGGCGACCGAAACGGTAATCGAGCCGGTCAGGCTGTTGCTCTGCCCGGCAGCACCAGAGCCATCCGCTGAGCGGGTGGCATCGAAGCTGGCATCCAGGCCCAGGGTGTCATTGGTCAAGCCCAGAGCGCTAAGGCCAGCCAGGGGATTTTTCGGGGCCGCAGTCATACCGAACAGGTTAGGCACACCAAGGCTGGCAGAGCTGTCTTTGCTGATTTTGCTGTTGTTGTTCTTGCTGGCCTGAGTGCGCTCATTCAAGGTGATGGTGATAATGTCGCCCACGCGATATGCCTTGCGGTCACCGAACAGACCATTATCGAAACCGGCCTGATAAATCGAGCCGTTGTTCTGTGCTGCTGGCAACGGGGTGCGCGGCATCACCGGAGCGTAATAGGGATCATCCGACTTAGGTGCGGGAGCCATGCAGCCGCTCAAAGCCAGAGGGCCAAGCAGTGCACTAATGATTATCAGCCGGTTCATATCTACTACCTCATGCGTGCCTGGGGTGGCGTGCAACGTTAGCCACCAGTGCCAGTTCAAGCGATTCCTTGCTGTATCCAAAGCCTGGTCAGACGCTACGCGACTAGCCGGCCCTACCTATCAAAGATTCTGTGAAATAAAGCCGAGCATCTGGTCAGCGGTAGAAATGACCTTGGAGTTCATTTCGTAAGCACGCTGAGTAGTGATCATGTTCACCAGTTCCTCGACCACGCTCACGTTGGAGTTTTCCAGGGTGTTCTGCAGCGTGGTGCCCAGGCCGTTCAAACCAGGAGTGCCGACCTGCGGCGCGCCGCTGGAGGCGGTCTCCAGAAACAGGTTGTTACCGATCGCTTCCAGACCCGCCGGATTGATAAAGTCGGCGGTCTGCAGGTTGCCAACAATCTGTGGCTGCGGGTTGCCGGCAGTAGTCACCGACACGGTGCCGTCTTCGCCCACAGTAAAGGTGCGTACTTCGTTGGGCAGTACGATGGCGGGCTCCAAGGCATAACCGTTGGAAGTCACCACCTGGCCATCGGAGTTGAGGTGAAAGCTACCGTCGCGGCTATAGGACACCGTGCCATCGGGCAGCAGCACCTGGAAGAAACCACGGCCATTGATTGCCATATCCAGCGGCTGCTCGGTGGTTTGCAGGCTACCGGCAGTGAAGATCTTCTGCGTACCCACCACCCGCACACCGGTACCCAGTTGCAAACCGGAAGGCAATTGACTGTCCTGACTGGACTGGCCGCCAGGCTGACGACGAATCTGATACAGCAAGTCCTCGAACTCGGCGCGATCACGCTTGAAGCCCGTGGTCGAAACGTTGGCCAAGTTGTTGGAAATGGTGGTCAGGTTCATATCCTGAGCGGTAAGACCCGTCTTACTGACCCACAGTGCCGGAAGCATATCGATTCTCCTCGGGCGCCGTTTTAACGACGCCGCGTGCTGATAATTAGGTCATCTGCAAGACGCGCGCCATGGCCGCCGAATTGTCTTCGGCGGTGCGCATCATCTTCACTTGCAGTTCGAATTGGCGGGACAGCGAGAGGATCGCGGTCATCTCTTCCACGGCGTTGACGTTGCTCGATTCGAGGAAGCCCGAGGTGATCTCCATATTGGCATCAGCCTGGACCGGGCCTTGGCCCTTGAAGCGGATCAATCCGTCGGTGCCCTTATCCATCTGCTTGGGATCGGGGTTGACCAGTTTTAAACGATCCACCTCGGCCAGCACGTTCGGCGCCTCGCCCAAGGCACGGATACTGATGGTGCCATCCTTGCCAATTTCGATTTTCTGCTCTGGCGGCACGGCAATCGGCCCGGCGTTGCCCATCACCGGCAAGCCATTGCCGGTACGCAGCACGCCCAAGGAGTCGACATTTAAACTGGCGGTGCGCACGTAGGCTTCACTGCCATCAGGTGCCTGCACAGCCAACCAGCCCTTGCCGCCAACGGCCACATCCAGATCGCGACCGGTTTCCTGCAGGGAGCCTGGGGTGAAGTCAGTACCCGGGCGCTCGCTCATGGCATAGACCCGCGACGGATAACTGTCACCGAAGATCGGCATGGAGCGCGCCTGCTCAAAATCGCGACGGAAACCATTGGTGGTGATGTTTGCCAGGTTGTTGGCATGGGCACGCTGGGCCAGTGTGTTCTGGTGGGCCCCAGTCATGGAAACGTACAGCATCTTGTCCATGGTTATTCTCCGAGTGGGCTTGCCGCCCCGCTGCTCTATACAAGCTA
>JAHJXZ010000262.1 GCA_018827205.1 Gammaproteobacteria bacterium | reverse complement strand
TGCATGGCGCCTCTGCGGTGCTGCGGACGGCCCTGCAGGAGGTGATGGATGAGTTTGGTGCGGACATGGCAGCAGACATCATGGCCTTCAAGCTGTTGCCGGATGTGGTCAGCCCTGCAGTGGTGCTACAGGTATCAAACCTGATCAGTCGCAACCTGTTCCAGCTGTCGCTGGACTATATCGGCCAGCCCGAACGGCAAGCGGCGATTTGTGCGTTGGCTGAAGAGCAGATCGTTATGTTGTTTACCGGGGCCAGCGTGCTACAGGGGTTGGGGCAGCTAAAGTTGCCTGTGCAGTAAGCGCGGCAGCAACTGAGGCAAATCAACGGCAGCGCCATCTGCTGGCGTTATGCTAGATCGGCATCACGACTCTAACGCTTGGCCCATTAAGGACCCCCTATGATCGAAGCCACCTGGATTGCCTTTGCCTTTGTCATGGGGCTGATGGCGCGGGGCGTTGGTCTGCCGCCGTTGGTGGGCTATTTGGGCGCTGGTTTTGCCTTGGCCGGTTTTGGTGACTACATCGGGGTTGGCCCGCGTGACAGTGCGGCGCTGGATCACATCGCGCACCTGGGCGTACTGCTGTTGCTTTTTACCGTGGGCCTCAAGCTGAAAGTCAGTAACTTGGTGCGGCGTGAGGTAATCGGTGGCGGCTTGCTGCATTTCGCCATTTCCAGCCTGATCTTCCTCCCAGCGATTCTATTGCTGCTGGAGCTGCCCTGGCAGCAGGGCCTGCTGCTGGCCATGGCGCTGTCGTTTTCCAGCACTGTGCTGGCGGCCAAGGTGCTGGAGGGCAAGCGTGAGCTGCGCGCCTTCCATGGCCGGGTGGCGATTGGTGTATTAATCATCCAGGACTTGATTGCCTTGGTGGTGATGAGCCTGGCCAGCGGTAAGGTGCCCTCGGCCTGGGCGTTGCTGTTGTTTGGGCTGCCGCTGATGCGGCCGTTGTTGTTTCGCCTGCTTGATGCCAGCGGTCATGAGGAGCTGATGGTGCTGCTCGGCTTGCTGCTGGCGCTGGTGCTGGGTGGCTACGGCTTCGAGCAACTGGGTTTGAGTTCCGAGTTGGGCGCGTTGGCTTTCGGCGCCATGCTGGCCAAGCATAAACGGGCTACCGAGTTGGCCAATTCGTTGTGGGGCATCAAGGAAATCTTTCTGGTCGGTTTCTTTCTGCAAATTGGCATTGGTGGCCTGCCGGATGCCGCTGCCTTGAAGTTTGCCCTGATCATGGCGGTGCTGCTGCCGCTCAAGGGCGTGCTGTTCTTCTTTCTCTTCCTGTTGTTCCGCTTGCGTGCACGCAGTGCCTTTCTCAGCAGCGTAACCCTGACCAATTACAGCGAGTTCGGCCTGATCATGGCCAGCGTGGTGTTACCGCAGTGGATGATTCCCCTGGCGATTACCGTTGCGTTGTCATTTGTGATTTCCGCGCCGCTTAACCGCGTTGTTCACCCGTTATACGAACGTCTGGCCAAGCGCCTGATCGCCCTTGAACGGAACATTCGTCACCCCGATGAGCAGCCGGTTTCGCTCGGTTTTTCCCAGGTGTTGGTGATGGGTATGGGGCGTACCGGGCGTGCGGCCTATGACTATTTGCAGGAGAAGGGCTATCAGGTGGTGGGCCTGGATTCCGACCCGGTGGTGATTGAGCAGAGCAACAAAATGGGGCGCCGTGTGTTGTTCGCCGATGGTGAGGACCCGATGTTCTGGCAGCACCTGCAGATGCCCAATGTCGATGCAGTGATCCTCTCGCTTAACGATGAGGAGGCCAAGGTGATTGCCACGCAGAAGCTGCGCGAGCGAGGTTTTAATGGCCTGGTGGTATCCCATGCGCTGTATGAGGATATCGCCATGCGTATCCAGCAGGCGGGTGCCGATCGTACCTATCTGACCATGAGCGAGGCAGGCGCGGGGTTGGCCGAGCATGTGTTGCGCACTCTGGAGAGCCGGGCCGAGGTCGCTGCGGATTAAGCAGTTACCCTCGGCAGGCACGCTGTGCTTAGTTGAAACCCAGACGCTGGCGCCAGCGCAGCTCAAGCGCCTTGCTGTCGTGGTCGAAGGGGTGGAAGCCGGGGCGGTAGTAGTCCAGGTACGATGGAATCAGCTTGGTCAGAAAACCGTTACGTGGGCCGAACAGCATCTTCAAACCCTTACCCCAGCTGCGCCAGTTGAACAGCTGGCCGTCCTTGCGCAGCAGGTGCAGCTGGAACCAGCCGATCACGCCGAAGAAGATCACGGTGGAAATCGCCATCATGCCGACGCGGGTGAAATAGCCGCCGTA
>JAHJXZ010000261.1 GCA_018827205.1 Gammaproteobacteria bacterium | reverse complement strand
CGTGTGCGTGATGGCGGCAGCTTCAGCACGCGGCGGGTCACGGCGATTCAGAAGGGCAAACCGATCTTTACCTGCAGCGCATCGTTCCAGTCCGATGAAGAAGGCTTTCATCACCAGAATCTGATGCCAGAAGTGCCGGGGCCGGAAGAACTGAAGTCGGAAACCGAGCTGGCGCGCCTGGTGGTGGATGCCTTGCCGGAGCGCATGCGTGAACGGGCGGTGAGCGACAAACCGATCGAGATCCGCCCGGTCACGGTGGGTAATCCCTTTGCGCCGAAGCCCAGCGATCCGGTCAAGCATGTGTGGTTTCGCGCCGCTGGCGAGCTGCCGGATGAGCCGCAACTGCACAAGCTGCTGCTGGCTTACGCCAGCGACTTCAACCTGCTGACCACCTCGATGCTGCCGCATGGCGTGTCGGTGTGGCAGAAGTTTATGCAGGTCGCCAGCCTCGACCACTCGCTGTGGTTCCACGGCAACCTGCGCATGGACGACTGGCTGCTATACAGCATGGACAGCCCCTGGGCCGGCAACGCCCGTGGCTTCTCCCGTGGCAGCATCTTCAACCGCCAGGGCCAGCTGGTTGCCTCGGTCGCCCAAGAGGGGCTTACCCGCGTGCGTGAGGACTGGAAGTGAGTCTGAGCGCTGCTCGCCATTGGGTGTTCGATATGGACGGCACCCTGACCCTGGCGGTGCACGACTTCGAGGCCATCAAGCGGGCGCTGGATATTCCCCTTGAGGACGACATCCTCGGCCATTTGGCGGCGCTGCCGGAAGCGCTGGCTGCGGCCAAGCATGCCTGGCTGCTGGAGCACGAGCGCGAACTGGCGCTGACTGCTGAACCGGCGCCTGGGGCGATTGAGCTGGTACGCGAGCTGCACGGGCGTGGTTGTCGGCTTGGAATCCTCACCCGCAATGCTCATGAACTGGCGTTGTTGACCCTGCGCGCCATTGGCCTGGATGACTGCTTTGCCGTGCCGGACGTGATCGGCCGCGATGAAGCACCGCCCAAGCCAGACCCGGGTGGCTTGCTGCATTTCGCCAAAACCTGGCAGGTGGCGCCGAGCGAGCTGGTGATGGTCGGCGATTACCGTTTCGATCTGGAATGCGCTCGCGCGGCTGGCGCGCGCAGCGTGCTGGTCAATCTGGCGGAAAATCCCTGGCCGGAGCTGGTTGATCATTTCGCCGTAGATTGTCGGGCGTTGCAGCAGGTGTTGTAGGGTGAGTCGGGGCGCGTAGCTGACGCTCTTTTCATCCATCACGGGGTCGCTGCTAGTGGATGGGTGAGGCGTCATCCACCCTAAGGTTTGCCTGTTTTAATGGCAGCAGCCGGACTCCAGGTCCTTGAGGATCGGGCAGTCTGGGCGGTCGTTGCCCTGGCAGTTCTCCATCAAATCCTTGAGCGTGTCGCGCAGGCCGCTGAGTTCGCTGATCTTGCGTTCCAGCTCGCTGATATGCGTGGCGGCGAGGGCTTTCACATCGGCACTGGCGCGCTGGCGGTCCTGCCACAGGGCCAGTAGCTGGCTGACTTCGGCTAGGGAGAAGCCGAGATCGCGTGAGCGTTTGATGAAGGCCAGGCGATGCAGGTCCTGCTGGCTGTACTGACGGTAGCCGCTGTCGGTACGGCCAGCCTCGGGCAGCAGGTCGATGCTTTCGTAGTAGCGGATCATCTTGGCGCTAAGGCCGGTTTTTTTCGCAGCTTGGCCGATATTCATCGTCGTCTCCTGCCCTGCGGCCTATTCGTGGTCTTTGGGTTTCCAGGTTTTTAGCAGTAACGCATTACTCACCACGCTGACGCTGGAAAGCGCCATGGCTGCGCCGGCGAGCATCGGGTTGAGCAGGCCGGAGGCCGCTAACGGAATACCGACCAGGTTATAGGCGAAGGCCCAGAACAGGTTCTGGCGGATTTTGTTGTAGGTCCGCCGGCTGATATCCAGGGCATCGGCCACCAGCCGTGGGTCGCCGCGCATCAAGGTAATGCCGGCCGCGTGCATGGCCACATCGGTACCGCTGCCCATGGCGATGCCGACATCCGCTGCTGCCAGCGCCGGGGCATCGTTGATGCCGTCACCGACCATGGCTACAACGGCGTCCTTCTTCAACTCAGTGATGATCGCCGCTTTGTTTGCTGGCAGCACTTCAGCGTGCGCGGCCTTAATACCCAGTGCCTGTGCCACTGAATTTACGCTGCCTTTGTTGTCGCCACTGATTAGGTGACTGGTGATGTCTTGCGCGCTCAGTGCACTGATGGCCTCTGCCGCACCCTCCTTGAGCGTGTCACCAAAGGCAAACAGGCCCAGTACCTGGGGTTGCGGTGCAAGCTCCATCAGCCAGGACAGGGTGCGGCCTTCAGCCTCCCAAGCCAATGCTTCGGCGATCAGTGTCTGGTTTTGCAGCCAGTGTTCTTCCAATAGGCGTTTATTGCCCAGGGCCAACTGCCGATCGCCAATTTTTCCGGCGATACCGCGTCCGGCCAGGGCTTGGCTATCGCTGACATCAGCCAGTGTCAGCTGCTGTTCGGCGCATTGCTCCAGTACCGCCTTGGCCAGGGGATGTTCACTGCCGCGTTGCAGGGCGCCGGCCAGTTGCAGCAATTGCGTGGCGTCGCCGTCGACAGCCTGCATGTGGGCGATGCGTGGTGAGCCGGAGGTCAGCGTGCCGGTCTTATCGAAGGCCACCAGCGTTACTGAATGAGCGACTTCCAAGGCTTCAGCGTCCTTGATCAGAATGCCGTGGCGCGCAGCCACGCCGGTGCCGGCCATGATGGCAGTGGGGGTCGCCAGGCCCAGGGCGCAGGGGCAGGCAATCACCAGTACGGCCACCGCGTTGAGTAGCGCTGTCTCAATACTGGCGCCGAGCAGCAGCCAGGTCACCAGAGTGGCCAGGGCGATCAGCAATACGCTGGGGACGAAAATACGGCTGACTTTATCCACCAGTTTCTGGATCGGCGCCTTGGCCGCCTGGGCATCTTCGACTAGGCGGATGATGCGCGACAACACGGTTTCGGCGCCGAGCGCGGTGGTTTCGATCAGTAAGCGGCCTTCACCGTTGATCGCTCCAGCAGTGACGCTGTCACCCGGTTGTTTGGGTTGCGGCAGGCTTTCGCCGCTGATCAGCGCTTCATCGGCATCGCTCTGGCCTTCCTTTACCACGCCATCGACCGGGAAGCGCTCGCCAGGCTTGACCACGATGGTGTCGCCCAACTGCAGCTCAGCCAGCGCCACCCATTGCTCGACGCCGCCCTGCAGGCGCAGGGCGCGTTCCGGACGCAGGGCCTGCAAGGCGCGGATGGCGCTGCTGGTCTGGCGTTTGGCGCGGCTTTCCAGGTATTTGCCGAGCAGAATCAGCGTGATGATTACCGCTGAGGCTTCAAAATACAGATGCGGCATGCTGCCAGTCGGGCTTGCCGCCCATTGATAGAGGCTTAGGCCATAGGCGGCGCTGGTACCGATGGCCACCAGCTGATCCATATTTCCCGCACGGGCGCGCAGGGCACTCCAGGCTGCGCGGTAGAAACGCGCGCCGAAGATAAATTGCACGGGTGTGGCCAGTGCAAACTGCAGCCACGCCGGCAGCATCCAGTGCAGGCCGAAGGGTTCGACAAGCATGGGGATGACCAGTGGTACGGTCAGCACAATGGCCAGTAATAGCGCCCAGCGCTCAGGTTGCAGCTGTTTTGTCGCCGTGGCCTGGGTTGTCTGTGGATCACCAATCAGGTTGGCGCTGTAACCCGCCTGGCTGACGGCGCGCAACAGAGCATTATGATCAGTGCCACGCAGCACCTGCAGCTGCGCCCGTTCGCTCGCCAGGTTGACGCTGACCGAAAGCACCCCCGGTTGCTGCGCCAGGGTACGTTCGATACGCCCTGCACAGCTGGCGCAGGTCATGCCGGAAAGAGCCAGCTCCAGGCGCTCGCTGGGCACCTCATACCCGGCCGCACTGACGGCATTAACCAGTTGTTCCAGGCTGTCGGCAGGCGCTTCGACGCGCGCCTGTTCACTGGCCAGGTTGATGCTGACGCTGGCGACATCGGCCACCTTGGCCAGAGCGCGCTCGACCCGCCCGGCGCAGCTGGCGCAGGTCATGCCGCTGATGGGCAGGTTGAAGGTGGTGAGGCTGGACATGAGTAGTCCTCCATTGAGTTCCAGCACAGGATCAACCTTGCCATGTGGGTAAGGTCAAGCGTTGTTTTATGGCTGCCATCCATGGCAGCCACCCTGCGGGCCGTCGCTGCGCGACGTTAAAAAACGCTCCCTGCGATTTTTTATGGCGTTGCACCCTTGGCCGTCACCCTGCGGGTCGTCGCTGCGCGGCGTTGAGAATAACTCCCGGCGGTTTTTTATCCCTTGACCTTACCCTTATGGCAAAGCCAACACTCAGCTATCCGTTTACCATGGCGGCTTATTTATTCAGGAGGTTGTTTATGCAGGTATCTCAGGTTCACGCATTCCGGGTTGATGGCATGACCTGCCAGCATTGCGTCAAGACCATCACCGAGGCGCTGTTGGCCTGCGACCCGGCGGCTGATGTGAAAGTGAAGTTTCCCGGCGGTGAAGTGCGGGTGAGCAGCAGCGTTGCGGTTGATCAGCTGATGGTCGCCATCGTCGAGCAGGGCTACGGCGTTAGCCTGGCGTAAGCACTGCCGGGTTTGGCCAGTCGCGGATCAGCCCGCGAAAGCAGGCGTCGATCATCGGTGCGGTATCGCTGAGCGGGTCGAACAGATTGGGGTCGCGCGACCAGTCGTAGAACAGACCGATCAGCAGCGCATGTACGGTGCGCGCAGCCAGGCGCGGCGTAAGCCCGGCATGCAGGCGCAGGCGCACTGACGGCGTGTTGAATTGCTGCTCGCAGAGCGCGATAAACAGGTTGATAAAGGCTTCTTGGCGCTCTTCGGCCTCGCGCAGTTCTTCGGTGAACTCACACTTGCGCAGCAGAATGGTGAAGATGCGCTTCTTCTGCGGCTCGCGGGCCAGGTTCTCGATGGCTTCAATACACAGCTCACGCAAGGTCTGCAGTGGATCGTGTTCGGGGCAGCCACGCATGCGTTCGGCCAGCTGTTCCGGCGGCAGGCGTACCTGATTGAGCATGGCATTGAACAGGTCAGCCTTGTTGGCAAAGTGCCAATACACCGCGCCGCGCGTCACCCCTGCATGCCGGGCGATGTGCTCAAGGCTAGTGTGCGCCACGCCTTTTTCCAGAAACAGCGCTTCGGCGGCCTCTAGGATGGCGCAGCGGGTTCTCTCGGCGTCTTGTTTGGTTCGGCGCATGGCAACAGGCGTATTTCTGGCTAGGCTGAGCACAAAGTGTAATGAAGTTAAGGGTAATGTTCTATTTACAAACACTTGTGTATGTATCTAGCATTGCCGGTCTCAAACGTCGCGCCTTGCGTTTTTTCGGAGACACCCATGCTTTTTCCTCGTCGCTTGCCGGTTACTGCCGGCTCCTTGCTGTTGGCTTTTTTGGCCGCTCCGCTGTTTGCCGCCGATGCTCCGCCAGCGCCCGAGGTGGTGGTCGAAACCGTCAAGGCCGAGGCGCTGCCGCTGGAGCTTGAATACTCCGCGCGCACTGCCGGTTTCCGTGAAGTGCAGGTGCGGGCCCAGGTCAGTGGCATTCTGCAGGAGCGCACCTATCTGGAAGGCAGCCAGGTCAAGAAAGGCCAGGTAATGTTTCGCATCGATCCGCGCACCTATCAGGCCGCACTGAGCCGTGCCAAGGGTGCTTTGGCGCAGGAACAGGCGCGCTACCGTCAAACTGAGCGTGATCTCAAGCGTATCCGCGAGTTGCAGAAAAAGGGCTTTGCCAGTGAAAGCGAGCTGGACAATGCCGTCTCCAATTTCGAGCAGAGCAAGGCGAATATCCAGGCCGCCGAGGCCGAAGTGCAGTCCAAGCAGATCGACCTCGACTACACCACGGTAAAAGCGCCGATTTCCGGCATCACCAGTAAGGAAACTGTCTCCGAAGGCAGCCTGATGGTGGCCGGCGATCCAAGTGCCAGCCTGCTGAGTAACATTACTCAGTTGGATCCGATCTACGTCAACTTCGCCGCCCCGGATTCCGATGTAGAGAGTGTGCGCAGCGGCCTGCAGAACGGCAGCCTGGTGCTGCCGGAAGACGGCAAGATGGGCGTGCAGATCACCCTCGGTGACGGCAGCGTCTATCCGCTGGAAGGCAAGGTGGACTTTACCGACAGCTTGATTGATCGCGGCACCGGCACCGTCAGCGCGCGCGCGGTGGTGCCTAACCCAGAGCAGACGCTATTGCCGGGTCAGTTCGTTCGCGTGCAGGTCAAGGGCCTGAGTATTCCCAACGCCATGACTCTGCCTGAGCGAGCGATTGCCCAGGGCCCTGGCGGCACCTTTGTTTACGTGGTTGATGAAGGCGGCGTGGCGCGTATGCGTCAGGTCATTACCGGGCATACGGCCAAAGGCCGCTGGGTGATTGTTTCCGGCATCAGCGCCGGTGATCGGGTGATCGTCGAGGGCCTGCCGAAGGTGCGCCCCGACACCCCGGTAAAAGTTGCCGCCCCAGCCGCCAGTCAATCTTAAGGAGCGTTCCCGGTGATCTCACGCTTCTTTATCGACCGCCCGGTATTTTCGGCGGTCATCTCGATCATCATCGTGCTCGCAGGCCTCATGGCCATGCGCTCGTTGCCGATCGCTCAGTACCCACAGATCCTTCCGCCGCAGGTGTCGGTCAGCGCCAGCTATGCCGGTGCCAGCGCCCAGGTGATTGCCGAAACAGTGGCCGCGCCGCTGGAGCAGTCGATTAACGGCGTCGAGGGAATGATCTACCAGCAGTCCAACTCCGGCGGCAACGCCATGAGCCTGTCGGTGTACTTCGAGGTGGGCCGCGATCCTGATCAGGCCACCATCGACGTTAACAACCGCGTGCAGGCTGCCCTGGCCAAACTGCCGGAAGAAGTCCGTCGACAGGGCGTCAAGGTGCAGAAGAAGTCCTCGGACATCCTTCAGGTGGTCACCCTGTACTCGCCGGATGGCTCGCGCGACCCGGTTTATATCAGCAACTACGCGCTGATCAATGTCATCGACGAACTCAAGCGCCTGCCGGGCGTGGGCGATGTCAGCCAGTTCGGCTCGAAAGACTATTCCATGCGCATCTGGCTGCGCCCGGACAAGCTGGCGCAGTACAACCTGACGCCGACCGATGTGGTCAATTCAATCCGTGAGCAGAACTCGCAGTTTGCTGCCGGCAGCTTCGGCCAGCAGCCGCTCAAGCAGGAGCAGGATTTCACCTACACGGTGACCACCCAGGGTCGCTTCACCGACCCGAAAGAGTTTGAAAACGTCATTCTGCGCACCGACGACACCGGCGCCAGTCTGCTGCTCAAGGATGTCGCACGGATCGAGCTGGGCGCACAGGACTATTCGCTGATGACCTCGCTCAACGGTCAGCAGAACGCTGCCTTTGGCGTATACCTGCAGCCAGGCGCGAATGCCCTGGATACCGCCGAAGCGGTGAGCAAAACCCTGGAGCGTCTATCAAAGAACTTCCCCAGCGGCATGACCTACAAGGTGCCATACGACACCACCAAGTTCGTTCGGGTGTCGATTGAGGAGGTGATTCACACCTTCTTCGAGGCCTTGATCCTAGTAGTACTGGTGGTGTTTATCTTCCTGCAGAACTGGCGCGCCACGCTGATCCCAGTGTTGGCGATTCCAGTCTCGCTGGTCGGCACTTTCGCCGGTATGTACATGCTCGGTTTCTCGATCAACCTGCTGACTCTGTTCGGCATGGTGCTGGCCATTGGTATCGTGGTGGACGACGCCATTGTGGTGATCGAAAACGTCGAGCGGGTGATGGCCACCGATAAGATCGGGCCGCGTGAGGCAACCATCAAGGCCATGGAAGAGGTAACCGGGCCAATCATTGCCATCGTCCTGGTGCTCTGTGCGGTGTTCGTGCCGGTGGGCTTCCTCGGCGGCCTGGCCGGGGAGATGTATAAACAGTTTGCTATCACCATTGCCGTGTCGGTGGTGATCTCCGGCATTGTCGCCCTGACCCTCAGCCCGGCCCTCTGTGCCTTGCTGCTCAAGCCTGGGCACCATGAGCCGGCTGCGCCGTTCCGCGCTTTTAACCGCGTCTTTGACAAGCTGACCAACGGCTATACCGCTGGCGTACGCTTTTTCCTCAAGCGTTCGGCTGTGGGCCTGTTGCTGTTCGGCGCGATGATTGCGGTGATGGTGCTGCTGTTCAACCGGGTGCCCAGCTCCCTGGTGCCCAATGAAGACCAGGGCTATGTGATCAACGCCTACTTCCTGCCGCCTGCTGCCTCGCTGACCCGCACCGAGAAACTGACCGGTGACGTGACCCAGCAGTTGATGAAGCATCCGGCGGTCCAGGATGTAGTGACCTTTGCCGGCTTCGACGTACTCACCTTTGGCACCCGCAGCAACGCCGGGGTGTCCTTCGTGCCGCTGAAAGACTGGAGCGAACGCACCACGCCCGAGCTGGATGCGCGCAACCTGACCGGTGAGTTTATGGGCATGGGCGCCGCGCAGAAGGATGGCGTGGTACTCAGCTTCAACCCGCCACCGATAACCGGTATGAGCACCACCGGCGGTTTCGAAGGCTTTATTCAGGACCGCAGCGGCGGCACCACCGCGGAGCTGGCGGCCAAGGTGCAGGCCTTCCTCGCAGCGGCGGCGAAACGCCCTGAGCTGGCTGGGGTGCAGAGCACCTTCAGTGCCAACGTGCCGCAGTACTTTATCGACCTGGACCGCACCAAAGCGCGTGCTCTGGGTGTGGCGGTGAATGATGTATTCACCGCGATGCAGGCCACGTTCGGTAGCTACTACGTCAACGATTTCAGCCTGTATGGGCGCACCTTCCAGGTCAGCCTGCAGGCCGAAGCGGAGTTCCGCAGCAAGCCTGAAGACCTGTCCCAGGTCTATGTGCGTGCGGGCAGCGGCGAGCTGGTGTCGCTGGCCAGTCTGGTCAAGGTTGAGCGGATTCTCGGCCCGGATACCTACGCACGCTTCAACGTCTATCCGGCAGCGAAGATCCTCGGCGGGCCGGCACCTGGCTACAGCTCAGGGCAGGCCCTGAGCGTAATTCAGGAGGTGGCGGATGAGGTACTCGGTAGCGATTACAGCATCGGCTGGACCGGCTCGGCCTTCCAGGAAGTGGCCTCGCAAGGTTCGGGCAGCAGTGCCTTTATCTTCGGCCTGATCATGGTGTTCCTGATTCTTGCCGCGCAGTACGAGCGCTGGACTCTGCCGCTGGCAGTGGTCACTGCGGTGCCGTTCGCAGTGTTCGGGGCGATTCTCGCGGTGTGGTTGCGCGGCATTGAGAACGACCTGTACTTCCAGGTCGGACTGGTCACTCTGATCGGTCTGGCGGCGAAGAACGCCATTCTCATTGTCGAGTTCGCAGTGCTCAATCGGCACCAGGGCATGGGCATTTTCGAGTCGGCGCTGGAGGCTTCGCGTCTGCGTTTCCGGCCGATCATCATGACCTCGCTGGCCTTTATTCTCGGTGTTGTGCCGCTGGCGATCAGCACGGGCGCAGGCTCGGCCAGTCGTCACTCGATTGGCACCGGGGTAATCGGCGGGATGATGGCGGCAACCTTCCTGGCGATCTTCCTGATCCCGATGTTCTACCTGCTGGTGGAATCGCTGGCAGAGAAAATCGGCAAAGGCAGGAAAAAGGCCGATACGTCGGCTTGATTCCACGGTACTAGCCCGGGGCGTAGGTTGACTTGCAGCGTGCAGCGCAAGCCAACCTACGCCTTTATGTTTTCCAGTATTTATTTCGCCTCAGACCTTGTGGGCTGGCTGCGGTTATAGCGGCCCTTACTTTTCGGGATATCCATGCCGTTACGTCTTCTGCTGATTCTCGGTGCGCTCAGCGCCTTCGGCCCGCTGGCTATTGATTTTTACCTGCCGAGCTTCCCAACCCTGGCGCGCGCGTTTTCCACCGATGTCGAGCATGTGCAGCTGTCGTTGGCTGCCTACTTTGCTGGCCTGGCTATCGGTCAGCTGGCGTACGGCCCGCTGGCTGACCGTTTTGGCCGGCGCAAACCGCTGCTGGTTGGGGTCATGCTGTTCAGTCTGGCCTCGCTGGCTTGTGCCCTGGCGCCGAGCCTGGAATGGCTGATTACCGCGCGCTTTGTGCAGGCCTTGGGTGGCTGCGCCGGGATGGTGGTGTCACGGGCGGTGGTACGTGACCTGTGTGACCCGATCAGCTCGGCCAAGGTGTTTTCCCAGTTGATGCTGGTGATGGGCCTGGCGCCGATTCTCGCGCCGCTGGGTGGTGGGTTACTGCTGAGCACGTTGGGCTGGCCGTCGATCTTTATCTGCCTGACGCTGTTCAGCCTTATCTGCCTGCTGGCGGTGGCCCTGTGGCTGCCGGAAACCCTGGCGAAAGACTCGCCGCCTGCGCCTTTGCGCGGAGCGCTAGGGGAGTACAAGCGGTTGTTCACTGACTTGGCGTTTCTTGGTTATGCACTGACCGGTGGTTGTGCGATTGCCGGGATGTTTGCCTATATCGCCGGTTCACCCTTCGTATTTATCGAGCTGTATGGCATCCCCGCCGAGCATTACGGCTGGCTGTTCGGTAGCAATGCCCTGGGCTTTATTCTGGTGGCGCAGCTGAATGCCTGGCTGGTGGCGCGGCACGGGCCGGCGTACTGGCTGGGTAAGACCGTATGGTTCTACCTGGCCTGTGGTCTGGCCCTGTTGCTGGTGGCGCTGGCCAAGCCGCAAGCCTTGTGGCCGCTACTGATTCCATTGTTCGGCTGCATTGCCAGCTTGGGTATTCTGCTGCCGAACGCCTCGGCCTGCGCCATGGCCGGGCAGGGCAGCCATGCCGGCAGCGCCTCGGCGTTGCTTGGCAGCGTGCAGTTCGTTATCGCCGCGAGTGCCGCTGCGATGGTTGGCGTGCTGCATGACGGCAGTGCCTGGCCGATTGCCGTGGTGATCTTCGGTTGCGGGGTATTGGCTGTGAGCTTTTCTCTGTTTACCCGTTGGGTAGAGCGCGGCGCGATCCGCGCATAGGGCCTAGCTGGCGGCACGTTGCTGCAGGGTGGGCAGCATATGCGGTGCGCTCAGACGCGCTTGCAGGGTGCTGACGAACTGACGGGCCTCGCTTTCACTGCGAAAGGTGACACCCTGCTTGCCAAAGCTTACTTTCCAGCCTGAGCCAGCGGCTGTTTTTACCGGTTGGATCAATACGTTCATCGAAGAGCCTCCTATGCAAGAAAGGCCAGTCTAGTCGCTCAATGTGAACTTTCATTGACCTGTAACAAATCAATCACGGCTGGCGTACCGTTGGTCTGATTCGCTCACTTTGGCTGTGGTGGGGTTGGCTCTGAACTGCACGGCCAGCCCGGCCAGTCGGGTGAATTCGGTGACCAGGGCGATATCGGCTGCACTCGGCCGACTGGGCTGTGGGTAGTAGATGCCGAAGGTACCCAGCACCTGGCCGCTGTCATCCTTGAATGGCAGTGACCAGCATGCGTGCAGGCCAGCGGCCAGGGCGACGCTTTTGTAGTTGCGCCAATAGGGGTGCTGGCTGAGGTCCTCGGCAATAACCAACTCGCCACTGGCAGCGGCATGCCCGCATGAGCCGACCTCCGGTGCCGCTTGAATCCCTTCGATGGCTTGGCAGTACGCCTCCGGCAGGCTTGGTGCAGCGCCAACATGCAGGCGCTGTTGCTCATCAAGCAGCATGATCGATACGCGCATCTGCGGTTGCAGGCTTTCCAGGCGCCGGGTGATGCCGGCGAGAATGCTGTGCAGCGGGTGCAGGCCGAGCAACTCGTCGAGTACCGCATTGCGCGCCTGTTGCAGATGCTGCGTTTGATGGCGCTCATGCACGTCATGCAGGCTGCCGTGCAGGCTGTGTTCGGGCAGGCTCAGGTTGAGGTGCAATTCAACGCGGCGTGCTTGGCCGCTGTGGGTCAGCAACTGGCATTCCAGGCGCAGGCTGCCCAGCTTGCTACTGCGCAGTTCTTCCAGGCGTTGACGCAGCGTGGTCTGGCTTAGCTCTGGCATAAAGCGCTGTAACGAACTGCCCAGGCTTTCGTGGATCGGGTAACCGCTGATCTGCTCCCAGGCCGGGTTGAGAAAGCTCAGTTTGTCGTCAGCGTCGGTGATAAAAACTGCATCACCGAGGTGCTCGACCAGCGAACGGTAGCGGCTTTCGCTGACCTGCAGTTCGCTGTCCATTTTCTTCTGCTCGGTCAGGTCGATATCGACGCAGTACAGCTCCACTTGATCAAGGCTGTTGCGCAACATCAGGTGGCTGGAATAGACCCACACCAGACTGCCGTCCTTGCGCTGCAATTGCACCTCGGCGGCAGGAATTGGCGGGCCACCGAGCTGCCACAGGTTGATCGCGCTGGCCACCTTGCTACGCACCGGGAGCGGCACGATCAGCTCCTCCAGGCGGCGCCCCATCACTTCATGCACGGCATAGCCATAGAGCAGGGTGCTGGCCTGATTCCAGTAGATCACCCGGCGCTCGCGGTCATAGCCTTGTACGGCAATTCGTGGGGTCTGCTCGAATAATTGACGAAAGCGCTGTTCGCTCTCGCGCAGGGCACTCTCGTCGCGTTTCTGCGCGCTGATGTTCTGCACGGTGCCGAGGATGCGCCCCTGTTCGTCGGCCTCACCACGCAGCATCAGCCAAGTGGCCTGATGTGGCTGCGGTTGCAGCAGGCGGGCACTCACCATCATGGGATTACGGCCATCCAGCAAGGCCAGTAGGGCGCGTTGCACGGCAGAGCGTTCGGCAGGGTGCAGCCAGCTGAGCAGCTGTTCGAGGTTGCACTGCTGACTGTCAGCATCACGGCCGAGCAGGCAGAGGGCCTCTTCGCTCCAGTGGAAGCCATTAAGGTATTCCCAGCTGCCGAGCCCGGCGTTGCGTTGGGTCTGTTGCAGCAGGCGGCTGTTGTGGGTGAGATCTTCCAGTAATTGACGCTGCGCCAGACTGTCACGCTGGTTGAGCAGGAAGATCAGCCCAGTGCTGAGCAGAATAAACAATAGGCCTTTGCCTGTTTGCAGCTCGGCCACCAACTCGCTGTCTTTGACCAGTGCGTGCAGCAGGTAGTCGCTGCCAAAGATCCACAGGGCGCTGAACAGGATATATGCGCCAGCCAGGCGCAGTGAACCTTGAAAATCGGGTCGCATCCCTTACCGCCAGTGGCTAGCCAAGTCGAAAGAACAGAGAGGATGTTGCCTGAAAGAGGCAATGTCTTGAGTCTAGTCGGCCCTTTGTCGAATGCAGGGCGTGCGATAAAAAAGCTGCCGGCTCACGCAGAACGTGAGCCGGAGTGCCCAGGCTTTTTTAAAACCCTTCGAGAACAATCTTGCCCTTGGCCGTGCCGCTTTCCAGCAGAGTATGAGCGCGGCGCAGATTGGCCGCGTTGATGCTGCCGAAGTGTTCGCCGAGGGTGGTGTGCAGGGTGCCGGCATCCACCAGTTCGGCAACCCGTTGCAGCAGGCGATGCTGCTCGATCATGTCGGCGGTCTCGAACAGCGAGCGGGTAAACATCAACTCCCAGTGCAGCGACAGGCTTTTGCGCTTGAGCGGCATGATGTCCAGCGGCTGCTCTGGATCGTCGATCAGCGCCAGACGGCCTTGCGGGGCCAGAGCTTCGACCAGTTGCGCATAGTGCTGATCGGTCTGGGTCAGGCTCGCCACATGGGTGACCTGGTTGATACCGATGCGTTTCAGCTCTTCACTCAGCGGTTGGCGATGGTCGATCACATGATGCGCACCCAGCTCGCGAACCCAGGCTTGGGTCTCGGGGCGGGATGCGGTGCCAATCACTGTCAGGCCAGTGAGTTGACGTGCCAGCTGCACCAAGATGGAACCCACGCCGCCGGCTGCACCGACGATCAGCAGGCTCTGGCCCAGGTCTGCGCTGCCTTGGCTGACTTGCAGTCGCTCAAACAACAACTCCCAGGCGGTGATTGCGGTTAGCGGCAGGGCGGCGGCTTCGGCAAACGCCAGCTTTTCTGGCATACGCCCTACGATGCGTTCATCCACCACATGTAGCTCGCTGTTGGCCCCGGCGCGGTTGATCGCCCCGGCGTAATACACCCGGTCACCAGGCTGGAACAGGCTGACATCGCTGCCCACGGCCTTGACGATACCGCTGGCGTCCCAGCCCAGTACCTTGGCAGCGCCGTCTTCAGGGGCGACATTGCGACGGATCTTGGTGTCTACCGGGTTGACCGAAATGGCCTTGACCTCGACCAGCAGGTCGCGCGGCCCGGGCGTTGGTGCAGGCAGTTCGACATCCTGCAGGGCGTCGGCGTGGTCGATGGGCAGAGGCTGGTAATAGGCGACAGCTTTCATAGAGTGCTCCTTAGAGAATGCGTTGCATCAGTTGATGATCGACCTGTTCCAGCAGGCTGCCGCAGGTTTCGCCGAAGTGCAGAAAGTGTGCGGTCTGCTGGTGCGCGCGGAGGGCGGCGGCGTCCTGCCACTGCTCAACCATGATGAAACGATTGGGCAGCTCCTGATGGCGGTGCAGGTTGTATTGCAGGCAACCGGCTTCGGCTTGGCTGGGCGGCACCAATTGGCGCAAGCCTGCTTCAACAGCCTCGGCCTGGCCGGGGAGGGCAGTGATGGTGGCAATCAGGGTCAGTGGCGTGGTCATGGTGGACTCCGGTTAAGTGCTGGCAATGCTCGGTTATTTGATTGACGAGAAAAACAGTCTGCTACTAGAGTCTCTTTCAATATTTTTTTGATAATGAGCTGCCATGCTGCGTTTTGATGATCTGCAGTTGTTTGTCACCACCGCTGATCTGGGCAATCTCTCGGCGGCAGCGCGACGCCTGGATATTTCCCCGGCAGTGGCCAGCGCCGCGCTCAAGCGTCTGGAACAGCAACTGCAGGCGCGCCTGTTCAGCCGCTCCACCCGCAGCCTGCGGCTGACACCCGAGGGTGAGTTGTTTCTCGGCCATGCACGGTTGGCCCTGCAGAGCCTGGATGACGGCCGTCAGCAGTTGGCTGGCAGCAAGGTCGGCATCAGTGGGCCGTTGCAGCTGTCTGCGCCATCGGATTTCGGCCGCAATACGCTGTTGCCCTGGCTGGATGAGTTTCAGCTGGCGCATCCTCAGGTGCTACTGCGCCTGCTTCTGGGTGATCGTGTGGCGGATCTGTTTCGCGAGCCGGTGGACATTGCCCTGCGCTACGGCGCCCCAGAGGACTCCAGCCTGGTCGCCTTACCCGTTGCCGCCGCTAACCGCCGTGTGCTCTGCGCCGCACCGCAGTACCTGCAGCTGCATGGCGCGCCGCAATCGGTGGATGAGCTGGCCGAGCACAACTGTCTGCTCTACATGCTCGGCGGGCGGCTGCATGACCGCTGGCGTTTCAGTGATGGCAAGCGCGAGCAAGGCATTAGCGTCAAAGGCGACCGGGTCAGTGATGATGCCGATGTGGTGCGGCGTTGGGCGGTCAGTGGTGCCGGGCTGGTGTACAAATCCTGGCTGGATGTGGCCGGCGACGTGCGCGCCGGTCGGCTCCAGGTACTGCTGCCCGAGCTGCGCGGCGAGCCGACACCGCTCAACCTGATCTGCGCGCACCGTGCGCAACTGAGCAAGCCGGTGTTGCTGCTGCGTGAGTTCGTGCAGCTAAGGTGTACAGAGTTGTTGGCGGATGCGCCGTGGCCGAACTAAGATTGCCGCCAGCGCGCTGCGGCAATCCATCGCAGTGCGGCTGTGTCACATGCGCCCCAGAGCAATGCTAGAGTCGCGCCCCATGAAAATGACCCGTACTGACCGTCGCCTGCTGGCCTGGATGCTGTATTTCAGCGTTCTGTTCAGTGCGTTCGCCTGCAGTATTGGTCACGGGCAGATGGCCGGACTTCAGCTCAGTGGATTGAGCAGCCAGTACTGCTCTTTTGAGGGCAACTTCGGTGCCGGTGCCGATCTGGAAGGCTCCGGTGTGGTGGCGCCCAATTCGGCAACCGGCTCCGGTTGCTCCCTGAGTTCCACCTTCAGCGCGATCATTCTGGCGGCGTTTTTCGGTTTGCTAGGTTTGCTGGCACCCAGCCGCGCACCACTGCTGACGTTCTTCTTTACCCCGCGACCTGTTCGCTATCTCTGGCCTTCGGCCAACCCCCGCGCTTCTCCGTTCACTCTGTAGCGACCGGGCATCACGTCCCGGCTGTCGTCGTTGTGCTGCATGTTGTCTCGTGCAGTAACGCTATTGATGAGCTATCGGAGTTGATCCATGAGCCAACGTGCTCCTTCTTTTTATAACCTGGCCTGGCGCTGGCATTTCTATGCCGGGCTGTTCGTGATCCCATTTCTGATCCTGCTCTCGGTCACCGGGATCATCTACCTGTTCAAGCCGCAGCTGGATCAGCTGATGTATGCCGAGCTGCTGCAGGTGACGCCTGCCGAGCAAGCGATCTCGGCCGATCAGCAACTGGCACTGGTGCGCCAGGCGTATCCCGAGGCCAGTATCAGCCAGTACCTGCCGCCGCTGAACACCGAGCGTAGCGCGCAGTTTGTGCTGGAGGTCGATGGCCAGAGCCTCAATGTGTTTGTTGACCCTTACAGCGCCAGGATTCTGGGCAGCCAGGATGCGCAGCTCAACTTGCAGGCCATCGCCCGTCAGCTACATGGCGACCTGATGATCGGCACCCTGGGCGACCGCCTGATTGAGTTAGCCGCCGGTTGGGGCATCGTGTTGGTGGTCTCCGGTCTGTACCTGTGGTGGCCGCGCGGGCGTTCTGGGGCGGGTGTGCTGTGGCCAAGGCTGAGTGCTCGTGGGCGTTTGCTGTGGCGTGACTTGCACGCGGTGACAGGCTTTTGGGGCTCGCTGCTGCTGTTGTTTATGCTGCTCACCGGGATGACCTGGACCGGCTTCTGGGGCGCGCAGTTTGCCGGCGCCTGGAACCACTTCCCAGCGGCGATGTGGGATGACGTGCCGCAGTCCGGCAAGCTTACCGGCAGCCTCAACACCAGCAGTCAGCAGACCGTTGCCTGGGCAGTGGAAACCACGCCGCTGCCGGCTTCCGACCCGCATGCCGCGCATAACGCTCATGCGGCGTCGCAGATACCTGCGGCTCCGGCCAATCTGCTGCAGTACGTGGTTGATACCGCTGCCGAGCGCGGCGTGCAACCGGGTTACAGCATCACCCTGCCGAAAGGTGAGACTGGGGTGTACAGCATCGCGCTATTTGCCGCTGACCCACGTAACGACGCCACCCTGCACATCGATCAATACAGCGGTGCGGTGCTCGCCGATGTGCGCTGGAAGGATTACGGCGTGGTGGCTAAAACCGTGGAAACTGGGGTGATGTTGCATGAGGGCAAGCTGTTCGGCCTGGCCAACCAGTTGCTGATGCTTGCGGTCTGCCTGCTGGTGCTGCTGAGTGCGATCAGCGGCCTGATCATGTGGTGGCAGCGCCGTCCGAGCGGCAAGTTTGGCGTACCGCCGCTGCGCCACGACCTGCCGCGCTGGAAAACCGCGATTGTCATCATGGCCCTGCTCGGCGCCGCCTTCCCGCTGGTGGGCGCGTCCTTGTTGCTGATCTGCGCGCTGGATTGGTTGCTGTTGTCACGTATAGCGGGCTTGCGCCCACTGACCAGCGACTGAGTGACTGGATGAACGCAGGCCTGATGTGCCTGCGTTATACACGTACCCATGTATTGCATGCTTGAACTGTTAGCCCACTAATGGAGACACACCATGTTGTTGAAAAAGACCCTGCTGATTGCCGCTTTGCTGAGCCCGAGCCTGTTTGCCAATGCCCACGAATACACGGTCGGTGAGTTGCACATCGCCCACCCCTGGTCGCGGGAAATGCCACCTGTAGCCCCTACGGCGGCGGCTTATTTTGTGGTGCACAACAAGGGCGCCGAGGCAGATCGTCTGCTCAGTGTCAGCACCCCGCACGCCGGTAAAGCGGAGCTGCATGAGCACATACATGCCGACGGTGTGATGAAAATGCAGCAGGTTGAGAACGTAACCATCCCCGCCGGCGGTGAGGTGAAGTTCGAACCCATGGGCTACCACGTGATGATGTTCAACCTGAAACAGCAGGCCAAGGACGGCGAGCGTTTCCCGCTGACCCTGACCTTTGAAAACGCCGGTAAGGTTGATGTCGAAGTGGCCGTGCAAAAGGATGCCCCCGCTGACGAGCACGCTCACTGATTTGCATCATTCAGCCCCACTGTGTGGCAGCGGGGTTTTATGGCCACGTCGTTGACGCATCCCTGTCGTGTTTTCTGGCCTTTGGCCCTAGTCGGTGCAGCATTCTTGAGTTGTCGTGATGCCCCATAAGCGCTCCCTAACTGCCCATTACCGCGCGAGCTGGCTGGCCCTGTTGGCCATGCTATTGCTCAGTGTCGGGCCGTTATGGTCGCAGCTCAGTCAGCCTGCCGAACCGGCCTGGCTGACTGAGTTGGCCTGTGGTGAGCACAGCGGTAGTCATGACAGCTCGCTGAGTCATGACGCCCCGTGGGCCAAGTGCGGCTATTGCACGCTGTTGTTGCACAGCCCTGCGACCGGTTGTGCCAGCCCATCACTGGCGTTGGCTGCGACTACTGCAGTGGATCGGCACAGTGCGCCGGTACGCAGTGGCGTGGCGCGCTCGGCCATTTTCCCCGGCTCACGTAGCCGCGCTCCCCCCGTTTATTCCTAATCGTCATCAGCTTATTGCTTGTGTCACTGCCGCTTAGCGGCGCTGGCCATTCTCTGGTTTTGTCTCGATTTTGGAATATCCATGTCTACTCGTTCGCTATTGATAAGTGCTGCACCTTTTCGTCTGGCTCCTCTCTGTGTCGGCTTGCTTTTGGCTGGCCAGGGGCATGCGGCACAAACGCCTGAGCAAACTGCCGAGCTGCAGTTGCCGCCGTTGGTGATTACCGCGGTACAGCAGCGCTCGCCACTGACCGTGGTGGCCTACCCCAAGGATCCGCGCCAGCCGGTGCCGGCCAGTGATGCGGCGGATTACCTGAAGTCTATTCCCGGTTTCTCTGCCGTCCGCAGCGGCGGCAGCAACAGTGATCCGGTGCTACGCGGGATGTTCGGCTCACGTCTGTTGTTGCTTACCGATGGCGGGCAGATGCTCGGAGCCTGCCCGGGGCGGATGGATGCACCGAGCTCCTACATCTCGCCGGAAACTTATGACCTGCTGACCGTCACCAAAGGCCCGCAAAGCGTGATCTGGGGCCCTGGCGCCTCGGCGGGTGTGGTGCGCTTCGACCGCGAGCCGGAGCGTTTTGGTGAGCTGGGCGCACGCTTGCATGCCAGCGTGCTGGCCGGCTCCAACGGTCGTTTCGACCAGACGCTCGATGGCGCTGTCGGCAGCGAGCAGGGCTACCTGCGCGTGACTGGCAACCGCTCGCATTCGGACGATTACGACAACGGTAATGGCGACACCATCCCCTCGCGCTGGGACAAATGGAACGGCGACGTAGCCCTGGGCTGGACTCCGGATGCCGATACCCTGATTGAACTGACCGCCGGCCGTGGTGATGGCGAGGCACGCTACGGCGGCCGTGGCATGGATGGCACTCAGTTCAAGCGTGAAAGCCTCGGCCTGCGCGTGGAGCGCAGTAACCTGGGTGGTGTGCTGGATAAAGTCGAGGCCAAGGTTTACTACAACTACGCCGACCACATCATGGACAACTTCCGCCTGCGCATGCCGGACCCAACCAGCATGATGAGTGGCCCAATGGCGGCGCAGGTCGACCGCCGCACACTCGGCGCGCGCCTGGCCGCGACCTGGCAGTGGCAGGATGTCGAGCTGGTCACCGGCGTCGATGCGCAGCGCAGCGAGCACCGCCAGCGCAGCTCTACCCTGAGCATGATGGGCGACTACACCGACGCTGATCACTTTGCGTGGGACAAGGACGCGCTGATGCACAACTACGGCATTTTCGCCGAGTCCACTTGGCAGTTGGCTGGGCGTAATCGTCTGGTGTCCGGCGCGCGCCTGGACCGTGCCTCGGCCAAGGACTTCCGGCCGAGCTTCAGCAGCATGATGGGTATGGGCATGCCAACGCCTAACCCGACAGCGGGCGAAACCCGTGCCGATACTTTGCCCAGTGGCTTTGTACGCTATGAGCATGACCTGACTGGCTCGCCGACCACCGTCTATGCCGGTATTGGTCATGTGCAGCGCTTCCCGGATTACTGGGAGCTGTTTTCTGCCGGGCTTAACGGCCCTGCAGGATCGGATAACGCCTTCGATGGCATCAAGCCGGAGAAGACCACGCAGCTGGACGTCGGTATTCAATATCGCGATAAAGCGCTGCAGGCCTGGGCCTCGGCCTATGTCGGTCAGGTGCGTGACTACATCCTGTTCGATTATCGCGGCATGAATACTCAGGCCGACAACATCGATGCACGCATCATGGGTGGCGAGTTGGGCGTGGCGTATAACTTGAATTCCAACTGGAAGGCCGATGCCACTCTGGCTTACGCCTGGGGCAAGAACAGCTCCGATGGCGAAGCGCTGCCGCAGATGCCGCCGCTGGAAGCGCGCCTGGGCCTGACCTACCAGCGTGACAACTGGAGCGCCGGCGCACTGTGGCGCGTAGTCGATGGCCAGGGCCGGGTGGCTGACGGTCGCGGCAACGTGGTGGGCCAGGACCTGGGTGACAGCGCGGGTTTCGGCGTGTTCTCGCTCAACGGGGCTTACCGTGTAACCAAGCAGGTCAAGCTGAGTGCCGGGGTCGACAACCTGTTCGACAAGAACTATGCCGAGCACCTTAACCTCGGTGGTGATGCCGGTTTTGGCTTCCCGGCTGAAACCCGTATCGACGAGCCGGGCCGCACCCTCTGGGCCAAGGTCGACTACGACTTCTGATCCTGACTCGCTGAGCAATTCAGCAAAGGGCTCATCATTTGATGGGCCCTTTGTTTTTCCTAATAGAGCCTTAAGGTTGCCGCGCGACATTAGTCCCCGCAAACACATTCCCCCAGCATCACGAGGACTACATCATGCGCAAATTACTCCTGCTGTCCCTGGTACTTGCCAGCCCGTTGACCTTCGCCGCGACCCAGTGCACCACCGCTGACAAAGCGCAGTGGCAGGATCAAGATGCGTTCCAGGCTGACCTCAAAGCCCAGGGCTATGAAATCAAGAAGTTCAAGGTGACTGGCGGTAACTGCTACGAAATCTACGGCCACAACAAAGATGGCCAGAAGGTCGAAATCTACTTCGATCCGGTCACTGGCAAGGTCATCAAAGGTGGCGTTGAAGACTGATGAACGCACCGACCCTACGCTTGTGGGACCCAGTCGTTAGGCTGTTTCACTGGTCCTTGGCGGGCGCTTTCCTGGCTAATTACTTCTTCACCGAAGAGGGCGAAAACTGGCACCGCTGGTTTGGTTATTACGCTGTAGCCTGGCTGGCGATTCGTTTGCTGTGGGGTTTTGTTGGGTCACCGGCGGCGCGCTGGGCAGACTTTTGGCCAACTCGAGCGCGTTTGACCGAACACCTAAAGGCGCTCGTTAGCGGGCGTGACTACCACCGCATGGGGCATTCCCCACTCGGTGGCCTGGTTATGATCGGCATGATGCTGTTGATGCTTGGCCTGGGCGTGACCGGCTTTCTGATGGAGGAAGTCGATTATTTCTGGGGTGCTGATCTACCGTTGGATATTCATGACTTCTGTGCCAACGCGTTAATGGCCCTGGTGGGGCTGCATATTGCGGCGGCACTGTTTGAAAGCTATCGACTGAAGGAAAACCTGCCGTTGTCGATGGTGACGGGTAAGCGGCGCAAGCTCGATCCGTGAGTTGCCGAACACGCTCGGCAGTACCGCTTAAAAAATAGCCCGGCTAATGCCGGGCTATTTTTTGCGCTGTGCGCTTTAAACCAGTCGCGCATCCAGGCTGTTCTGCGCCAGGCGTTTGGCCTGTTCCTGGGTCATGCCCAGGCTGTCGTAAAGGGCGGCAAAGTTCTCGGTGACGTAGCCGCCAAAGTAGGCCGGGTCGTCCGAGTTCACCGTCACCTTCACGCCGCGTTCGAGCATCTGCAGGATGTTGTGCTGGCGCATGTCGTCGAACACGCAGAGCTTGGTATTGGAAAGCGGGCAGACGGTCAGCGGGATCTGCTCGTCGATGATGCGCTGCATCAGCCGCTCGTCTTCGATGGCGCGTACACCGTGATCGATGCGCTCGATCTTCAGTAGATCCAGGGCTTCCCAGATGTACTCGGGCGGGCCTTCCTCGCCGGCGTGGGCGACGGTCAGCAGGCCTTCGCTGCGTGCTTTATCGAATACTCGCTGGAACTTGCGCGGCGGGTGGCCCATCTCCGAGCTGTCCAGGCCGACTGCGATAAACGCATCGCGGAATGGCATGGCCTGCTCAAAGGTTTTAAACGCTTCTTCTTCGGACAGATGCCGCAGAAAACTCAGAATCAGACCGTGGCTGATGCCCAGCTGTTTCTCGCCATCGACCAGCGCCTGTTTGATGCCGCGCAGCACTACTTCAAAGGGAATACCCCGGTCGGTGTGGGTCTGCGGGTCGAAGAACGGTTCGGTGTGGATGACGTTCTGCGCCTTGCACTTGAGCAGGTAGGCCCAGGTCAGGTCGTAGAAATCCTGCTCGGTGCGCAACACGTCGGCACCGGCGTAATACAGGTCGAGAAATTCCTGCAGGTTGTTGAAGGCGTAGGCACTGCGCAGCGCTTCGACGTCATTCCAAGGCAGGGCGATTTTGTTGCGCTCGGCCAGGGCAAACAGCAACTCGGGTTCTAGTGAACCTTCCAAGTGCAGATGCAATTCGGCTTTGGGCAGGGCGTTGAGCCAGTCGTACATGGTCATATCTCGTTATCAGGCGTTATCGTTGGCAAGTTTAACCGCTTGGTCAGATTTCGCCGAATTGAAAGGCGCCCGCAACGTCGGGGGAATTGATCGTTCCAACGCTCCGCGTGGGAATGCGGTTGCATTCGTTCTGCGTCTGAGGGGCGCGGAGCGTCCTGGGCTCAGCTCCCACGCCGGAGCGTGGGAGCCATCCGCTTCAGCCCTAAGCCCTTACTTAGCTGGGCGGCTCTTCGCGTCGATACGCATAAGTGTCGGCAAAGCGCGACAGCAGGTACTCGGCGCTGGTGACGGACGGGTATTTCGGCGGGTTGGCGGCGTCCGAGCAGTTGGGCAGGCAGCTGATTTCGGTGTCCGGGTGTGGCTCGGCGAAGAACGGCATGGAGTAACGGTCGACACCCAATGGGCTGATCACGCGATGTGGAGTCGAGGTGTAACGGTCATTGCTCCAACGCGCGAGCATGTCGCCGATATTGACCACAAAGCTGCCGGCAATCGGTGGTGCATCAATCCAGTCGCCGTCGCGGGCGCGTACTTGCAGGCCACCGGCGTCATCCTGATAGAGCAGGGTGATGCAGCCGTAATCGGTGTGCTCCCCAGCGCCTTGCTGCTCAGTGCTGCTGGCGGTGTGGCGCGGCGGGTAGTGAATCATGCGCAGCACGCTGATCGGCTCATGAAAGCGTGTGTCAAAGAAGTCGCGGTCGATATTCAGGGCCAAGGTCATGGCGCGTAGCAGGGTGTTGGCCAGCGCCTGCATATCGCTGTAGTGCTGCTCCATCAGTGGCGCCCAGCCGGGCATGTCCGGATGACGGTTAGACCCGCGCAACGGTTTGCCGGCCAGAACCTCGGGGTGCTCGGCGGCCATATGGAAACCCATGTCGAAGGTCTCCTTCAGATCACTCGGTTTGCTCGGGTCCAGCTGCTCGGTGGCAATCGCACCGTAGCCACGGTGATGGGCGGTCTGGGTAATGTCGATCTTGAGCTTCTCAGCAGCCGGCAAGGCGAAGAAAGTTTTGGCGGCAGTCAGCAGCTCGTTGATACGCGCCGGGCTGATGGGGTGTCCGGTGATATAGAAAAAGCCCCAGTCGCGGCAGGCGCGGTCAATTTGCTCGGCCACGGCGGACCAGTTGGCTTGATTGTCGCTGTAGAGCGGGGCGATATCGATAATCGGTAGGGTGTGCATAGAGGCTCCGGGTGGGGGCATGCTGCGAGTCTTCTCGTACCCAGGGCAGCGAAAAGGGTGCACCTGTTATGGGGCACCCTTTGATGCGGTTCTGCTACGGGTTAGCAGGGACGGCATCGGTGATTGCTGAAAACTATCGCCGCTAAAACGCCCCCACTCCTGTGGGAGCGACTTCAGCCGCGATTTCCAGCTTACTTCGGCAGTTCAGCCTTTACGTTTTCTACGTAGTAGTTCATCGAAGCCAGCTCGGCGTTAGTTGCCGTGACGCCCGCTGGAATTTTCTCTACGCCGCTCTGGTCCTTGATCGGGCCGGTGAACGGGTGGAAAGCACCGCTCTTGATGTCGGCAATGATCTGCTCGGCTTCGGTTTTCACCTCGGCCGGTACCAGATCGCTGATCGGCAGGCGGATGGTGTCTTCAGCCAAGCCACCCCAGAAATCCTGTGGCTTCCACGTACCATCCATTACTGCTTGGGTGGATTTGACGTAGTGCGGGCCCCAGTCGTTGACGATCGAGGTGAGCACGGCTTTCGGCCCGAAGTGCGCCATGTCCGAGGCGTAGCCTACCGAGTAGACGCCACGGCGCTCGGCAGTCTGGATCGGTGCAGGGCTGTCGGTGTGCTGGAATACTACGTCCACGCCTTGGTCGATCAGCGCGTTAGCCGCGTCGGATTCCTTGCCCGGATCGAACCAGGAGTTGACCCACACCACTTTGATCTCGCTGCCTGGGTTGTACTTGTCCAGGGCCAGCTGAATGGCGTTGATGTCACGGATCACTTCCGGGATTGGAAAGGAGGCGACATAGCCGATTTTCTTGGTCTTGGTCATCTTCGCTGCGAGGAAACCGCCGACGTAACGGCCTTCATAAGAGCGCGACAGGTAGGTGCCGAGGTTCTTGTCCTGCTTGTAGCCGGTGGCGTGCTCGAAGGTGACTTTAGGGAACTGCTTGGCCACTTTCAGCGTCGGGTTCATGTAGCCGAAAGAGGTGGTAAAGATCAGGTCGTAACCGCCTTTGGCCATGTTGCGGATAACGCGCTCGGCGTCTGCGCCTTCTGGTACGTTTTCCACGTAGCTGGTTTCAACTTTGTCGCCAAGCTGCTTGATCAGCTCTTGGCGACCTTGCTCGTGCTGGTAGGTCCAGCCGTGGTCACCAATTGGGCCGATATAAACGAAGCCGACTTTCAACGGGTCAGCGGCCGAAGCGCCCAAGGTGGCGCTAAAGCCAAGGGCGGCAACGAGGGTGCGCAGCAGAGGTTTTTTGCTCTTCTCGAACATGGTCGGTGGAACTCCGATGTGTGTGGGTACGTTGTTGTTAAACAGCTGCCGGTTGGATTGCAAAAAGCTGACCAACTGGACAATTAGCGCGTAATGCCGCGCTATTACGCAGAACCCCGCCGGAGCGGGGTTCTGCGGTGGTGCTGTGCTGGTGCGTAAGGTGCAGGTCGTGCTGCCTGCTGGTGCGTAGACGTGGGTCAGTGCCCAGGCTGCCAGGGTTTGCCCAGTGATACGGGGGCGAATAGTCGCGTTTTGATTGCGTCGCGCGAGAGCAGTACCAGCACCAGAATCGTCGCCACATACGGCAGCATCGCCAGCAGGTTGGACGGGATCGACAGGCCGATACCCTGGGCGACCAAATGGATGATGCTGGCCAAGCCGAACAGGTAAGCACCGAGCAGCACACGGAATACCCGCCAGCTGGCAAATACCACCAGCGCGAGAGCGATCCAGCCGCGTCCGGCGGTCATGTTTTCTGCCCACATTGGCGTATAAGCCAACGATAGATAACCGCCCGCCAGTCCAGCCATGGCGCCGCCGAACAGCACTGCCAGGGTGCGCACGCGCAGCACCGGCAGGCCCATGGCACTGGCGGCGTCGGGGTTTTCACCGACCGCCTGGATGATCAAGCCGATGCGGCTTTTCAGCAGCACCCAGCCCACCAGGCCGAACAGGGCAAAGGACAGGTACACCAGCACGTCCTGGTCGAACAGCATGCGCCCGATCAGCGGGATTTCACTGAGCAGCGGGATGGCGATGGGTTCGAAACCTGTCAGCGGTTTACCCACCCAGGCTGCGCCAACAAATGTCGATAGGCCGACGCCAAAGATGGTCAGCGCCAGCCCGGTGGCCACCTGATTGGCGTTAAAGCCCAATGCCACCGCGGCGAACAGCATTGACAGCAACATGCCGGCACTCATCGCCAGCAATACGCCGAGCCACAGGTTGCCAGTGCTTAGGGCGACGATAAAACCGATCACCGCGCCGAACAGCATCATGCCTTCCTGGCCGAGGTTGAGTACGCCGCTCTTCTCGCACACCAGTTCGCCCAAGGCCACCAGCAGCAGCGGCGTACCGGTGCGCACCATGGCGTAGAAAATATTGCTTAACAGGTCGAGGTCCATCGGGAGTTCCTTTGCATATAGCTTTTGTAGGGGCGAGGGGGACGCCCTGTTCTTGCTCGCGATCAGTGTCGCCGCGAATCGCGAGCAAGCGGTACGCCGCCCGGCCGCCCCTACAGGTTCGTTGTCAGGCCAGTGCTTCTACGTTGGCTTTGCGCTGCGCCCACTTCAATTTCAGCCGTGGCCGATAGAGGATCAGCACATCGCAGGCGAGCAGGAAGAACAGCATCATTCCCTGGAATAGCTGGGTGATCGCTTGAGGCAGGTTCATGGTCATCTGCGCGTTCTCGCCGCCCAGATACAGCAGCGCCATCAGCAGGCTGGCGAAGACGATGCCGAGCGGATTGAGCCTGCCGAGAAAGGCCACGGTAATCGCCGCATAGCCATAACCGGGCGAAACCTGTGGCACGAGTTGGCCAATCGGTCCAGCCACTTCACCGACACCCGCCAGCCCGGCTAGGCCACCGCTGACCAGCAAGGCGAACCACACCAGGCGCTTTTCACGAAAGCCAACAAAGCCGGCGGCGCGGCGGTCGAGGCCGAGTACCTTGATCTGGAAGCCGAGAAAGCTCTTGTGCAGCAGCACCCACACCGCCACCAGCGCCAGCAAGGCGAAATACAGACCTGCGTGCAAACGGCCATCTTCGCTGAGCAGCGGCAGGCGGCTGGCATCGCCGAACATCGCCGATTCCGGAAAGTTAAATCCGGCCGGGTCCTTCAGCGGGCCATGCACAAAGAACAGCAGCAGGTTGAGGGCGATGTAGTTGAGCATGATGCTGGTGAGGATTTCGTTGGCATTGAACTGCGTGCGTAGCCACGCCGTCAGGCCGCCCCAGGCTGCGCCCGCCGCCATGCCGGTGAGCATCACCCAGACCAGCGCCCAGCGGCTGTCCCAGTCGATGATCTGGATCGCCATGGCGCTGCCGGCCAGCGCGCCGAGCAGCAGTTGACCTTCGGCACCGATATTCCAGATGCGCGCCTGGTAGGCCACGGCGAGGCCAAGTGCACAGAGCAGAATCGGCAGCGCCTTGACCAGCAGTTCGGAGACGCCATACCAGTCTGCCAGCGGCGCAATCAGCAGAGTGTGCAGGGTTTCCAGCGGGTCGTGGCCGAGCAGGGCGAATAACAGCGCGCCGCTGCACAGAGTCAGCACCGCGGCGAGTAGCGGCGATAGCCAGAGCATGGCGCGCGATTGCTGGCCACGCGGTTCTAGGGATAACAGCATGGAAAACTCCGTCAGCTCAGGCTGGCAGCAGCGGCTGCCGGCGTGCTTGTGATAGGGGGAAGCGGGGCGAATTCACCAGCCATCCAGCGGCCGACTTCTACCGCTTCGGTTTCTGCGGTAGCGGCCAGGGGCGAGAGCTTGCCGCTGCACAGCGCGCCAATGCGGTCGCTGATCTGGAACAGCTCGTCGAGGTCTTCGGAGATCACCAGAATCGCCGCGCCGGCATCGCGCAGGGCAATCAGCGCGCGATGAATCGCCGCCGCCGCGCCCACGTCCACGCCCCAAGTCGGGTGCGCCGCCACCAGCAGTTTGGGGTTCTGCAGGATTTCGCGGCCGAGGATAAATTTCTGCAGGTTGCCGCCGGACAGGCTGCGCGCGGGCGCATCGGCATCCGGCGTCTTTACCGCAAAGCGCTGGATAATTTCATCGGCCAAGGCGCGCACCTTGCCGCGCTGAATCAGGCCCTTGCTCAGCAGGCCTTGCTGAAAAGCGGTGAGCAGGGCGTTATCACTCAGGCTCATATCCGGCACCGCGCCGTGACCCAGGCGTTCGGCCGGAACAAAGGCCAGGCCCAGCTTGCGCCGCGCATCCGGGTACAAATCGGCAATTGGCTGAGTGTCCAGGCTGATGCGTTCGCGCTCGCTGCGCGGCAGACGGGTTTCGCCACTGAGCAGAGCCAGCAGCTCGTCCTGACCATTGCCGGCTACTCCGGCGATGCCGACGATCTCACCGCTGCGTACTTCCAGGCGGATGTGGCTGAGGGTACAGCCGAACGGGTCGGCGTTGTGCCAGCTGAGATCATCCACGCGCAAACGCGGCAGACCGCCGTCAGCTTTTGGGTAACTGCTTTCCAGTCCCTCGGCGTCGCCGACCATCAGCCGCGCCAGCTGCAGATCGCTGCATTCGGCCGGTATGCAATGCCCCGATACCTTGCCGCCGCGAAGCACCGTGGCGCTCTGGCACAGCGCGCGCACTTCGCCGAGCTTGTGGCTGATGAACAGAATGCTGCAGCCCTCGGCCGCCAGACGGCGCAGGGTAACGAACAACTCGTCGGCCTCCTGCGGGGTCAGTACCGAGGTCGGTTCATCAAGAATCAGCAGTTTGATGTCCTGCATCAGGCAACGGACGATCTCCACCCGCTGCCGTTCGCCGATCGACAGGCTGTGCACCAACCGTCCCGGCTCCAGGGCCATGCCGTAACGCTGCGAGACCTCACGAATCTTCGGTTCCAGCTGCTTTGGTGTGCCGGCGCTGGCTCCCATGGCTAGGGCGATGTTCTCTGCGACGGTCAGCGTTTCAAACAGCGAGAAATGCTGGAAGACCATGCCCACGCCCAGGCTGCGCGCCATGGCCGGGTCACGCATCTTCAGGGCTTCACCGTGCCAACGAATTTCGCCGCTGTCGGGTTGAGTAACGCCGTAGATGATCTTCATCAGGGTGCTTTTACCGGCACCGTTTTCGCCCAGCAGCGCATGAATCTCGCCGGCGGCAATCGTCAAATCGATACGGTCGTTGGCCAGGCAGCCGGGGTAGCGCTTGCTGATACCGCTCAGCTGCAAGCGTGGAGCAGGAGGAGAACTGGACATGGGCAGTGGCTCAGGAATGACAACTGGCCTGGTTAAAGCAAAAAGCTGGCCAGTGAGTCAGAAAAGCTGATGCGCCGTGCTAGCCAATGCGTTGCCGTAACCCCATGGCTACAGAAGGCTCCAGCTTGGTGCGCCGTCTTGAGGGTTGGTTCGTTTTGGCGCATCGCGGGCAATAACTGGGCGTCCCCCCGCTCCTACAGAGGCCCGCAGCCGAGCCTGCGATCCTTCGTAGCGGCTATACACCTTGTAGGAGCGGCCTTGGCCGCGATCATTCGTCAGGCCGGCTGCAGCCTCACAGCCACACCGCATCCCATAACGGGTAATCGCCAATACGTTTTACCAGGCCTGCACGTAGTGGATTGGCGACGATATAGCGAGCCGCCGATTGCAGGTCTTCATCTTGGCGCAGCGCGCGGTCGTGGTAACCCGGCTGCCAAATCGGGCCGTGTGTGCCGAGTAGCTGATTGATCTGCCGTGCGCTTTTGCTTTTGATACGGCGCATCAGTTGTTCCAGCGAGCCAGTTTGCAGTTGTACAAGCCAGTGCAGATGATCGGGCATAACCACCCAGGCCAGAGACGTGACCTGTTGTTGATCATGGGCTGCGCGTAGTTCAGTGATCAGCAAGCGGGCCAGTTTGAAGTCGCTGAATAGCGGACGGCGCTGCAGTAGGGTGGCGGTCAGCAGATAAAGGCGGTTCGGCTCTGAATAGCGGCCGCGTCGCAGGTTGCTACCATGGGGTTTTTCAGGCATTCCATTGCCTCTTGTGGCGTATCCGAGGTTGATCGCGGGCAAGCCCGCTCCTACAGGGGGGCGGCGTGACCGAAACTGCAGGATGACTGCACTCATCTGTAGGCGCGGGCTTGCCCGCGATAATTCGTGAAATAGGCTGCAGTCTCACAGACACAATGAGAAGCGTAGTGCAGTGGATCTAGAGCGGCAGTAACTCAATCCGCCCACGGCTGATATCCGCCAGCAGCCGTTGCAGCTCGGCAACCCTTGGCGCAGGTACAGCCAGGTGCAATTCGGCGCCGCTGGCGTCGTAGGTTTCGCTTTCCAGCAGGCAGTCCAGTTCGCTCAGGCGCGCCTTGAGCAGCGGCAACTCGGCAAACAGGCAGTGACACTGGTAGTGGTCGCGAGTAATCAGTTCGCGGCGCGGGGCTGCTTGCAGGCATTTGTTGGCGCTGCCGCCGTAGGCGCGGGCCAGGCCGCCGGTGCCGAGTTGAATGCCGCCGTACCAGCGGATCACCAGCACCGCGACCTGATCCATGTCCTGCGCTTCAATCGCCGCAAGTATTGGCCGGCCGGCGGTGCCGCCGGGTTCGCCATCGTCACTGAAGCGGTACTGCTGGCCGACCTTCCAGGCCCAGCAGTTATGGCTGGCGCTGGCATCGCTGTGTGCGGCGATAAATGCCTGTGCCTCAGCCGCACTGGTAATCGGTGCGGCGAGCGCAAGAAAGCGGCTTTTGCGTATCTCCTCGCGGTAGTCGCAAGGGCCGAGCAGGGTCGCGGGCATCAGGCGTCTTTGGCAGGCGGTGTCAGGCCGCAGCCCTTGAGGATAATGGCGATCAACTGATCGGCCGCCTCTTCATAATCCGCTTTTACCAGGCGCGAACGACCGGTGACGCGGCAGATTTGTGAGGCAAAGTCGGCATAGTGCTGGGTGCTGCTCCACATCAGGAAAATCAGGTGCACTGGGTCGACTGGGTCCATCTTGCCCGCCGCGCTCCAGGCTTCTAACACTGTGGCACGGCCACGGAACCAGTCCTGGTAATCCTGATTGAGCATGTGCGACAGGTGCTCGCCACCACTGATTACTTCCATGGCATAGATGCGTGAGGCTTTCGGGTGGCGGCGAGAAAATTCCATTTTGCCGCGGATATAGCTGGCCAGCGCTGTGGCCGGGTCGTCGTCCACGGTCAGGTTATTGAAGGTGCTGTCCCATAGTTCAAGGATGTTCACCAGTACCGCCTGGTACAACCCCAGCTTGTTGTTGAAGTAGTAATGCAGGTTGGCCTTCGGCAGCCCGACATTCTGCGCGATGGTGTTCATGCTGGTGCCTTTGAAGCCGTGTTTGGCGAACTCTTCTTCGGCAGCCTTGATGATCGCTTCTTCATTTTTCTGACGAATGCGCCCGGCCGGTTTGTTGGTTGGGTCGGCTCGGTGCGCAAGTACTTCAACAGTCATGGGCTATTCCGCAGTGGTCAGGTTTTCGGACGACAGCACTGATACCCCAGCGCCGCCGAGGTGACAAGCGCAAGGAGAGGGAAAAGCGCTATATGCGCCATTTAATCGGGCTTTTGCACTGTCTTTGTGCGTGTTCCGCAAGCATTAGCACCAATTTTCAGCGGGCCTTCATGCCTCTGCCAGGGCTTCCAGAAAGCTCTCCAGCACCAAGTGCGGGCGCCGGCCTTTGCGGGTTACCGAGGCCAGGCTGACGTCGTAGTAACGGCTGTCGGGCTTGAGTACGCGCAGGCGGCCTTGCTGCACCCATGCCTGGGCGTAGTGGTCGGGCAGGTAACCGATATAGCGTCCGGTGAGAATCAGAAAGGCCATGCCTTCACGGTCCGAGGCGCTGGCAGTGCAATTGAGCGCCTGGTAATGGCTCTGCACCTCGGGCGGTAGGCGGAAGGTCGGCGCGATGGCTTCCTGAGCGTTCAGCCGTTCATCTTCGAGTTGCTGATCATCGACATAGAACAACGGGTGGCCGACCGCGCAGTAGAGCAGCGAGCGCTCGTCGTACAGCGCCTGGTATTCCAGACCAGACAGCGCCGTTACCTGCGGCACCACGCCGATATGCAAGCGGCCATCGAGCACGCCTTGTTCCACTTCGCTGGGCGGGGTCATGCGGATATGGATATGCACGTCGGGGCCGCGCTCTTTGAGCCGAGCCAGGGCATTGGTGATGCGCATATGCGGCACCGTTACCAGGTTGTCGGTCAGGCCGATATTCAGCTCGCCACGCAGATGCTGGTGCAGGCCGTTGACCTCGGTGCGAAAACTTTCCAGCGCCGCCAGCAGTTGCTGGGTGCTCTGGTACACCTCGCGGCCTTCCTCGGTCAGGGCAAAGCCGGCGCGGCCGCGTTGGCACAGGCGCAAACCGAGGCGTTGTTCGAGGTCGCTCATCTGCTGGCTGATTGCCGAGCGGCCGATGCCCAGCGCGCTTTCCGCAGCGGAAAAGCCGCCGCACTCCACCACACTGCGGAACAGCTTGAGCAGGCGAATATCAAAATCACTGACCTGGGCCAGCGGATCGGGGCGGCGGGTGCTCATTGCGAATGGCTCATTGTTTAGTGAATGGTTAACTAAAGATAAGAAGAGTCGTGTTTTCCTGACTCTAAGCCCGTGGCACCTTTGCTGGCAACTGCTTCTCTATCTAAGAACACCGCCCTTCCTTGCGAGGCCGCACCATGAACATGCCGCAGACCGAAGTCCCATCCCTGGCCAGCCAGCTCAAGCTGGATGCGCACTGGATGCCGTTTTCCGCCAACCGCAACTTCAAGCGTGACCCACGCCTGATCGTCGGCGCCGACGGTAACTACTTCATCGACGACAAAGGTCGGCGCATCTTCGACAGCCTGTCCGGGCTGTGGACCTGCGGTGCAGGGCATAACCGCAAAGAAATTCAGGAGGCCGTGGCCAAACAGCTGGGCACCCTCGATTACGCCCCTGGCTTCCAGTACGGCCACCCACTGTCTTACCAACTGGCCGAGAAAATCACCGAGCTGACCCCAGCCGGCCTCGATCACGTGTTCTACACCGACTCCGGTTCCGAGTGCGCCGACACCTCGGTGAAAATGGCCAAGGCTTACTGGCGTTTGAAGGGCCAGCCAAGCAAAACCAAATTTATCGGCCGTGCCCGTGGCTATCACGGCGTCAACATCGCCGGCACCTCGCTGGGCGGCATCGGCGGTAACCGCAAAATGTTCGGCCAGATGATGGACGCCGACCACCTGCCGCACACTCTGCAGTCGCACCTGGCCTTCACCAAAGGCATGGCCGAGACCGGCGGCGTGGAGCTGGCCAACGAGCTGCTGAAACTGATCGAACTGCACGACGCCTCGAACATCGCTGCGGTGATCGTCGAGCCGATGTCGGGTTCCGCTGGCGTGATCGTGCCGCCGACCGGCTATCTGCAGCGTCTGCGTGAAATCTGCACCCAGCACAACATCCTGCTGATCTTCGACGAAGTGATCACCGCTTACGGCCGCATGGGTAAGTGGACCGGTGCCGAATACTTCGGCGTTACCCCAGACATCATGAATACCGCCAAGCAGGTCACCAACGGCGCGATTCCGCTGGGCGCAGTGATCGCCTCCAGCGAGATCTACAACACCTTTATGAACCAGGCGATCCCCGAGCACATGGTCGAGTTCGGCCACGGCTACACCTACTCGGGCCACCCGGTTGCCTGTGCCGCCGGCCTGGCAACCCTGGAACTGCTCAAACGCGACAACCTGATCGAGCAGTCCGCTGCCCTGGCACCGATCTTTGAAGACAAGCTGCACAGTCTCAAAGGCAGCAAGAACGTCATCGACATCCGCAACTGCGGCCTGGCCGGCGCGATCCAGATCGCCCCGCGCGATGGCGACCCGGTGATACGTCCGTTCGAAGCTGGTATGGCTTTGTGGAAGGCTGGCTTCTACGTGCGCTTCGGCGGCGACACCCTGCAGTTCGGGCCAACCTTCAACACCAAGCCTGAGCAGCTGGACTCGGTGTTCAATGCCGTCGGTGATGTGCTGAACAGTCTGGATTAAACCGTAGGGTGGATGACGCTTCACCCATCCACCAATTTGCCGCGCCGCAAGGTGGATGAAAACAGCGTCATCCACCCTACGGGAACACCCCAATTTTCCTGCAGGAGCCAGCCGTTCGGCTTCAGCAAAAACAAGATCCGTTATTAAGGAATTGCCATGACCACCGTAAACCACCTGATTCACGGCGAAATGACTGCCGGTACTGGCCGTAGCGCCGACGTGTTCAACCCGTCCACCGGTGAAGTCAGCAAGCAAGTTGCCCTGGCCGACCGCGCCACCATGCAGCTGGCCATCGACTCGGCCAAGAGCGCCTTCCCGGCCTGGCGCAACACCCCGCCAGCCAAGCGCGCCCAGGTGATGTTCCGCTTCAAGCAACTGCTGGAGCAGCACGAAGCGACCATCTCCAAGCTGATCAGCGAAGAGCACGGCAAAACCCTGGAAGACGCCGCCGGTGAACTCAAGCGCGGTATCGAAAACGTCGAATTCGCCTGCGCCGCCCCGGAAATCCTCAAGGGCGAGTACAGCCGCAACGTTGGCCCGAATATCGACGCCTGGAGCGACATGCAGCCAATCGGCGTCGTCGCCGGCATCACCCCGTTCAACTTCCCGGCCATGGTGCCGCTGTGGATGTACCCGCTGGCCATCGTCTGCGGCAACTGCTTTATCTTGAAGCCATCCGAGCGTGACCCAAGCTCCACCCTGTACATCGCCCAACTGCTGCAAGAGGCCGGTCTGCCAAAAGGCGTGCTCAACGTGGTGCACGGCGACAAGGAAGCCGTGGATGCACTGATCGAAGCGCCGGAAGTTAAAGCTCTTAGCTTTGTTGGCTCCACGCCGATTGCCGAATACATCTACAGCGAAGGCACCAAGCGTGGTAAGCGCGTACAGGCCCTGGGCGGCGCGAAAAACCACGCCGTGCTGATGCCTGATGCTGATCTGGACAACGCCGTCAGCGCACTGATGGGCGCGGCTTACGGTTCTTGCGGCGAGCGCTGCATGGCCATTTCCGTCGCCGTGTGCGTCGGCGACCAGATTGCTGATGCGCTAGTGCAGAAACTCATCCCGCAAATCAAAGCGCTGAAAATCGGTGCCGGTACTTCCTGCGGCCTTGACATGGGCCCGCTGGTTACCGCTGCGGCGCGTGACAAGGTCAAAGGCTATATCGACGCTGGTGTTGCCCAGGGCGCAAGCCTGGTGGTCGACGGTCGTGATCTGGTGGTGGCCGGTAACGAGAATGGCTACTTCGTCGGCGGCACCCTGTTCGACAAGGTGACCCCAGAGATGACCATCTATACCGATGAAATTTTCGGCCCAGTGCTGTGCATCGTCCGCGTCGGCAGCCTGGAACAAGCCATGCAGCTAATCAACGATCACGAATACGGCAACGGCACCTGCATCTTCACCCGCGACGGTGAGTCAGCCCGCCTGTTCTGCGACGAGATCGAAGTCGGCATGGTCGGCGTCAACGTACCGCTGCCGGTACCGGTGGCCTACCACAGCTTCGGCGGCTGGAAGCGCTCGCTGTTCGGCGACCTGCACGCCTACGGCCCGGACGGTGTGCGCTTCTACACCCGCAAAAAAGCCATTACCCAGCGCTGGCCGCAGCGCGCCTCGCATGAGGCGGCGCAGTTTGCCTTCCCGAGTAATGGCTAAGTAACACCCAGGGGGCTGATCGCAGGATCAGCCCCCTTTTTAGATGGGCATGACTCCCTGTAGGAGCGGCCTTGGCCGCGATCGTTGCCAACCGCGAATCGCGGGCAAGCCCGCTCCTACATAAGTAGCACCGTAGGATGGGTCGGGCCGCGCAGGTCGAGCGCAGCGATACCCATCAAGCAAGAACAGCTTTTCGCAACAAACCAGCCGCGCGGGCGCGGCGTTGGTGCAGTGCCCGGCCTGGCCGGTTACGGCACCCCTTGGGTGAGCGGGTTCAGGGTTTCCTGGCCCGCAAGCCCGCTCTCCCAAGGGCAGCCCACTTCAATTATTAATGAAGAGGACTCCTTGCAATGAGCAAACCCATGATTGGCCTACCCCTGTGCCGTTGGCAGCTGACCAGCCGTGATATCGGCTGGTTTCACCTGGTCGGTGAGAAGTACATCCACGCCGTCACCGGCTTCGGCGCCTTCCCGCTGATGATCCCGGCCTTTGGCGATGATCTGGATATGGACACGGTGCTCGATAACGTCAGCGGCATCATGTTCGGCGGCTCGCTCTCCAACGTGCACCCCAGCTTCTACGGCGACGACCATCCCGGCCTCGGTCTGGCCGACAAACCCCGTGATGAAACCGTACTGCGCCTTCTGCGCGCCTGTATTGATCGCGGCATTCCCTTCCTTGGCATCTGCCGGGGCATGCAGGAAATGAACGTGCTATTTGGCGGCACGCTGCACCGCGAAGTGCATGAGGTGGAAGGGCGTCTTGATCACCGCGAGGTGAAGGACGTACCGGACGACGTGGCCTACGGCCCGATGCACAACGTGGCTCTGACTGAGGGCGGCGTGCTGCATTCGTTGTTCGGCGAGCGGCAGATCAAGGTCAACTCGTTGCACGGTCAGGGTGTTGATCGTCTCGGCGAGGGTTTGCAGGTTGAGGCCGTGGCCGAGGATGGGCAGATCGAGGCGGTTAGCGTGATTGGTGCCAAGGCGTTTGCCGTTGGGGTGCAGTGGCATCCTGAGTATCGCTATTGGGAGAAGGCGGATTACAACGCGCTGCTGGGGGCGTTTCATCAGGCGGCGAGGGAGTATCAGGTGAGGAAGTTGGAGCGTTGCAGCGAGGCGGTGTTGGCCTAAATACTGCGCCGATGATTGAATGCAAAAGGCCCGTCGGTTGATGGGCCTTTTTTTTGTGCATTGATGTGTATCACTGCGCTTAACCCATACTGCGCGTTATCTGCATGAGCAAAGAGATACGGAAGAACGGCAGTTGACAGCGTGTTAGTGACGTTTTAGAACGCTGCGCTCCGGAGCTTCCGGGTTGTAGTAAACCTTAATTGTTTTACCCGCTGGGTATTCCGCCAGTTCGCGCTGGGCGAGAGACTCGAGGCTGTAAGTGTGGCTGCGTACTCGAATGCGTTTACCCGTGTAGGCAATGGCATTTACTTGGTACGCGTACTGAACCTGGACGCTATAAGCGTAATGATAGGTTGACGTACGGCGAGAGTCGTTGCCGTAATCCTTCCGGTTTTCCCTGAGAATCTGCGAGCTGGTAATAACGCCATGGGTCTCAGGCCATTCTGTTGAAGCGCCCATCTCTAGGGCTTCTTTAGCTGCGAAGAAAGCAGCCAGGGCCATAAAGAGCACTTGCATCAGCCTCTTCATATAGCCCTGCCATGCTGAGCATTAGTCAGTTGCCAGTGATATGGGTATTGGTTCTGGCGGTTAAAGCAGTGCAATGATATTTCATCCAGTCCGTAGCATGGGGCAAGCGTAGCGATACCCATCAATATTGGCTATCTGTAACCCTCATGCCCGCGCTCGCCACCTGCTTAATCCTCCCGGACAAAATCACGCCAGCACATGACGATGAAATATGTTGAGCGCAGCGAAACCCGGATGCCGGGCGCGTATTGTGAAGGCCATCCATGGCCTTCACCCTTCGGGCCGGCTAAATCCGTCCAGATACGCTCCCGGCGAATCTGTCTCTTTGGTTACTTTCTGCGCGAGTAAAGAGATACGGAGCGAAGCGCAGTAACAGCCGAAGGCTGGCCCGCAGGGTGGCGCAGCGAATCAAGTAACTCGCCGTAAGGGCGAAACCCTTAATCCGCGTCACCGCTGCGGCGGCGGAATACCTGCGATCAACCAGCCGCCGATTTACCGCGATAGTCGCTTTCGCGCTGCAGCTGTGTCGTGGTGAGGCCAGCGCTGGCGCGGTCACCAGCCTTAACTATTCTCTACAAGCGCCGATAGAGCGTATTACTAGACAGCTAGAAGGCGAAGTCCCATGCGTATCAAGTCCAAACTGTTGGTGAGCTTTCTGGTTGCAACCCTTATCCCCGTGCTGGTGGTGGCGCTGCTGACGATTCGTAATGTCACGGAGCAGGCCAAAGAGAATTTCCTGGCATCCAGCAGCCTGGACATGAAGCTGGTGAACAACAGCTTTGCCACCTTTTTTGATTCGGTGGGCTACACCGTTTCTGCCCTGGCAGAATATCCCGCAGTCAAAGATACCGAGGGTGGTCCGCTGACCACTTATTTCGGTGAGGCCCGCAAGCCTGGCCAGGTCGCTACTGCCAATGGTGGTCGTGAAAAACAGATTTTCGATTACTACTCCAGCATCGGTAAGAACAACCCCACCTTTGGTTACGTTTATATGAGCGATACCAACGGTGGCTATGTGGAGTGGCCTGGCACCGGCGATTACGGTGACTGGGACCCGCGCAAGCGTGAGTGGTACCCCATCGGTCGAGATGCCAACTTCACCCTGGCGCGGCGCGATGGTTATTACTGGGAGCCGGATGACGCGGTGTATGTCTCGGTGCTTAAAGGCTTCAAGGACAACGCCGGGCAGTTTGCCGGGGTAGTGGCGGTGGATGTGTCGCTGAAAGCGCTGACCGATATGGCGCAAAAGGTTCGCTTTGGTGAAACCGGTTTTCTGATGCTGGTAGAAGGCAGTGGCACCTTGCTGGTGGATGGCCTGCAGCCGGACAACAACTTCAAGAAAATTAGCGAGCTGCCCGGCGAGCACTTTGCTGCAATCGGCAAGACCCAAAATGGCTTGGTCGAGGTGGAAATCGACGGGGTCGCCTATATGGCCAACGTGTACACCTCGCCTGAGATGGGCTGGAAGTTTGTCGGCTTCAAGCAGGCCGATGAGATTTACGCGAGCGCCCGTGAGCTGACCTGGATCACCCTGGTGGTTTGTATCGTGCTGGTGCTGGTATTCGGCGTGGCAGGGGTGGTTATCGCTAACCGCATCGTCAACCCGATCAATCTGGTGAAGGACGGGCTGCGCACTATCGCTCAGGGTGAAGGTGACCTGACCCGCCGCCTGGAGCTGATCAGCAAGGATGAAACTGGTGAGCTGGCCAAGTGGTTCAATCAGTTTATCGAGTCGATCCAGGGCATGATCAAGGTGATCAAGGAGAACGCCATCAGCATGGATGGGGTTTCCAGCGATACCAACAAACGCACCACGGCGATGTCCGCCACGCTGCAGCGTCAGTTGAGTTCGGTAGAGCAGATTGTCACGGCGGTGACCGAGATGTCTTCGGCGGCCAATGAAGTGGCCAAGACCTGCGTGCAGACCGCTGATGTGTCGGAGCAGGGGCTGGTGGCTACGCGCAATGGTAAAGAGGTGATTGCCCGCAGTACGTCCGGGGTTAACAAGCTCGGCACCAGCATCCAGAACTCCAGCAAGGTGATTCAGGAGCTGGAGAAGGAAACGGTCAATATCAACAATATCCTTTCGACCATTCAGCAAATCGCCGAGCAGACCAACCTGCTGGCGCTGAACGCAGCTATCGAAGCCGCCCGCGCGGGCGAGCAGGGGCGTGGTTTTGCTGTGGTGGCCGATGAAGTGCGCAACCTGGCCAAACGCACCCAGGACTCTACTGAGCAGATCAACAATATCCTTAACCTGCTGGTTAACCGTATCAAGGAAGTGACGGTGAGCATGGACCAAAGCCTGGTCGAGTCGGGCAAGGCTATCGTGCTGTCTGAAGAGGTTATGGCCGCCTTCGAAAGCATTGAAGGCAAGGTACAGATGATCCGCGACATGACCATGCAGATCGCCACTGCGACCGAGGAGCAGCATCTGGTGACCGAGGAAATCAACCAGAACATCGTCGCCATCAACGATGCAGTGACGCAGATATCTGTGCAGGCAGCCGAGGTGGAAAGCTACGCCCAGGAACAAAGCGGCCTGAGCAGTGAGCTGAAACAGCTGGTGGTGCGCTTCCGTACGGAGTAAGCGAGCCAGCGCGATGCACTGGTGACCCCAACAAAAGCCCCGCACTTGCGGGGCTTTTGTTTACCAGCGATAGCCACGGTCGTCGTGGCCGCGGTGTTTGTGGCCATGCCAGCGTTTGTGGCGCGGCCGTTCCTGCACGTAATACACCGGCGCAGGTTGGTAGTAGACCGGCTGACGCTCGTAGTACACCCGTTGTGGTGGGTAATACGCCGGTGGCGGAGGGTAGTACTCGCGCGGTGGCGGTGCATAAACCGGCGCGGGGCGGCTTTGGCTGACGATAACGCCACCAATCACCGCGCCCACCACGGCTCCGGCAATCGCTGCGTCACGGTTGGAGGCCTGCGCTGGGGTCTGGACAAGCAGCGCCAGGCTGGCCAGCAGGCCGGTGATAAGGGGGATACGTGACAGCATGATCGAAACTCCTCTGCAAACCGGTCTTTCCCGGCTTGTAGTTTCGACACTGGGTGTTGCGCAGCATTGCAGGGTGGAATGTAAAGCCTGTGTAAAACAGGGCGGCGATACGGGCTGGCCAAGCGCAATGCGAACTGGCCAGCCCGCACTGTCTGTTTATGCCCGGCAGGGGAGGGCGGCACTTAAGCAAAAGACCGTTCAGTTGTGTCGCAGGAGGAAATATTTGGCAGTATCGACAGGCAGGCGGAGCAAAAAACAATTCAATCCGCCACTTTTGCTTCTGCTCGGCCTGGGGCCGGACGCAGAGACAACCCCCTCATCCAAGGAGTCGCTTATGTTGAGCCGCAAAGGATTTCTGCTTGTCGCAGCCGCTGGGATGTTCGCCTGTCACGCTCAAGCCGCTGATGTCACGGTCAAGCTGGGCAGTGCCGAGCGCGTCACCCGGTTGTTTGCCTATCCCAATAACTGCAATGTGATCTGCTATCGCGATTGGACGCTGGAGCAGACCGCCGAGCACTACCTGGGCCAGAGCTTGCAGCGCGACGGTTACGACAAGGCCAAGGTAACCGTGCACCGCGAGCAGCAAGACCTCTACGCTAAATTCACCGAGGTGCCCGAGGGGTACGGTAAGCCACTCGAACAGCTGCTGAAGACCGGAGAGCTGGCCTACGCGGGCGCGAAACTGCTTAACAAGGATGGCAAGTGGCAATACAACTGGTCGTTGTTCTTGCCGCTGGGCATGGCGCTGGATAACCGCAAGAGCGTTGAGTTACTGCACTTCCCGCCGGATTACTCGCTAACCCAGGCGCAGGACTATCTAGAGTCGAGTACTACAAACCGCTGGGCTGACCTACTTACCCAGAATGGCATCGGAGCGGCGCAGACACCTGCCTTCCAGACCATCATCGACATCGCCCCCATTGCCGCGCCTGCCAACGCCGGTAGCGCGCTCGAGGGTGTGTACAGCTATTTCAATGCCTATCAGACGCAGATGGTTATGCAGTTGACTGCAGGCGAAGGTGGGCAGGCGCTGCCCATGGTGGCCTTTGGCAGTCCGGTGCGCAGCTGGGTTAAGCAGCAGTATGGGGTTTCTCTCGATGTGCTCGGTCTGGCGCAGATCAGCCCGGCCGCTGGGCAGCAGGTGGCCGTGCTCGGCGCTAACCATCCTAGTTACATCTGGTACGCCGCTGATCCGGAAAATTATGACGGCGATCAGCAGAAAGCCGATGCGGCCGGCATCAAGGTAATGGGGCAGGATCTCAGCGCCGCCTGCTGGCAGGCCAGTATGGGCGAACAACCCAGTCAGGACGCGAGCCCAGTGCTGAGCGCCTGCAGCGAGAAATGGCAAGTCACGGAAAAGCTGCAAACCTGCGAACTTTTCTACACCTCAGTGCGTAACCTCACCCCCGAAGCTGCGCAGGCCAAGTGCACGCCGGTTAGCAGCTAAGTACCTCGGCCAAAGCTCACTGCTGTGAGCTTTGGCCGCAGGCTGCTAGGCAGCACTTCTTCTGCGCTCATTTGATCGGTGTTTGCGGGAGAGCCCGGTAAGCTTACGGCCCCCAGCAACTGCTAGATGCTATGGACTTCTTAATGCTCACCCTCGACTGGCTCCGCCATCATCCCGAACACACTGAGCAGTTGGCTGAGTGGCTTTACCAGCAATTTCCCTATGAGTTCAGCGAGCAAAGCTTGCTCGACTGGCAGGCTGAGTTCGCTGCGGGTCAGCACAATGGTGATTGGGAGATGCTGGTTGCCCTTGACCATGACCAACTATTGGGCTGCGCAGGCTTGGCGAAGGATGACTTGCCGCTGCGGCCCGAATTGGGACCTTGGTTGGCATGTGTTTATGTACGCCCGCAGGCCCGTGGCCAGGGCTTGGCCGAGCAGTTGGTTGAGCGCATCTGCGCCACTGCCCGTGAGCGCGGCCACGCAAGGCTCTACCTGCACACCCACGACCGCGCGGATTATTACGCCCGGCGCGGTTGGACACTGCAGGAGTGCTTCCAGGCCTGGGGCAACCCTCAACACTTGATGTGTCGCCAGCTTTAGCCGGTTATTGAAAGGCCAACTGCGTTGCCATCACGGCATCTCAATTTGCCCGATACGCCTGCTCGCCCTAAGGAATGGAGGGCGCCTGATTGCCCGTTGTAGCTTCCGCTACGTCAGGCGTTGCAGCTGGAGCCTGACCTTGTGCGGCCAGGTAAGCCTGTAGCTTGGCCATCTGATCGTTTTTCAATTGAACCAGACGCTGCAGTTTGTCGAGTTGGCTCTGCAAGTCGGCAATACGGCTTTTCAGTTCAGCGTTTTCACGATTGGTCGAATCGAGGCTTTCCTGGGCCACCGCCAGTTTATCTAGCAGGGCCTTGTTACCTGCGCTGCCTTTATCGCTGCCGGCGCCGCCTTTGTCGCTGCCATCCGCAACCAGTTTCAGGTTGTCACTGCGTTCAATTTTGGCCGGTGCAACTGCTGCGCTGCTGCGCTTGCTGGCATCCAGCTGACGGGCGCTGGCGGCAATACTGCGACTTTCACGCCAAGCCGCGGTCTGCTGGTTAACCTGAGCGATGGCGGCGCTTTGCGTGCGGCTGTTGATTTGTTGTGCATCGGGTAGACGTAGCACTTGGCCGCTTTTCATGCGGTTGATGTTGTTATCGATAAAGGCCTGCGGATTCAGTTCCTGAATCGCCAGCATGGCCTGATGCACGCTGCCGCCTGCCCGCGCGCGGTTAGCGATATCCCAGAGATTGTCATTGGCGGTGGTTTTGTATTCATTGCCTGCCAGTGATGTGGCGGCAGCAGTGCTGGTTGTTGCTGGTTGAGTTGCGGCAACCGTTGGGCGCGCGGCGGACGGCTGTTTAAGTGGCGCAGAAGCAGCGGCGGTTGCCGGCGGTTGTACTGCCACGGGGGTAACGCTGTGCGCGGTATAGAGCGGTGGGTCCAGCAGCATGGTGTATTCACGCTGCAAACGACCATTCGGCCAGAGCACTTCCACCAGGAAGTTCAGGTAAGGCTCACGCATCGGCTTGTTGGAGGTCACCCGGATAACGCTTTTGCCATTGGGTTTGAGCACCGGGGTGAATTTCAGGTCAGTCAGGAAGAACTGACGGTCAACGCCGGCCTTGTTGAAGGCTTCAGGGGACGCTAGACGCGGTATCAGTTCATCGGCCGACAGGTCACCGCCCTCGACCAACTCAATCTCTGCCACTAATGGTTGATTGAGCTGTGACTGCAGTGTTACCTCACCCAGCCCTAGCGCGTGCGCCATGCCGGATGACAGCGCCGAAGCCGCTGCGATTGCCAGCACCAGTTTACGAACCCGAGCCATAGCGTTATCCCTTGTTTTATCTGTTTCTCGACCAGCGAGAGGGTCTTGAGCGTTGTTGCCGTCTGCCCGCAGAGGTGAACGCACTCAGCAATCAACTCAGCCAGTATTGGCAGCCTCGAATGAGGTGCGAATTTTATTGATTTGCGCCGATTAATTGTGTTGATCAGCTTGCAAATCTCTAAAGGTTCTCGGCGTGAATGCGGTCAATAGCTGCCATTCGTCGGACGCGCAGCAACTGCGTGCGCGCGGATAGGCATGGGAACCGGGGCTTGAGTTACGCAGGCACGGCTGTAGCGCCGTTAGGGTTTGCTGGCAGTCCCGTGCTTGGGATCTAGCTGTTCTGTGCGTCTTTGCGGCATTGCGCCTGCAGGGCAGCCCAGCCATCTGCGCCGAGCTTTTCCAGAGTCTGGATATTGGCTTCGAAGATTGCTTCCGGGTCGGGAAAGGCAGCGACGGCGCGGTCGATGCTGGCTTCGCGGAGGATATGCAGGGTCGGGTAAGGCGAGCGGTTGGTGGCGTTGCTGACATCGCCTACGCCGGTATCGGCAAACTGGAACTGCGGGTGAAAGCTGGCCACTTGCAAGGTGCCGGCATAGCCGAGGTCGTCGAGGGTGTCATCGACCACGGCGAGAAAATCATTGAAGTCGAGAAAGTCGGTAAGGGCTGCGGGATGGATCAGCAGGGTGGTGTCAGTTTCGCTTGGCTCGCAGTTGGCGAGCGCGTGCAGCTCGTCGATCAAGGCGCTGAGTAGCTCTTCCGGCTCGGCGCTGGCGCACACCACATAGCGTACTTGCCCTTTGACCTGCACCGCTTTGGCGAATGGGCAGAGGTTCAGGCCGATCACGGCGCGCTCGACCCAGGCGCGGGTTTCGGTAATGGCGTGGGCGGCGCTAGGGATGGCGGTGCTAGGCATAGGGCAATACTCGGGTTGGCGTGGCGTGAAGTTTAGCGTCAATAACGGCGCGCAGGGTTCGCAGGGCGGTTGCCAGCACTTAGCCGCTGTTGCGTTGCGGGTTGCCGGCGCGGCGTAGCGGGCTGCATTGTCTCGGGTCGATGGCGCCGACATAGGGGTTGCCGTGGCCCATCACGCAGCCGACCTGCTGGTCGCGCCAGCGCTCCCTTTCGCTGATCGGGTATTGGCGGCTCCAGGCTTCGTAGGTGCGTCGGTCGAGTTTGGACAGACGCAGCTGGTAGCGCTCGGCCATATATAGATAGATGCGTGCCGCGGCCCCGCGAGCGTGGGTCGGTGGCATGGCGGTTTTTGCCTTGAAGTTGACCACCATCGGGCAACTTCCGTATTGCGTGGGCTTGTCGCTGAGCATGCCGAGGGCGTAGTTGGAGCGGTCGCCATTCACTTCGCCGATGCTCGGCACCAGGTTGTGCAGGTCGGCTTCAGCAGCCTTGAAACTGGCGTCGTTGCGCGCGCAGTTCTTGCGGCCGCCGTTTTGCCAGCACTGGCGCTGATGGCCGATGACCCAAGCCGGCACCACATGCTCCCATTCCAGGCGCTTGGCGCGGTT
>JAHJXZ010000260.1 GCA_018827205.1 Gammaproteobacteria bacterium | reverse complement strand
GTCGAGCGCGCCGCCTTCAATGGCGTTGATGTGTTCCGCGTATTCGACGCGATGAACGATCCGCGCAACCTGCAGACGGCCCTCAAAGCGGTTAAGCAGCTGGGTAAGCATGCTCAGGGCACCATCTCCTACACCACCAGTCCGGTGCATACCCTGGAGATGTGGGTCGACCTGGCCAAGCAGATCGAAGACATGGGCGCCGACTCGGTGGCCATCAAGGACATGGCCGGTATTCTGACGCCCTACACCGCGTTCGAGCTGGTTACGCGCCTGAAGGCAACCCTGTCGATCCCGATCCATATGCAGTGCCATGCTACGGCTGGGCTGTCGTCTGTGGCCATTCTTAAGGCCGTGGAAGCTGGCATCGACAATGTCGATACCGCTATTTCCTCGTTGTCGATGACTTATGGTCATTCGCCTACTGAGTCTGTGGTGGCGATGTTCCAGGGCACTGAGCGCGATACCGGCCTGGATTTGTTGCTGCTTGAAGAGATCGCTGCCTACTTCCGTGACGTGCGCAAGAAGTACGCGAAATTTGAGGGCAACCTCAAAGGTGTCGACTCGCGCATTCTGGTGGCTCAGGTACCTGGCGGCATGCTGACCAATATGGAAGGCCAGCTGAAAGAGCAGGGCGCCCAGGACAAATTTGACGAAGTGTTGGCCGAAATCCCGCGTGTACGCGAAGACCTCGGCTTTATCCCGTTGGTAACCCCGACCTCGCAGATCGTTGGCACCCAGGCGGTGATCAACGTGCTGACCGGAGAGCGCTACAAGTCGATCACCAAGGAAACCGCCGGCATCTTGAAGGGTGAATACGGCGCAGCGCCGGCGCCTTTCAATAAAGAGCTGCAGGCGCGCGTACTGGATGGTACTGAAGCTGTTACCTGCCGTCCGGCTGATCTGCTTGAAGCCGAAATGGACAAGCTGACTGCCGAGCTGAAGGGCATTGCCAAAGAGAAGAACATCAAGCTCGCCGCTGACGAAATCGACGACGTGCTGACCTACGCCCTGTTCCCGCAGATCGGCCTGAAGTTTCTGGAAAACCGCGGCAACCCGGCGGCCTTCGAGCCGATGCCGACCGGCAAAGAAACCCTGGTTCGTGATGCCGGCAAGCCCGAGGTCTATACCGTCGAGGTTAGCGGCAAGTCCTACGTGGTGCAGGTTAATGACGGTGGCGATATCGAGGGGCTCAAAGCTCTCGGTGGTGCGACGTCCGCTGCAGCTGCGGTAGCTGCTCCGGTTGGCGCTGGTGAGCCGCAGAATGCCCCGCTGGCCGGCAACATCTTCAAGGTGCTGGTACAGCCAGGCCAGACCGTGGAAGAAGGGCAGTTGGTGATAATTCTCGAAGCCATGAAGATGGAAACCGAAATCCGTGCGTTCAAGGCTGGCACCATTGGTGCGGTCAACGTCAAGGTCGGTGATGCGGTGGCGGTGGGCGACAGCCTGCTGACCATCGGTTAAGGGAGCGCGGTAATGGATAAGCTCCTCAAGCTTTGGCAGAGCACCGGCCTTTACCACGTCGAGCCCGGTCAGCTGTTTATGATGGCGGTATGCATCCTGCTGATCTACCTGGCGATCAAGAAAGGCTTCGAACCTCTCCTGCTGTTGCCGATTGGTTTTGGCGGTCTGCTGGCCAATATCCCGGTGGCCAATATGGCCGAGGGTGCGGGCTTCCTGCACATGATCTACGAGGTGGGCCTACCTACCAGTATCTTCCCGTTGTTGATCTTTCTCGGCGTCGGCGCCATGACCGATTTCGGGCCGATGCTGGCCAATCCCAAGACCTTGCTCTTGGGGGCTGCGGCACAGTTTGGGATTTTCGGCACGCTGATGGGTGCTCTGGCGCTGACGGCGTTGGGGATTCCGGGGCTTGAGTTCACCCTCAAGGAAGCCGCATCCATCGCGATTATCGGCGGTGCCGATGGCCCGACCTCGATTTTCGTGACCTCCAAGCTGGCTCCGCATCTGCTCGGTCCGATTGCAGTGGCGGCCTATGCCTATATGGCATTGGTGCCGCTGATTCAGCCGCCGATCATGCGCGCGCTGACCACCAAGGAAGAGCGCAGCATCGTTATGCAGCAGCTGCGCCCTGTTGGTCAGGCCGAGAAAATCATCTTCCCGATTGTGTTGTGCCTGCTGATTGGCATGCTGCTACCGGATGCTGCGCCACTGATCGGCATGTTCGCCCTCGGTAATCTGCTGCGCGAAGCCGGTGTGGTTGAGCGTCTGGCCGATACCTCACGCAATGCGCTGATCAATATCGTCACCATCTTCCTCGGTCTGACCGTGGGTTCGAAGCTCTCTGCCGATTCCTTCCTGCAGCTGAAAACCCTGGGCATCCTCAGTCTGGGTATGGTGGCGTTCTGTGCCGGTACAGCAGCTGGGGTGCTGATGGCCAAGCTGATGAACCTGTTCAGTAAGAACAAGATCAACCCGCTGATCGGTTCCGCAGGGGTATCTGCGGTGCCGATGGCGGCGCGGGTGTCGAATAAAGTGGGGCTGGAGGCCAATCCGCAGAACTTCCTGCTAATGCACGCCATGGGTCCGAACGTGGCCGGGGTGATTGGCTCGGCAGTGGCGGCGGGTGTGCTGCTCAGTTTTGTTGGCTGATTGCGCGCTCAATAAAAAAACCGCCGAAAGGCGGTTTTTTTATGGCCTGCCATCTCTGGCGGCAACCTTTCAGGCGGTTGCAGTGCAACGTTAAAAATGGCTCCTGGCCATTTTTATTGGCAGCAAAAAAACCGGCCTAGGCCGGTTTTTCATTGTGCAGCGCAATCAGGCTTCTTCTGCGGCCATCTCGGCGTCGTGAGCAATCAATGCCACTAGGGCATTTTGCTGACGGCGCGACAGCTGGCGAAAGCGTTGCAGCAGCTCACGCTCGTGCAAGGACAGATCTGGGCTGTCCAGGCGCATATTGAGGTCATCACCCAGAGCGCTTTCCTGGAGCATGCTTTGCTCAAGGCGAGCAATGATCTCCGAGTTCATGCTGCGGTGATGGTTACGTGCGACATCCGCAATACGTTCGCGCATGCCATCAGGCAGACGAACTACGAATTTGTCAGCGGTGCGACTGGAATAGAGTGCTGGTTTCATAGGGCGCGTACATTAAACCGGTTAGTTCAGGAAAGCGATACTGGCAATGGGCTATAGGATTGTCACCGGTTTGACCACCTTTAGCACTAACCGTTCAGCCAGAAAGCCGCTTAGATCATGTGTGACTCTATAGTCGCTGGGTCGATAAATTGACGCCAATCGCGTGTCGCATTCTGCGATGGGTAAAGGCGTTATGCCAGCACCAGTCATCAGAAATGCGCCGTGCTGTGCAAAAAGCAAGAAAATTCGCCCGTGCGTAGGAAAAACTTCAAGCAATGGTCACGTAAGTGTCACGGCCCATTAATCGGCCTGACACAGGATTTGCCTACCTTGGTCTACACCAGAAGGCGGCTTCACGCCGCGGTGTAACCGCTAATAAAAAGGAGGCATTCCATGAGCGCAGTGATCCGGGTTGAGAGCCTGAACAAGACGTTCGGCCGCAAGCAGGCGCTGTTTGATCTGGCGCTGTCCGTAGAACCCGGTGAAATGGTGGCGTTGATCGGAGCCTCCGGTTCCGGCAAGTCGACCTTGTTGCGTCATGTGGCGGGCCTGGCCTGCTGTGATCGCAGCGGTGGTGGCAGCATTCAGGTGCTGGGCCGCGAGGTACAGGCCGCAGGCCGGCTGAATAGCGAAGTGCGTCGTCTGCGCGCCGATATCGGTTACATCTTCCAGCAGTTCAACCTGGTTGGCCGTCTCAGCGTATTGCAGAACGTACTGCTCGGTTGCCTGGGGCGCATCCCGCGCTGGCGTGGCACCTTCGGTCTGTTCAGTGCCGAAGAAAAACAGCAGGCGCTGCAGGCTCTGGCCCGTGTTGGTTTGGCTGATCTGGCGCAGCAGCGCGCCTCGACCTTGTCGGGCGGCCAGCAGCAGCGCGTGGCGATTGCTCGTGCCCTGTGTCAGCGCGCCAAGGTGATTCTTGCCGACGAGCCGATTGCCTCGCTGGACCCCGAATCGGCGCGCAAGGTCATGCAAATTCTGGCCGACATCAATCGCGAAGATGGCACCACCGTGGTGGTCACCCTGCATCAGGTTGACTACGCCATGCGCTATTGCCAGCGCGCCGTGGCGTTGAAAGCGGGGCGGATTCATTACGACGGCGCCGCCGCCGAGCTACATCCCAACTTCCTTAACGATCTTTACGGGGCCGAGCTCATAGCCGAGCCGCAAACCGCCGAGAGACCGCGCCCTGCGCGCAAGCCGAAAGTCCCGCTGGCTCTGGCCAAGGCCTGAGCCGCTTCCCTGTTATGCCAACCCCTGTATGTCCATCTGCACTAGGAGTGCTTTGCATGTTCAAACGTATCAGTCGCGTTCTCGCCGCGTCCACGCTGCTAGCCGGCTCGGTTCTGGGCGCTGCCCAGGCCACTGAGCAGGAAATCAACTTCGGCATTATCTCCACCGAGTCCTCGCAGAATTTGAAAACCATGTGGGACCCCTTCCTGGCGGACATGAGCGAGCAGACCGGCCTGAAGATCAAAGCCTTCTTCGCCCCTGACTACGCCGGGATCATCCAGGGCATGCGTTTCGACAAGGTCGACATGGCCTGGTACGGCAACAAGGCTGCGATGGAAGCCGTGGATCGTGCTGGTGGGCAGGTTTTCGCCCAGACCGTCGCGGCTAACGGCACTCAGGGCTATTACAGCCTGATGGTTGCGCACAAGGACAGCCCGATCAACTCGATCGAAGACATGCTGAAAAACGCCAAGACCCTGACCTTCGCCAACGGCGACCCGAACTCCACCTCGGGCTATCTGGTACCGGGCTACTACGTGTTTGCGCAGAACAACGCTGATGCCAACAAGATCTTCAAACGCGCCCTTAACGGTAGCCATGAAGTCAACGCGCTGTCGGTGGCCAACAAGCAGGTCGACGTCGGCACCTTCAACAGCGAAGGCATGGAGCGCCTGCAAGTGACTGCGCCGGACAAGGCCGCACAACTGAAAGTGATCTGGACCTCGCCGCTGATTCCGTCTGACCCGATGGTATGGCGCAAGAATCTGGATGACGCCACCAAGAACAAGCTGCGCGAGTTCTTTATGACTTACGGCGACAAACCGGCTGAGTTGAAAGTGCTTGAAGGGCTGCAGTGGGCCAAGTTCAAAGCATCGGATGACGACCAGCTGCTGCCGATCCGCCAGCTGGAACTGTTCAAGAAGCGCACCGAAGTCGCTAACAACGAAAAGCTTAACGCTGCCGACAAGCAGGCTCAGCTCAAAGAGCTGGATGCCGAGCTGGCCAAACTGGAAAAGCGTCTGGCTGAAATCGCCCAGAAGAGCCCGGCAAGCGCTGGTTAATTGCACGTGCCGCCAGCGACTCGCCCAGTGGGCGGGTCGCTCTGTTCTGCCGCTTGATTCGAGATGTTGTTATGACCACTTTGACCACCGCACCTACGCCTGACCTGATTGCCAAGCGTTCCTGGCTGCAGCTGATCGGCTGGGGGCTGTTCTTCGTTGTGTTGGCCTGGTCCTGGCAAGGCGCGGAGATGAATCCGCTGGCGCTGATCCGCGACTCCAGCAATATGGCAACCTTTGCCGCGGACTTCTTTCCGCCCGATTTCAGCAACTGGGAGCTGTACCTCAAGGAGATGGTCGTCACCGTGCAGATCGCTCTCTGGGGCACGGTGCTGGCGATTGTTCTGGCTATCCCGCTGGGCATTCTCTGCTCGGAAAATATCGTGCCTTGGTGGGTTTACCAGCCGATCCGCCGGGTGATGGACGCCTGCCGTTCGATCAACGAAATGGTCTTCGCCATGCTCTTCGTGGTGGCGGTTGGCCTGGGGCCGTTTGCTGGCGTCTTGGCGTTGTTTATCGGTACTACCGGGGTATTGGCCAAGCTGTTCGCTGAGGCTGTGGAAGCCATTGATCCTGGTCCGGTAGAAGGCGTGCGTGCCACCGGTGCCAGCGCCTTGCAGGAAGTGATCTACGGAGTGATCCCGCAGGTTCTGCCACTGTGGATTTCCTACTCGCTGTACCGCTTCGAGTCCAACGTGCGCTCGGCCACCGTGGTCGGCATGGTCGGGGCGGGCGGTATTGGGGTGATTCTCTGGGAGGCCATTCGCGGCTTTCAGTTCGCCCAGACTTGCGCCTTGCTGCTGGTAATCATCCTGGTGGTGAGCCTGCTTGACATCATCTCGCAGCGTCTGCGCAAGCAATTTATCTGACGGAGATCGGGCATCTGCGGATGCCCTTTATTAGCCATGCACTTGTCTAGACAACCTGAGCCGCTGTACCGAGAACTGGCCGCTGTACTGCGCGATGAGCTGCAACGCATGAGCCCCGGTGATTACCTGCCGGCCGAGGTGCAGTTGGCAGCGCGGTTTGCGGTCAACCGCCACACCTTGCGCCGCGCGGTGGATGAATTGGTGCTCGAAGGTCGCCTTCTGCGTCAGCAGGGCAAGGGCACGCGGGTGCTGGCCAAGCCGCTGATCTACCCGATGCAGGCCGGCAGCGCTTACAGCGCTTCGCTCTCGGCGCTCGGTCACAAGGTTGAGGCGCAACTGCTGGAAAGCCGACTGCGCCCGGCCGGTTGTGAAGAACGCGAATATTTGCAGCTCGCCAGTGGTGCGCAGCTGCTGGAGCTGAGCACCTTGCGTCTGATTGAGGGCCAGCCAGTCAGCCTGATTCGTCACGCCTTCAGCACCGAACACTGCGAGTTGCTCGCCGACTATCAAGGCGGCTCGCTGCGCCAGTACCTCAGTCAGCGCGGCTTGCCGCTGACTCGCACCTTCAGCCTTATCGGTGCGCGCCTACCCAGCCGTGACGAGGCCGCCCGTCTGTTGATGCCACGCCACGCGCCGCTACTCAGCGTGCAAACCCTTTCCCGCGATCTGGCCGGACGGCCGGTGGAGCTGTCGTTATCGACCAGCCGTGCCGACCGCTTCCAATACCAGCTCGCCCTTTGATGGAGGCTTGTTGATGAACCGCGAAATACCGCAAAGCAACTTGCTGCACAGCGACCCGCACATCGCCACCCGCCAACGCTGGATGGGCGTACTCGCCCGCGCCGGCGGCCAACTGGCGGCCTATGAGTCAGCGTTGAAGGAGGCTGAATACCGCCTGATTCGCGCCCCGGAAATCGGCATGACCCTGGTGCGCGGGCGCATGGGCGGCACTGGGAGCCCGTTCAACCTTGGTGAAATGAGCGTGACCCGTTGTGTAGTGCGCCTGGCCGATGGCTGCACCGGTTACAGCTACGTGGCTGGCCGCGACAAGCAGCACGCCGAACTGGCGGCTCTGGCCGATGCGCATTTGCAGGGTGCCGAGCAGGCTCACTGGCAGAGCCGGCTGATCGAACCCCTGGCCGCTGCACAGCGCGCCCAACAGGCGGCCAAGGCCGCTGAAACCGCCACCACCCAGGTGGAATTTTTCACCCTGGTCAGAGGAGAAGACTGATGAACGCGGCGAATAGCTCGCAATGGCTGCAACCGGCCTTCAACGACCCGGTATTGGATGCACAGACCAGCTTCCGCAGTGCCCTCAAGGCCCTGGCCGAGCCAGGCCTGGTGCAACCGCTGAACCGCGCCCTGGCCCTGGAAAACCTGCACCCGGCGACGTACGCGCTGTGCCTGGCGTTTCTCGATGGTGATACGCCGCTGTGGCTGGCACCGCGTTTCGACACCCCGGCGATTCGCGCCAACCTGGCCTTTCACTGCGGCTGCCCGATTGTCGCCGAGCGCGAACTGGCGCTGTTTGCCCTGCTTGATGACCGCGAGCTGACGGACCTGTCGGCCTTTGACAATGGCAGCGAGCGCTACCCGGATCAGTCCTGCACCTTGCTGATTCAACTGGATACGCTGAGCGGCGGTACACCGTTGCGCTGGCGTGGCCCTGGCATCAGGGACGTGCGCAGCGTCGAGTTGCCGCTGCCGGCGCTGTTCTGGCAACAGCGCCAGGCACGCAGCGCCTTTCCCCGTGGTCTGGATGCCTTCTTCGCTGCCGACGAGCAGGTCATCGGCCTGCCGCGTAGCACTCACGTGCTGGTCAATGCCGAGGAGGCTGCCTAATGTACGTCGCCGTCAAAGGTGGCGAACGCGCCATCGATAATGCCCATTTGCTGCTGGCCAAGAAGCGCCGTGGCGATACCAGCATTCCTGAACTCAGCGTTGAACAGGTGCGTGAGCAGATGCCCCTAGCCGTGGCTCGGGTGATGAGCGAAGGCTCGCTGTACGACCCGCAGTTGGCTGCGCTGGCGATCAAGCAGGCGGCTGGCGATTTGATGGAAGCGATCTTCCTGTTGCGCGCCTACCGCACCACGCTGCCGCGCTTCGGTGCCAGTGCTGCGCTGGAGACTACGCAGATGCAGCTGACTCGGCGCATCTCGGCGACCTTCAAGGATCTGCCCGGCGGCCAGCTGCTCGGCCCGACTTTCGACTATAGCCATCGCCTGCTGGATTTCGCCCTGCTGGCCGACGGCGAACAGCCAGGACCGCAGGTCGATCCGCAGGCTGAACTGTCGCCGTGCCCACGGGTGCTGGATTTTCTCGCCGATGAAGGCCTGATGGCCCGCGAAGTAGACGATGGCGCCGCGGTGCCGGATATCACCCGCGAGCCGCTGGATTTTCCCGCCAGCCGTGCCCAGCGCCTGCAGGCACTGGCTCGTGGCGATGAAGGCTTCCTCCTGGCGCTGGGCTATTCCACCCAGCGCGGTTACGGGCGTAACCACCCGTTTGCCGGGGAGATTCGCATTGGTGAGGTCGAGGTTTGGCTGGAGCCGGAAGAACTGGGCTTCGCCGTGCCGCTGGGCGATATCGAGGTGACCGAGTGCGAGATGGTCAACCAGTTCGTCGGCGGCAAGGGCCTCGATGCGCAGTTCACCCGTGGCTATGGCCTGGCCTTCGGTTATGCCGAGCGCAAGGCGATGGGCATGGCCCTGGTTGACCGTTCGTTGCGCGCCGCCGAGTACGCCGAAGAGGTGGAAGGCCCGGCGCAGCAGGAAGAATTTGTGCTGATGCACTGCGACAACGTCGAGGCCGCGGGCTTCGTCTCGCACCTGAAATTGCCGCACTACGTCGACTTCCAATCCGAGCTGGAGCTGATCCGC
>JAHJXZ010000259.1 GCA_018827205.1 Gammaproteobacteria bacterium | reverse complement strand
TCAGTAGTGAAACGATGCATCGCCGATGGTAGTGTGGGGTTTCCCCATGTGAGAGTAGGTCATCGTCAAGCGCCTATACCGAAACCCCAGCACTTAACAGTGCTGGGGTTTCTTCTTTGGGCGAAGAAAAAATGCAGCTGAGCTCGACGGAGCGGTATCCCGGGACTCAGGCGATCCTGTCTGGGTAGGCAGCGCCCTGCTTGCATCGCTATCATGCCCGCCTTGTCGGCGTAGGGATCAACATGCAGTCATTACTCGGGCTTCTGCGGGACGGGCGCTTCCATTCGGGCGAAGCTCTCGGGCGCGCCCTTGGCGTTAGCCGTTCTGCGGTCTGGAAGCAGTTACAGATACTTCAGAATGATCTGGGTCTCGAGGTTCACCGTGTGCAGGGTAAAGGCTATCGTCTAGCGCGACCGCTCTCTTTGCTGAGTGCTGATCTTCTCGGCGCTGCTGAGTTGCCGTGGTCAATAAGCGTTCATGATTCGCTGGATTCGACCAATGCTCAGGTCGTTCGGTTGTTTGGTGAGGGTCAAACGCCACCTTTTGCCGTGATTGCTGAGCGACAGACTGCTGGTCGTGGGCGGCGCGGTCGTCCCTGGGTAAGTCCCTTTGCCGAAAATCTGTATTACAGCTTACTGTGGCAGGTAAGTGGCGGTATGCGTCAGCTTGAAGGGCTTAGCCTGGTTGTCGGCCTAGCGCTTGTTCACACGCTCCATGATATGGGCGTCGATGCTGCAGGTTTGAAGTGGCCAAATGATGTGCTGGTCGACGGGCGAAAGATCGCCGGCATTCTCCTGGAGCTATCCGGTGATCCTGAGGATGTTTGTCAGGTCGTGATAGGTGTAGGCGTCAATGTGAATATGCCCATGGCGATTACGCGAGAGATTGATCAGCCCTGGATATCAATGCGCGATGTGCTTGGCGAGCCGGTCGACCGAAATGAGCTCGCGATCAAATTCAGTCGCCACTTACAAGGGTATTTGCAGCGGCATGGGACGCAGGGGTTTTCTGCGTTTGTTTCTGAGTGGGAGCTGCATCATTTATGGCAGGGGCGGCAGGTTGCCCTTAGCGCAGGTGCTGATCCTATTATCGGTATGGTTATTGGTGTCGATAGCTCAGGTGCGCTGCGTCTTATGGTCGATGGCTGCGAACGAGTCTTCAGTGGTGGAGAGCTCAGCTTGAGGTTGCATCATGATTCTTGAGCTCGACTGCGGGAATAGCTTTATCAAATGGCGCCTTGTTAGCGCGGCACAACATCTGGTTGCCGAGGGCGGCGTAGTCAATTCGGCTGAGGGGCTGCTTGAGTCGGTGCAGCAGATTGCGCCTCAGCTCACGAGCTGCCGTTTGGTGAGCGTGCGTACCGACGAGGAAACCCAGGCGTTGGTGCGAGTCATTGAGTCGACATTTTCAGTGCGCTGCATCTGTGCTCAACCTGCTATTGAGTTAGGTGGGGTGCGAAACGGTTATGAGCAGCACGAGCGTCTTGGGCTTGATCGTTGGCTTGCGGTTGTTGGGGCTTACGCGCAGGTAGGCGGGGCGTGCCTCGTGCTGGATCTGGGAACCGCTGTAACTTCTGATTTTGTCGATGCGCATGGGGAGCACTTGGGCGGCTTCATCTGTCCAGGTGTGCCTTTGATGTTGAGCCAGTTGCGGACCCATACGCGGCGGATACGCTACGACCATCAGGTTGCCGAGGACGCTTTGCGTCATTTGGCTCCAGGACGCTCGACAGCTGAGGCCGTTGAGCGAGGGTGCTCCTTGATGTTGCAGGGCTTTGTGAGGACTCAGCTCGACCTGGCCCATGCATACTGGGGCAAGGACTTTACGGTATTCCTGACGGGGGGGGATGCCTCGCTGGTCGAGGTGTTGGTGCCTGAGGCGCGAATCGTCCCCGATCTGGTTTTTATAGGGCTGGCGATTGCTTGCCCTTTGAGTTGAGATGAAATGATGCGTTGGATGTTTCTGCTGTTGCTTGTGCTCAATGGGTTTTATTACGTCTGGCATCAGCAGCAGGCACCTTTGCGCGCCAAAGAGATTGCCCCGTTGGCGCTAGCTCAAGATGAGAAGCGTGATATTCGCCTTCTCAGTGAGTCCGATGTTCCAGCTCGTCGCCCGCAGGCAATTGTGCCTCCGGTCGAAGCGGTGTGTCTGTTCCTTGGGAGTTTCGAGCAAGAGCAGCAGGCTCAGCTTGTTGAGCAGCGATTGCTCAGCTTGGACATTCGCTCCCGTGTGCAGTCGGTTGATGCGGCAGCGGGTATGGATTACTGGGTCTATTTGGCGCCACTGGGGTCGCGTCAGGCATCTTTGCGCCAGTTGCGTGAGCTGCAAGCCCGTAAGATCGACAGCTACATCATTACCCAGGGTGATTTGACCAACGGGATTTCGCTCGGGATATTTCCACGTAATGACTCTGCTCAGAGTGTGATGCAGCGTTTGCGCAGTGCCGGGTACGAGCCACAGATCCGCGAATTGACGCGCGCACACCGTAACTACTGGGTCCGCATCGCTCCGGAAAGCCGCCGCCTGGCGGATGAGCCGCTGTTGGAGCGTTTGGCTTTTGACTTCAAAGGCTTACAACATCAATTAATGCCTTGTGAGGGGGTTGCAACCCCTTAATAGAATGCATAGAATGGCGCCCGCTTCGCAGGGTGATGCTTTAACAGGTTGCTCTGCAAAGTTGCTGTCAGTGTAGCTAAGCTCAGGTTTTTAAATGAGAAAGTGCTTGACAGTAGGGTGGCAAGTATTGAGAATGCCGCCTCCCGTTTGGAGGGATTCCCGAGTGGCCAAAGGGATCAGACTGTAAATCTGACGTCATCGACTTCGAAGGTTCGAATCCTTCTCCCTCCACCAGATTTAGCGTGAGCTGCAAGCTCCG
>JAHJXZ010000032.1 GCA_018827205.1 Gammaproteobacteria bacterium | reverse complement strand
GATATTCACCGTGTCTTCTTCATCGGCGCGTATGAATTTCAGCGAGTCCTGCGCGTCCTGCTCATCGTGCTGAGTGCCGTGTGGCAGGCGTACGGCGATAAAGCGATAGGCCGTATCGCCTGTCTCTGCACGCAACTCTTCCACGGAAAGCTGGGCCAGGCGGCCTGTGGTAAGGGAATCGACGCCGCCACTGATGCCTAACACCAGCACTTTCAGGCCGGAATTGCGCAGACACTGCTTGATGAAGGCCTTGCGCTTGTCGATTTGTGCCGCCAGTGCGGCGGTATCGGCGAACGGCGGCACCACATCGAGGGCGGCGGCGATTTCGGCTTGGCGATTACTCATTTCAAAGTCCTCACGAAGAGCAGAACACATGGCTTATGCGGCCGCGCAGCAGAAGTGCCCGGCGATATCGCATCAAGCGTTAGCAAAGCGCAAAGCTTACGTTGAACAGGCTACAAAGTGCACGCTAGAGCTGCATGCAGATGCTATTTGAAGCTGCTCTGGCTAAATCGCAGGCAAAAGAAAGGGCGCTAAAAAGCGCCCTAAAACGATGATGATCTATGGAGTAAGTCCACTTACTCTGAGCGGCCGCCGCAGAATTGGTTCACTGGCGGCCGACGAACGGTCGTTCAGTCGTGACTCCGTTTCAGTTCGCGGGCATCAGCAGCAGGCGTTTGTTGCCATACACCTTGTCGAGGTTTTGCGACTGGAAGGGGAAGCTCATATAGCTGCCTTTGAGCCACGCATCGATGCCGTCGGCGTAGTGTTTGCTGGCGGGATTGCCGGACTGCCCGGAGCTGTTGAGGCCGATCAGCGGCTCTTCGCGGCCGAAATCGACGACGATGCGCATGGCCGGAATCAGCCAGGTGTCGAAGTTCTCGCCCCAGTTATAAGCCGCCACGTTCAACGTGCTGTGATCACCGCCTGCCGGGTAGGGGCCGCGATCCAGATAACCCTTGATGGCATTAATGCTGGTGCGTTGGCTGGCGCTCATGTATTGGGCAAGTTGGGTGGTCTCGGTAGTCCAGTTGTAGGTATGCAGCTTGCCCCATTGCCAGGCGCTGCGCTCACTGCCGAGTTTGCTCTCCAGTAGCGTGACGGCGCCAGCGAGGCTGCGCGCGAGGATCGCGGGTTTGTCTTCGCGTTGTGCGGTGCGGGTGTCATTCCAGAATGGGCTGTCTTCACGGCCCAGCAGATGGTCGGCCTGGGCTGAATAGGAGTTGTTGGCGGTATCGACCAGCGCCTTCCAGGCCGGGCTGCTTTCCGGGCCCAGTTCGTCGAGGAAGGTGTCCCGCGCGCTTTGGTAGAGGAAGGCACTGTACAGCGCGGCATCCGCCGAGCTGGCGGCCATTTTGCCGTCGAACTTCATCAGTCGGCTGTACGCTTCTCCGGCTTTGCTGCGCTCGGCTGCCGGCAGGGCGTCGATAGCCGCTTTCAGGCCCTCAGCCATGCCGGGTGCGCTGAACATGTTTTGCAGCTTGGCGACGAAGGGTGAGGTCTGGTCGTACTGCATGGCGATCATGCTTTGGGTGTCATGCCTACCAGTTGCTGCCAGCGCAGCGATGCGTTCGGCGCGCTCGGGGTAGAACCAGGAGTTGGACAGCTGCATGCCATAGCCACGCGGTACGGTACGATGGTTGGCGGTGCCGAGCCAGCCATCTGGCGGATCCTGATCGTAGGGATGCAACATTGGGTCAGCAAAACCGTCCCACTCATATTGGCTATCCCACCCAGGGGAGGGCATCAGACCCAGGCCCGCGCGGCGATTGGGGAAGCGTCCGGTGACTTGCCAGCCGATATGCTGGGCATCGGCAAACACGATGTTCAGCGGCATGGCGCGGACTTCGCGAGTGGCTTCAAAGGCCTGCTCGACCGACTGCGCGCGCGACAGGTCGAAGAAGGCATCGAGGGTTTTATCCGCTTCGAACTGGGTGGTCTTTAGGGCCAGACCATAGCCGCTGCTCAGTTGCATGGGTTGCAGCATGTGCTTGCGCTCGCCCAGCACCGAGTTCAGCAGCGGGCCGTGGCGGGTTTCGAAAATGGTTTCGCGGATCGGTCGCTGACCTTTGATAAAGAAGGTTTCCTGGCGTTCCTGCGCGGGTAGCCATTTGCCGTCGGCCAGGTAGTGCAGGCGGCCGCCCTGGCGTCTGACCTGCTCCAAGAACAGGTCCTGGTTATCGCCCATGACCATGGTCATGCCCCAGCCCAACTTGCCGTTGAAACCGGCCACCACGGCCGGTACGCCGGCAATCGATACGCCGGCTGCCTGGTATTTGGGTGAGCGGATTTGCACGAAATTCCACACGGATGGCATCGACAGTGGCAGGTGGGTGTCGTTGGCCAGTAGGCTCTTGCCACTGCGCGTGCGCTGCGGGGCAAAGGCCCAGTTGTTTGACGCTGCCACGCCAAGCATATGGGCATCGGCAAACTGGCTAACGGCGGCGCTGATATCACTCAGGCCGGCTAATTGGCCATTGAGATTGAGCCCCTTGAGTTTCGCGGCTTCTTCAACAGGCAAGGGCTCGTCTGGATAGGTTGGTAGTAGCCAGGCCAGCTGCTCGCTGCCGACTTTTTGTGCAAGCACCAGAGAGGCGATTTCTTCCTGCAG
>JAHJXZ010000258.1 GCA_018827205.1 Gammaproteobacteria bacterium | reverse complement strand
GATGAAGTGGGTTATATGGTGCTGGTCGCCCTGGATGGCCTGAGCGCGTTAAGCCGTATCCAGCGGCGTCGCCCAGACCTAATCTTGCTGGACGCGATGATGCCCGGGCTGGACGGCTTCGAGACCTGCCAGCGGATCAAGGCCGACGCCAGCACCGCCGATATTCCGGTGCTGTTTATGACCGCACTGACCGACAGCGAGCACGTGGTCAAGGGCTTCGCTGCGGGCGGCATCGACTATGTGACCAAACCCATCAACACCGAAGAAGTGCTCGCCCGCGTCGCCTCACACCTACGTACCGCACGCATCCTGCAAACCGCACGCGCTGCCAGCCAAACACAGCCACTAACGCTTAACGACGAGCCAGCCTACGCCACGCTCTCCGCCCGCTTCCAACTGACCGAGCGTGAAGTGGAAGTGCTGCGCTGGGTGGCCTGCGGCAAGACCAACCGTGACATCGGCGACATTCTTGGCCTCAGCCCGCGCACAGTGAACAAACACCTGGAGCACGTCTACGTCAAACTCGGCGTGGAAACCCGCACCGCGGCGACCTCTGTAGCGCTCTCAGCAATGGCCGAGCGCGCCTGAGCCAGGCGAGCCATCGCAAATAAAAAAGCCCGCCAAGGTGGCGGGCTTTTTCCAAGCGAATTGCTGATCAGACGCGGAATGCACTGATCAACTGCTTCAAGCGAGCCACCAGCCCGGACAGCTCACGGCTGGCCTGCTCGGTCTGACTGGCACCTTCGGCGGTACGCTCGCCGGCCTGGCTGATTTCGACAATGTTCTGGTCGATATCATGGGCTACTGCCGTCTGCTCTTCGGCGGCGGTGGCGATCTGCTGGTTCTGGTCAACGATCATGCCGACCGCACCGAGGATATTCTCCAACGCCTGCTGCACCTTGCCCGACTCGCTGACGGTTGTATTCGCCATCTGATGGCTGGCATTCATCGCCTTGACTGCCGCACCGACACCGCCCTGCAGCTTGGCGATCATTGACTCGATCTCTTCGGTGGACTGCTGGGTACGCTTGGCCAGGTTGCGCACTTCATCGGCCACCACAGCAAAACCACGACCCTGCTCACCCGCACGCGCAGCCTCAATGGCAGCATTCAGCGCCAGCAAGTTGGTCTGTTCTGCAATGCCCTTGATCACGTCCAGCACCTGGCTGATCGAGGCGCTGTCACTGGCCAATTTGTTGATCACCGCAACTGACTGATCGATCTCCCCAGACAGTCGCTGGATGCTGCCAACCTGAGACTCAACCAGCACACGGCCACTGACGGTTTCATCATTCACGCTCTGTGCGCTGCCAACAGCCGCCGCCGCACTCTGGGCAACCTCTTGCGCAGTCGCCGACATCTCATTCATGGCAGTAGCAATCAGGTCTATCTGAGCACGCTGCCCCGCCACCGCTTGATTACTTTCACCCGAGACGTGCTGTACCCGGTCAGCCTGGCGTTCGACCTCAATAACCGTTTGCCCTACACGCTGAATCAGCTCATGTATTTTGCTGACTGTCTCATTGAACACCTGGCCCAGCTCGCCCAACTCATCCTGGCTCTGCGCCTTGAAGCTGACGGTCATATCGCCCGCCGCGACCTGATTCATCACCTGGCCGAGTTTTTTCAGGGTGGTACGTATCGATGCGTAGAAGCCGCCGTACAGGTATACGATCAGAAGAAACACCACCAGCAGGGCCGCTACCAGCAATACCATCTGTGTCCGATTCTCCTCCAGACGCACCTGCAACTGCTTGTCGAGGAACGCCAGCACCGCATCATTCAGCTGGTAGGTCTGCTCCATTGCGCCGCTGACGTCCGCGTAAAACTGCGCCCAAGGCGTATCCAGCGAATCGGCGATGACCACCTTGTCTTCAAACAGCACCGCAATAGTTTTCAGGGTTTCCAGGCTGCTCGCGGCTTGGCTGGCCAACTCAGTGCGGGCCTGCGCACTGCTGTTGAGCGATGCCTGCAGATTCAGGCCGTACTCAGCATGCAGTTTTTCCAGTTCCAGCAACAGTTCATCAAACGTGGTGCTGGCAGACGAGTTGAGAAAGCCCTGAGCCAGGGAGTAAGCGCCTACCGCACGACCTTCGCTAAGCGCGGCCGTAACCTTGGGCGTATCCACGGTGACCAGCTCGACCATCTGCCGTACGGCGCCCTGACGGTCCTGGCTCAAGCCGGCTTGAGCCGCGACCAGTTTGATAAATACCTGAGAGCTGCCGAGGAGTTTCTCGGCCAGGGCGATTTTGCCCTGCAGTGAGCTCTCGGACTGCACAGCAGCCAGCTCGGCAATCAGTTGATCGCGCTTGCTGTTGAACTCCTCGATCTGCTCTGGCTCACGTGCGACTGCTGCCATGCCCTGTAATGTCTCGCCGATGCCGCCTTGCAGCTTGATCAGGCGCGCCTCAAGATCACCCGCCTGACCGGATTGACCGATCATCGCGTTGACCTCGGTAAGGTCGACAAAGTCTTCGAGATTACGCCGTAGCATCAGGCTTTCACCGAGCAGATCAATGCTCTCGAGAGCCGCCTGGGTGCTAATGAACTGCCGATAGGAGTCACGCACCAGATAGAAGTTGGTGACCAGCATGGGCAGAAAGAACAGAACACTGATCAGGCTGAACTTCATGCCGAAGCTGAGGCGATTCATGAGCGCGATGGCCGGATACAACACGGTCTTCACAGGACGTCTCCAGTTCTAATTATTGTGGTGTACGGTTACAAAACGGCCGTGCAGAATCTCAAACGGCAGCTTGTATGTCCCTTGCTGCTCGACCTGTGGCATTTGTATCAACGGTGTAAATATGGGCAGATTTACGTGATGCATGTCACAAAATAACAGCCGAGCATGACGTCATGTATACCTCTTATCGACTCCAACCTCTGTAACTTAAGGTTAATGATGCGCACATCACTGAAGCTCGGTATTGATCTGGGTGGCAGCAAAATCGAAATAATTGCCCTGGAAAACGGCCAGCAAGTCTTGCGCCGCCGCGCCCCAACACCGCAGGGCGATTACCAGAAAACCCTCACCCTGATTGCCAGCTTAGTTGAAGATTGCGAGCGCGAACTGGGCAACCGCGGCAGCGTTGGTGTCGGCATCCCTGGCACACGCTCCCCTGACCATGGGCGAATCAAGAATGCCAACTCGCAGTGCCTGATCGGCGAGGATCTGCAGGCCGACCTTGAGCAGCGCTTACAGCGACCAGTGCGCCTGGCCAATGATGCCGACTGCTTTGCCCTTTCAGAAGCCTGCGATGGCGCAGGCGAAGGTGCCATGAGTGTTTTCGGAGTCATCCTGGGTACCGGCGTTGGCGGCGGCCTGGTCGTGCGCCAGCAATTGCTTAGCGGCCCGAATGCCATTGCCGGCGAATGGGGGCACAATCCGCTGCCCTGGCGGCGCAGTGAAGATGGACCGAGCCGACGCTGTTATTGCGGTCTGGATGATTGCATCGAGACCTTTCTCAGCGGCCCGGGCTGGGCGAAACGTAGCAATCTTGACCTAGACGCGAGCGCCCTGGTAAGCGCCGCAGAGGCTGGCGATGCTGATGCGCAACAGGCCGTTGACCGCTATTGCGACCAACTGGCGCGCGGCCTGGCGTCGGTGATCAACCTGATTGACCCGCATGTGATCGTACTGGGCGGCGGCATGTCCAACAGCACCGCGCTCTACTCCCAGGTAATGCCACTGCTGCCGCGCTATGTGTTTTCCGATCAGGTCAACACACGCCTGTTGCAGGCTCGCCACGGCGACTCAAGCGGTGTACGTGGCGCGGCATGGCTGTGGAATGAATAACCTTAAATAACCAAGGTCCATACGGCGAACACTGCGTACCAGAACACCGCTGCTCGGACCAACAGCTGCCAAAGCCCGTCCAGGCTGCTGACACCGACCTCACCAATCACCGGCTCTGGCGTCTCGCCAGCAGCCCGCGCAGTAATGATCACCAACTGCGCCGCGCTGATATCCCAGCTGAGCAGCTCATGCAGCAAGGTCCGACTGACACCGGCAAAGTTGCCGACCAAGGCAAAACTGGCGGCCAGCACACGCACCGGCAACCAGTCGAAGCCATGACGCACCTGAACGGCAGCCTCACGTAAGGCCGGCACAGTGGCATACTCGCTGGCCAGTGCAACGAGCCGATACGCCAGCGCCGCCAATGGCCCCAGTAGCGCATACCAGAAGATCACCGCAAAGAAGCTCTGGTAGGCCTGCCAAACCAGATGACCCTGCACGCGCTGGAGCAACTCGCCCTCTTCATCCGCCTCCAGCGCCAGATCACGCCGCGCCACCAGATACGCCGCCTCGGCATCTTCACGGCGCCAGCTGTCGCGAAACGGCCCAAGCGCCGCCAACAAATCCCCGCGCCCCAGGCTGTAAATCACCACCAGCAGATGCACCGGCAACGCCAGCCAACCATAAGCCACTGGCTTCAGCACCAGCAGAATCAAACCCAAAGCGAACAACGGCAGCAGCACCAGCACAGCCAGCACCAGCCAAGGCCGCTGAGCCCACTGCGGTTTGCCCTCAGTAGCCGTCAATAACCGCAACCATGGGCCATCGTGTTGAATGGGCTTACGCCAGGACGAGAACTTCTCGACCCATAACACCAGCAGTAGCACCAGAAAATTCATGTCAGCTCCTTGTCTTGCTGCAATGCCATGTGCACACGCTGCCAGTCGAATGCAGGGCCGGGATCGGTCTTCCGGCCGGGCGCAATATCACTATGCCCGCAGATGCGCTCCTGGGTAATAACCGGGTAAACCGCCTGCAGCTGCCGGGTCAACTCAATCAGCGCAGCATACTGCGCTGCCGTGAACGGCAAATCATCCGTGCCTTCAAGCTCGATACCTAAGGAAAAATCATTACAGTTTTCCCGCTCGGCAAACCGCGACACCCCGGCATGCCAGGCGCGCTCATTACAGGAGACGAATTGCGTAACGGCGCCATCACGCTCGATAAAGAAATGAGCGGACACCTGCAGGCTGGCAATGCTGGCGAAATAAGGATGTTCGCTCGCATCCAGACGATTCTGAAAAAACGTCTGCACCTTACCCGTGCCGAACTGTCCGGGCGGCAAGCTGATGTTATGGATCACCAGCAGAGAAACTTCGCCCAGCGGCCGCTGATTGAAGTTCGGCGATGGGCAGTGCTGGATGCCATCGCACCAGCCACTGGAAGGGTCCAGCTGCATAAAGACTCCTTGAACAAGTCACCACTCTAGTGCAGCACTTGCTCAAGGCCAAGGGCGAATAGCCGGGTAGACGCGCAGATGCAAAAACGCCGCCTGGGCAATACCCCGGCGGCGTTGTGATAACGCATCAAAGCAAATCGATCATGTGCCCTTGAGCTTGCGCAGGTTGCCGATCACCGACTCCAGCGCCCGATCAAAAAGTAGCGCATCATCGAGCAGGCGAATGGCACTGCGGCGGAACTCTACGGCCAGCCCCATACGGGTTTTTTCCAGCACTTTCATACCGGTACGGTTGACGAAGATGTACTTGCCGGTTGGCTTGATCACCGCCGCCAACTTGCAACGCAGCTTGTGCTCTTCATCTTCCTGAAACTCGACCCAGCTACCGACTCGCAGGTTATCGACCTGCAGCAGCGACTCATCGTCATCCGGCAGGCTGGCTTCCGGCTCGGCGGCACGCAGTTCCCCAGGCGCCAATAGAATGATTTCTTCGACTACCTCGACCATCGCGGGTTCTTCAACCGCCTCAGCCGCCGGCAGCTCCAGCAATGGCAACTCGATGCCGGCCTCGGCCAGAGCCGCGCGCTGCTCTTCATCGATTTCAGCATGCGGTGGCACATCACCCTGTGGATTTTCTTCCGGCAGGCTGCGCTTGAAGCGCTGGAAAGCCTGCACATGCAAGGCTTCCAACTGACTGAAGAATTCACCGGTGGAGAACGGATCAAACGCCGCGCTGGCCATGCCTTCACGCAGCGCCTTAAGCAGCCCCGGCACCATCTCCAGCAGACGCATGCGCGCTTCCGGCTCTTCGTGCAGCTCAACACTCCAGACCAGATCATCCATGGTCGCCAGCGCCGCCTGCCATTCAGCCGACTCAACGCCGTGCTTCAGGCAGGTCAGCATCAGCACCTTGCTCCAGGCTTCCTGCAGCAGACGCACCACCACTTCCGGCAGAGTCTTGCCGAGCAAGCGCTCATTCAGCGCCTGTTCGACTTCGCGGCGTGCCAATGCAGCCTTGGCACTGCCCTCTTCGGCATCGCGGGTACGCTGCTCAAGCAGCTCGCTGCGGCGGCGTTCGTCGCCGGTGAAGGCCAGAAATTCTGCCAGCAGCTCGGAGAAGATCACCGGATCATCGACAAAGTCATTGAGCAGGCGTTGCACCACCTGCTCGATTTTCTGATACAGGCTGTCGCGCTGCGCATCGTCCTGCTCACCCCAACCCAAGGCGGCAGAAGCAATTTCGTTGAGCAAGCGGCGGGCCGGATGGCTGCCACGGCTGAAGAAGGTCTTGTCGATCACTGCCACTTTCAACATCGGGATCTGCAGACGGCCAATCAGCGCCTTGAGCGAATCCGGCAAGGTGCGGTCATCGAGAATAAACTCGAACAGCATCGACACCAGATTGATCACATCTTCATCCACCTCGCCGACCACACGCGCCTTGCCCGCCTTAGCGCTGGCACGGGTCAGCAAGCCTTCAAGCTGCTCACGCAGATCAAAGTCATCGCTGACTTGGGCGGGCGCACGTTGCTGCATATGCGAGAGCAGACGCATCAGGTCATTGCTGGAGATCGGCATGGCATCCGCCGGGCGATTGCGCCGTGGAATCACGGTGCCACGCGCTTGCGAAAGCAGCTCCTGCAGTGCGCCGAACACTTCCTGCACGCCTTCATCGGCAAATTCAGCCGAGAGTTCCGGCGATGCGTCCTGGCGAGTACCACTGGAGGAAGCGCCAGCGCGCGAGGGATTACGCCGCGCAGGTGCAGATTTTAGTTCCGGCAACACACCGGCGGCGATCAATGCCTGATTGGCTTCGGCATACAGCTGATCGAGATCACTGAGTACGTACTTCTCGAACAGTTTAAGGATGATCAGCTTGACCCGGATCTCGACGCCCAGGCTGCTACACGCATCGAGGAAGAACTCGCAGAGGCTGGCCGGACCAACGGGATTGCTCTTGTCGTCCAGCTTCTTGCTGACCATGGCGTTGAAACGGGTGGTCAGGTGGCTGAGCGCCGCTCCGTCGCGACTAACAACCTTGGCCACCATGGAATCCAGAGCGACCGACTCTTCCAACGCGTCGTTCTGCACCAAAGACAGGGTATCGAACGACACCGCATCCAAAGGAGCAGGCTTGCCAATTTCATACTGATTAAGGGTGGCGAAGGACTCAAAAACCTTCTGCAGGAAGCCCCGCTCGATATTCTTGCGCTTCAAACGCAGATCGCGCATCGCCTCGAAGAAGGCATTTTGCTCGGCATTGCTGGTGGCACGGTCCGCCATCTCGAACAGCGTATCGTCCGCATTGTCGAACAGCGCCTGCAACGCCGTTTTCAGCTGTTGCGCCGCTTTGTCACGCACATTTGTCAGCGCCACAGGCAGTCTTCCTACCGGCGAAGTGGGCGATTGCTCAGGGACCACCTTGCTCAGGTGAACCACATTCGCATCAGTCTTCATTGCGAGTCTCCTGCAGACTGCCCCTCTTGGGCTAACCGATCTGCACAGCGATCAACTGAGCGTCATCCGTAACGTCAAAGGCCTGGCGTCAACAATTCTAAAAAGTAAAGCCATTATAGGGATGCGCGCGCGCATACCAAGCTGACTTTTCTTCCAGACATGACCCGCGTCACAGATGCAGCGCCACAGCTTCCCAACGGTTACCTGCACACGACCAACGCAACACGCTATACGTAGCGGCCATGCGCAGTTAACGAAGAACCTCCATCAGCATAGCCTCACCGCCACCAGAGAACAGCCGCAAACACTGCGCAAACAGCCATCAATCCCTATAATCGGCGCATTCTGCTGACTGGAGCCCAACATGCCTAACCTTATCCTCGCCGACCTCGCCCACGAAATCGAAGCCAATGTGCGCCGCGCACTGGCAGAGGATATTGGCAGCGGCGATATCACCGCACAGTTGATCCCCGCAGAGCGCCTCGCGCATGCCAAAGTCATCACCCGCGAGTCCACGGTTATCTGCGGCACCGCCTGGGTCGATGCGGTATTTCGCCAACTCGATCCACGGGTCGCCGTGCACTGGCATATCCAGGACGGCCAACTCGCCGAACCCAACCAGGTGCTGTTTGAACTGGAAGGCCCCGCCCGCGCCCTGCTCAGCGGCGAGCGCAGCGCCCTGAACTTCCTGCAGACACTCTCCGCTGTAGCCACGCGCTGCCAGCACTATGCCGACTTGGTACAAGGTACCACTGTCAAACTGCTCGATACCCGCAAAACCCTACCCGGCCTGCGCCTGGCACAAAAGTACGCCGTAACCCAAGGCGGCTGTCACAACCACCGTATCGGCCTATACGACGCTTTCCTAATAAAGGAAAACCATATTGCCGCCTGCGGCGGTATCGCCCAGGCCGTAGCAGCCGCACACAAAATTGCCCCCAGCAAGCCGGTGGAAGTTGAAGTGGAGAGCTTGGAAGAGTTCCGCCAGGCATTGGATGCAGGGGCCGACATAATCATGCTGGATGAACTGAGCCTGGATGAGATGCGCGAAGCCGTGGCTCTCGCCCAAGACCGAGCCAAACTAGAGGCCTCAGGCGGAGTAAACGAAAGCACCTTGCGGGCAATTGCTGAAACCGGGGTGGACTACGTGTCGATTGGCACACTGACCAAGGATGTAAAGGCAGTGGATTTGTCGATGCGACTAGGCCTATAGAAGCACAACGAGTCCGTAGGCAAGTAGGATGGGTTGAGCAGAGCGATATCCATGCGGAGCTTGGTTACGTGACGGGCGCTCAATCCATCCAAAGCGCGATTAATGCGCTGCCTGCTCAAGAATCTTGAAGAACACGGTTTCCAATGACACTGCCGGCTTGATAGTCAGCAGATGACCACCTGCGTTATTAAGCTGCGAGATAAACGCCGGCAAGTCCGCCTGTGACAGCTCGCACTCAAACTCCATATCGCGCAACTGCTTGCAGCCTTCCAGCAGTGGCTGCTCCGCATTGAAACGCACCAGCATCTGATCAACCCGCTCCGCCGCCAACTCGCGCGGCGAGCGAACTGTCAGCAGCTCACCCTTATTGATAAAGCCAAAACGGTCAGCAATACGCTCCACGTCATGCAGAACATGGGAGGTAAAGAAAATCGCCCCGCCCTGCTGCTTGAACTCCGTGAGGATATTCACCACATCCTTACGCCCAACCGGGTCCAGCCCCGATAACGGCTCATCCAACACCAGCAATTTAGGCTGCACCACCATGGCATGAGCCAGCGCTACCCGCTGCACATTGCCCTTGGAAAGCTCGCGAATCCGCCGCTTGGCATTCTGCGCAACAGAAAACCGCTCCAGCCACTGCATGCACCAGGCATCGGCATCCTTGCGCTTGATGCCATACATGGACAAGCCCATGCGCAAAATCTCTAACGGGGTGAACTGCTCATATAGCGCCGGGGCTTCCGGCACAAATGCCAAAGGCTGGCGCGCCTCAGCACGCCGCGCATCCACACCGTAGATACTCACCTCGCCTTGGTAGTCATTGATGACGTCTAGCATCACCTTGATGGTAGTGGACTTGCCTGCGCCGTTAGGCCCGACAAAGCCGAAGACTTCGCCTTCGATTAGATTAAAACTGATGTCGCACAGCGCCTGAACCGATTTGCCCTTGGCATTAAACGTATGGCTTACACCATGAAACTCCAGTGCCGCACTCACAGTTGATTCTCCATCCCGGCGATTTTCAGTTTCTTCAAAACAATACGGCCATTAACCAATTCGTAACCAAGGCGCAACGGGTCTGCCGGCAAGTTCGGTATAAAGCCTCGCTCAACTAGCTGATCAAGGCTGGATAGCTTGCCGTGTTTAACCTCAAACTCATGCTGAGCTTCACGCAAAGCAAGCAACCCCTGCAAACGGACAACCCTTAAATCCAGCATATCCCGCAGCTTGGGATCACTCGCCGCATCACGCTGCTGAACAAGATAATTCATGGCTAAACGCTCATTCGCAAAGCTCTTCACCTGAAGCATTATTGCCATCTTACGCAGGCCTGCCGCATTTTCCGGTGAGCGTTGTGCTGCCACCTCAAGTACACGCTGAGCCTCAGTAATGTCGCGCTCAAAGAACGCCAGATTGACCCCATAAAAAAACGCCGGAACAAAGTCCCAAGTACGGCACTGCACAGCAGCACGCAACACCTTATTTCCTTCGTTAACCGCCCCACCCCAAGTAAGCAAGCCATTGGCCAAATAGTAATTATCTTCCTGGCAGGCATTCAATTCCGAAACTACCTGTTGGGCTCGAACCAAATAACTGATGTCACCCTGACCACCCTGCATGCCAGTTGCCGACAGTCGTATGGTTTCTAAATTAGCGGCAAGAAAGCGATCACCTGCGTAAAGCGCCAAGAGTATCGGAGCGGCGATCACCACTCGATCTTTCACCTGCTGAGGCGCTAGCGCCAACGGCTGCTGTGCACGCCAAAAGGAGCCCACTGAAAAAATGGAGAAACTCAGCAATGCCAGCAATAGAGGACGGTAATGATGGGACATGTCAAGAAAATCGCTTGCGCTGCAGAGACCACACCGCTAGTGACAACAAAGCACCCACATAACCCATACCTGAGAGTAACAACCAAGGCCAGCCTGCAGGCAAGAAGTCCATACTGCCGTAAAGCGTCACGCTGCGGACATCCAACGCGCCAAGATCCGGCAGCAAATAACCAAGCAGACCAACGCCTGCACGATAGCTTTCAGCATCATCAACAACGAACGTATTTCGCGTTAGCAACGTGACAATGGCTGCGAAGGAGCGTGATACCAACATAAAACCAAAAGTACCAATTAGTACAAAACTAGCTGTAGACGAGACAACCGCCAGCAGACATGCCAATGCGGCAAGCAGCAACAGATCCACCCCAACAAAGCCAACACTGACCAAATAGTGCTGATCCAGTGCCACGGGAGTGCTCTGCGCATAGTCCTGACTAACAAACCAGACCAGCAGCGCCAGCACCAACGCCATCGCAAGCAGCATCCCGAGCGTCAACGCGCCTACAGCCAAGAATCGGCCTAGCAGCAGGCTATGACGTGGACGCGGATAAGTGACGGAATTGAGAAAGTAACGCCGATCGAACTCGCGAGAGAGCAGCTCCTGAGTCATCAGCACCAGCACCAACGGCAAGAGCAGACGCATCACCGACAGACCGATATCCAGCGCGACGGTGGCCGGTTGACGAGCACTGAACTGGGCGGCCAATAAGACGGCTAAAGCCAGCACAAGTAAGGAGCAGCCTGCCAGCCATAAATAGCGGGCGCGCAAAGCCAAGCGGATACCGGCGATAAAATCAGGGGAATACAACATAAGCGACCATCAGAATAGTTCTAAGGAGCACAATAATAAACGGTAAATAGGTTCTGCCGGGATAACTGAGTGCATGCGGCGGATCTAAATAAAAACCCAGCTGTGAGAGCTGACATAAGCGTCACGGGCTATCCATCCCTGCGAACTTACACCCTTTGTACCGCTAGCACTAACTTTAGAATCGAAAATAAAAATCGCCTAGCGGAACTAGGCGATTCTGATCGAGATACGCAGGTTCTTGTTTAGAACCCTTCAATCCCAGTCAGAGTACCAGCGGCGCAACGGCCATCCAGCGGATACTCAATCATCACGCCACCGGCGCTAGAAGTGAAGAAAGATTTATAACTCGGGATAGGGGACTGTGTACCAGCTGCAGCCGATGTAGCATCACAACCGGCCGGATAAGTAAACGAACCCGCAACTGGTGCACCTGCGGCATCAAGCACTTGAATTGCCACGCATGTTACACCTGAACGACTTCCGCCCTGATGGCACGCAGCAACCTTAACTAAGTTTGCGGCTTCGTCACATTCGTAAGCACCATGCACCTTAGCAGAAACACCCAGCGTCACATCTCTCGACAAAAGAGGGCAGTTATTCCCTACACCACCAGTGACTTTCTGGTTATTCTCAAATGCAGTAGGTGCAGCAAACGCTGTGCCGGCCAGCACACCTAGGCCCAACGCCACGCAAGTAGCAATAATTTGCTTTTTCATATTCTATTCTCCTGTCTCGTGTCTTAATCAGATCATATCGGCAGACATGACAGTAATCATGTTCTTAGTATCCGCTTTAGCCGCCGTGTCATTCGACTTGGCACGATACTCATTGAATTGAGGAATGGCGATAGCAGCCAGAATACCGATAATTGCTACTACGATCATCAGCTCGATCAGGGTAAAACCTTTTTGCTTCTTGAGAGACTTCATGGACAAGCTCCTGTTGTGGTTAAGGTCAACGACCTATCGAAGGTATAGCACAGCCCATGCCAACACTGAGCAGCCCTATTTTCAACACGCTTCGCACAAGCCAAGAAAAAATTGCCCCCGCGACAGGGCAGCATGTGCCGTTTTTTGTCACCCCAGCTAAGCCGGCTTGGGCTACCGCTTATTTTGAGCTATAAGACAAGCACTCTACCCTGGCTAAAAGCACTGCACATACCATGAGCGAAGCCCCTAATCTAACCGGCCTGGCCCGACAACTGGTCAATGCCGAACTGCTAAGCGAAAGCGCTGCCTCCCAAGCGCAAGCTCAGGCACTACGCAATAAAATCCCACTGGTGTCCTACCTAGTACAAAACAAACTCACCAGCAGTAAAGCAGTCGCCGAGGTCGCGGCCGAGCAGTTTGGCGTCCCGTTCTGCGACCTCAACGCCATAGATAAGGAAAGCCAACCCCGCGACGTAATAAGCGAGAAGTTGATTCGTCAACACCGAGTCATCCCCCTGTTTCGCCGCGGCAACAAACTATTTGTAGGGGTTTCGGACCCAACGAATCACCAAGCGGTTACCGATGTACAGTTTTCCACCGGCCTAACTACAGAACCGTTGTTGGTGGAAGATGACAAACTTACCGACGCAATCGAAAAATTCTTCGACTCAGCCAGTAACGGCATGGAGGAACTCGGTGACGTAGATCTAGACGGCGTAGATGTTGAAACTGTCAACGAGAACCAGCAGGACAGCAACGACGGCAATTCAGCCGATGACGCCCCTGTCGTACGTTTTGTTCACAAGATGCTGCTGGATGCAATCAAGAAAGGCTCGTCAGACCTGCACTTCGAACCGTATGAAAAGACCTACCGAGTACGCTTCCGTACCGACGGCATTTTGCAAGAAATTGCCCGCCCACCGATCCAACTAGCGCCACGCATCTCCGCACGCTTGAAAGTCATGGCGGGCCTTGATATTTCCGAGCGCCGCAAGCCCCAGGATGGGCGCATCAAAATGCGCATTTCTAAAACTAAATCAATCGACTTTCGCGTCAGCACCTGCCCAACACTGTGGGGCGAGAAGATCGTAATGCGGATTCTTGACTCCGCCAGCGCGCAGATGGGCATCGATGCCCTGGGCTATGAAGAGGCGCAGAAAGACCTTTACATGACCGCCCTCAAGCAACCCCAAGGCATGATCCTGGTGACCGGCCCAACTGGCTCCGGTAAAACCGTGTCGCTTTACACCGGTCTAAACATTCTTAATACCGTTGACGTCAATATCTCCACCGCCGAAGACCCGGTTGAAATAAACCTGGAGGGCATCAACCAGGTCAACGTTAACCCCAAGCAAGGCATGGACTTTACTGCCGCGCTGAAATCATTCCTGCGCCAAGACCCAGACATCATCATGGTTGGTGAGATTCGCGACTTGGACACAGCTTCTATTGCGGTAAAGGCCGCTCAAACGGGTCATATGGTGATGTCGACCCTGCACACCAACAGCGCAGCCGAAACCCTGACCCGCCTGCGAAATATGGGCGTACCTTCATTCAACATCGCCACCTCGGTTAACCTGATCATCGCCCAGCGACTAGCACGCAAGCTCTGCAACAACTGCAAAAAAGAGGTGAAGATTCCGCGAGAAGCACTCTTGGAAGAAGGCTTCCCAGAAGACAAGGTCGACACGCTCAGGCTTTTCGGCCCTGTGGGCTGTGAAAACTGCAACAGCGGCTACAAAGGTCGTGTCGGAATATATGAAGTGGTTAAAAACACGCCCGCCCTACAACGGATTATCATGGAGGAAGGAAACTCCATCGATATCTCCGTACAAATGCGTAAGGACGGATTCAATGACCTGCGCACATCCGCTCTACTGAAAGCAATGCAGGGCATTACCAGCCTTGAAGAAGTTAACCGAGTGACCAAGGATTAAGCCATGGCGGCCAAAGCTCCAAGCATTAGCACCTTTGCATGGGAAGGCACCGATAAAAAGGGCGCCAAGATCAAGGGGGAAATCAATGGCCAGAACCCGGCCTTGGTCAAAGCACAATTGCGCAAGCAGGGAATCAACCCGCTCAAGGTCAAGAAGAAGCCCAAGCCGCTATTCAGCGCTGGCAAGAAGATCAAACCTCTAGACATCGCCCTGTTCACTAGGCAGATGGCTACTATGATGAAGGCCGGCGTTCCCTTGTTGCAAGCCTTCGATATCATTGGTGAGGGTTTTGAAAACCCCAACATGCGCACATTGATTGACAACATCAAACAGGAAGTAGCTGCGGGTAATAGTTTTGCCACCTCGCTACGCACTAAACCACAATACTTTGACGACCTGTATTGCAACTTAGTGGACGCCGGCGAACAGTCCGGTGCACTGGAAACCCTGCTAGACCGGGTTGCCACCTACAAGGAAAAAACAGAAGCACTAAAAGCCAAAATCAAAAAAGCCATGACCTATCCAATTTCCGTGATCATAGTAGCGCTCATTGTTACGGCAATTTTGTTGATCAAGGTAGTACCGCAGTTCGAGTCGGTTTTTGAGGGATTTGGGGCTCAGCTTCCGGCCTTTACCCAGATGGTGGTGAATATGTCGCGAGGCCTGCAAGAGTGGTGGTATCTCTTTATATTAGTTTTTTTTATCATCGGCTTTACATTCAAAGAAGCGCACAAGCGCTCTGAAAAGTTTCGCGACTTTCTAGATCGCACCTTATTGAAAGCACCTATTATCGGCGACATTCTCTACAAAGCAGTGGTCGCTCGCTTTGCACGCACACTGTCAACCACATTTTCGGCCGGCGTTCCCTTGGTCGAAGCCTTAGTGTCTGTAGAAGGCGCCTCCGGCAATGTTGTATTCCGCCAAGCGATAGCAAAGGTTCGCAATGACGTGTCATCGGGCACCCAGCTGAATTTTGCGATGCGCACCACCGGGGTCTTCCCTAGCATGGCTATACAGATGGCTGCCATAGGTGAAGAGTCCGGTTCCTTGGATCAGATGCTGGACAAGACAGCAGAGTATTACGAGGCCGAAGTGGATAACGCTGTAGACAACCTCACCACCCTCATGGAGCCGCTGATTATGTCTGTGCTCGGGGTGTTGGTTGGCGGACTGATTATTGCTATGTACCTGCCGATCTTCCAACTAGGCTCGGTGGTTGGCTAAGTTATGATAATTGAAATTATGGCCGACAACTTGTCGGCCTTTCTTTGCGCATGCATGTTACTCGGCCTACTAATCGGCAGCTTCCTCAATGTAGTGGTTTATCGCCTACCCAAAATGATGCAGCGCGACTGGCGCGAGCAGGCTCGAGATATATTGGAACTGCCTGCCGAAGGCCAACCAGATACATTCAATTTGGTACTGCCGAACTCAAGCTGCCCGCACTGCGCCCATGAAATAAAACCCTGGGAAAACATCCCAGTGATCAGCTATCTGTTTCTGCGCGGCAAGTGCTCAAGCTGTAAAGCACCTATAAGCATGCGCTACCCACTGGTTGAGCTGAGCTGTGGTTTGTTGTCGGCATTTATCGCCTGGCACTTCGGCTTCACCTGGCAGGCTGGCGGCATGCTGGTGTTGACCTGGGGCTTGCTGGCGATGAGCTTGATCGACGTTGATCACCAGTTACTGCCGGACTCACTGGTGCTGCCGCTGCTGTGGCTCGGACTGATCGCCAATAGCTTTGGCTTATTTACCAACCTGGAGAGTGCGCTCTGGGGTGCGATTGCTGGTTACCTGAGCTTATGGTCGGTGTACTGGCTGTTCAAGCTGGTAACAGGTAAGGAAGGCATGGGTTATGGCGACTTCAAGCTGTTGGCCATGCTCGGCGCTTGGGGTGGTTGGCAGGTATTGCCTCTAACCATATTGCTGTCTTCGCTAGTTGGCGCGGTACTGGGTTTGATTATGTTGCGCCTGCGTAACGCGAAAACCAGCACACCGATTCCCTTTGGTCCTTATCTGGCGATTGCCGGTTGGATTGCCTTACTTTGGGGTGAGCAAATCACCTCCAGCTACCTGCAGATTGCCGGGTTCTGATAAAGCAACGCAGCCCGAATGCAGTTCGGGCCACGTCCTACACCAGAAAGCACCAGCTCTTCGCGGACCTCGCCAGCCCCTACTGTTCGCCAGCAGCCAAGCAGCTGCACTACAATCGCGCCCTTGGATGACCGACACGAGCGCGCACCTTGACGACAAAACCCTGGATTCTTGGCCTTACCGGCGGCATTGGCAGCGGCAAGAGCGCTGTGGCCCAGCACTTTATCGATCTTGGCGTGCATCTGGTCGACGCTGATCATGCGGCACGCTGGGTGGTTGAGCCTGGCAAGCCGGCGCTGGCAAAGATAGCCGAGCACTTCGGCAGCGATGTGTTGCAGGCCGACGGCCAGCTTGATCGCACAGCACTGCGCACCCGGATTTTTGCCGATGCCGATGAGCGCCACTGGCTTGAAGCCCTGCTGCATCCGCTGATCGGCCAGGAAATCATCCAGTACCTGGCGCGTGCAGAATCACCCTATGCAATTCTGGTTTCGCCATTGCTGGTCGAGTCAGGCCAGCACAAGCTAACCCAGCGCATACTGGTGGTGGACGCCCCCGAGCAGCTGCAAGTGCAGCGCACCATGGCTCGCGATCAGAGCTCTAGCGAGCAGGTGCAGGCTATTCTCCAGGCCCAGGCCAGCCGTGAAGAACGCCTACGCCACGCCCACGATGTGCTGCTAAATGACCAAGATCTACCCTGGCTGCAAGCCGAAGTGGAGCGACTCCACACCTTTTACCTGAGCCTACGCGGAGGCCAAACATGAGTACGCCAACCCTAGTCGCCTGCCCTACCTGCAGCGCGCCCGTCGAATGGGGCCCGCAAAGCCCGAGCCGACCCTTCTGCTCTGAACGCTGCAAGCTGATCGACCTCGGCGCCTGGGCCTCGGAAGAGCATGCGATTGCCGGCAACCCACTGGAAGATGACGTGTTCTCTGGCGAACTACCCCTGCGCGAACACTGACCATCAGGGCCGCATAAAGCCATAGTCGCGCTCGTCATCCAGATTGTCAGCGAGGAACTGCAGCTCTGCGGCCAGATCCGCCGCGCCGCGCCCTGCACGGCTACACTCGACCACGGCGCTGAGCAATGCCCGCAACGCCATAGCCTGATCAAAACTCTGCGCCTCGACACCCTGCAAGTTCTGCTCGATTGCCTGCCTTGCCCATTGATGCACACCCATCTCACGCCCTCCCTATTGATAGGTGAAAGATCGCGCATAGCCGCTCGCGCAGCTTGATCTGGATCAACCCACGCAACGCAATCGAAATGCTGAAGGGCACGCCATCAGCGCGGCAGATCATCATCCTTCCAGGGCGCGGCCAGATAGCGCGTGCGGTTGAAGGTTTCCAGCCAATCCGGATAGAACACCACCAGCGCCGCAACCAGCATGCCGTTGATAAAGGCCTCGGGGAAAATCACCAGCCAGAGGTAGCCGATAAAATCCTCCAGCCAGGGCGGCATTGGAAACAGCCCATCTATCCAGAGCAAGGTGAAGGCGGTCGCAATACACAGCAATGCCGCCAGTGCTGCGGCAAAGAAGCCACTGCAGAAGATGTAGACGAACAGATTGCGCGGCTGCTTTTTCTCAACCCAAAGCGCGCAAGCCTCGGTCACCCACACGGGAATCACCACCAGCAGCACACCATTGACGCCCAGCGCGGCCAAGTCCTGCCGGCCCAGCGCCAGCAATCCCAGCTGGGCAATCAGCCCCACCAGCATGGCCAGCGGCCAATCCAGCAGCAAAGTAACCGCCGTCATGCCGATAAAGTGATAGGACAAGCCCGAGTCAAAATCGCGCCGCACCAGCCACAGTACAAACAGCGCCAGCGCCGTGCCGCCGAGTAAATGCTGACGGCGCAGATCACTGCATAGCTCTACCCAGGGCGCGCGCCAGATGGCCCAGCACAGCAGCGGTAAATAGATTAGCCAGCCCAGGATCTGACTGGTTGAAGACAGCACGCTTGCGGCAATCATGCAGAACAACTCCGAAGCCATAGTGACCGACTTGCGCAGTCTACAACTGCTGCTCCCTGCAACACATGAAAAGCCTGCAACAAGCATCGCCAAGGGGTACCAACAACCCAACCACGCAGGCTAAGCTGAGCCCATGGATGACTCAGATTACCTGCGCCTGCTGACGCATCAGGCCGAACAAGCCAATGCCTTTCTCTCCAACGCGCGCAAGTGGGAACGCGAGCGCTGGGTTTGTCAGCGCCTGCTGCAAGCATTAAATGTCAGCCACCGCCTGGATGAGTTCAGCGCCGCCAGCCATGAGCCACCTGACGTACTGTTCCGCGAGGCCAGCTTCGAAGTGTTCTTTGTTCTTGATGAAGGCCGCCGCCTGAATGATGAATGGCGCGCCGAACTGGAGCGGCGACGCAGCGCATTCTCCCTCAGCCAATTGGTGCGCCGCGAAGCCAAACCACGGCGTATTGCCGCGGCCGAGCTGCAACAGCGGCTAACTCCAACTTTGCGCAAGAAAGCCCACAACTATAAAGAGCGCGGTCTCGACCTAGGCGAGCTGGACCTGCTCGCCTACGTCAACCTGAAACGCGCTGTGCCGGACTTCAACAGCCACTTCCCACCGCCGACCGAGTTTCTCCGCCAGGGCTGGCGCTCGCTGTCACTGGTGGGGCCGACCTTTGCCCGCGTACTGTTCGCCCACCCAGACGCACCGGACTTTCTGCGCCACAACCTCGGCCGCTCGGTACTCTTCGATGTAGGCATCAGCCTGTGAGCCCTTTACACGAATTGCTCGCGGCAGTGCCGCAACAAGGCCGCGTGCGCTGGATTGGCGTGCGCCCCGCTTCGCGGGCAGCAATGATCGAACTGAACGCCGTTGAAGCGCGCCGCGAAGCCGGCCTTACCGGCGACCACAGTAGGCCGGGGCCGCGCAATGCCAGGCAAGTCACCCTGATTCAATGGGAACACCTGGCGGTGATCAGCGCATTGATGGGACGCCCTGCCGAGCAACCGATCAGCGCGATTGAGCTGCGGCGCAATATCGCCATCAGTGGCATCAACCTGTTCAGTCTCAAGGGCCGCCGTTTTCGCCTAGGCCAGGCAATTCTGGAAACCACCGGTTGGTGCCAACCCTGCGCCAAGCTGGAAGAACGCCTGGGGCTTGGCACCTTTCAGGCCATGCGCGGCCACGGCGGAATTACCGCGCGCGTGTTACAAGGGGGAATTATTCGCCTTGATGACGCCCTACGCGTTGAGCCTTTGTAAGCCACGCCGCTAAAATGCCCAGCACCTCAGCTGGCAATCGGTTTCAATTAATTGCCAACTCCCCCTTAATGCGAGGCACTCATGTCCAGCCGCCTAAACCCTGATGATCAAAAACGTGTCGAGCAATACCTCAGCGCGCCACAGCATCAGGTCGAGCGCCAGCCGTTCAAGGTTTGGCGGCTGCTGCTGATCATCGTAATGATCACGATTGGCCTGGGCGTGCTGAGCCGTCTTTTGAGTCGACTGGTGCTATGAGCTGCTTGGCGCTCGCCCATAACGACTCGCCACTTTTTCTTAAAAGCCTTGTGAGCGTGTCTGATGACTCATCAAATCGTAATTGTCGGCGGTGGCGCCGGCGGATTGGAGCTTGCTACCCGCCTGGGTAGAACCCTGGGTAAACGCGGCCAAGCCAGAATCACCCTGGTCGACGCCAACCTGACGCATATCTGGAAACCGCTGCTACACGAAGTGGCCGCTGGCTCGCTGAACTCCTCCGGCGACGAACTGAACTACGTGGCTCAGGCCAAGTGGAATCATTTCGAGTTCCAGCTAGGCCGGATGTGCGACCTCAATCGCGCGGAAAAACGCATTAGCCTGGCCGCCACCCTGGATGACCAAGGCCAGGTGCTAATGCCTGCGCGCGAGCTGAGCTATGACAGCCTGGTCATCGCCGTGGGCAGCACCACCAATGATTTCGGCACCGACGGTGCAGCAGAGCACTGCCTGTTTCTCGACACCCGCGAGCAGGCCGAACGCTTCCATCACCAACTGCTTAACCATTACCTGCGCGCCCATGCTAGCCAGGGTGAGGCCACCGAGCTGATCAACATCGCCATCGTTGGTGCCGGCGCCACAGGCGTGGAACTGGCCGCCGAATTGCACCACGCCGCACGTGAACTGGCGGCATACGGCCTGGATCGAATCAGCCCGGAAAATATGCGCATCACCCTGATCGAAGCCGGCCCAAGGGTATTGCCAGCCCTGCCGGAGCGCATCAGCCAGCCGGTACACAAAACCCTGGAGAAGCTCGGCGTAACCGTCCTCACCGGCGCCGCCGTCAGCCAGGTCACGCGCGAGGCTCTGCATACCGCGCAGGGCCAACTTATTCCAGCCACCCTCAAAGTCTGGGCAGCAGGGATTCGCGCACCTGATTTTCTCAAAGAGCTGAATGGCCTGGAAAGTAATCGCATCAACCAGCTGCAGGTACGCCTGACACTGCAGACAACCCTGGACGACAACATCTTTGCCTTTGGCGACTGCGCCGCCTGCCCACAACCCGGCAGCGAAGGACGTAACGTACCGCCACGCGCACAAGCGGCACATCAGCAAGCCTCATTACTGGCCAAATCGCTGAAGCTACGCATCGAGGGCAAGACGCTGCCGGAATACCGCTACCGCGATTACGGCTCCCTGATATCGCTGTCGACCTTCTCGGCAGTCGGCAACCTGATGGGCAACCTGACCGGCAGCGTCATGCTCGAAGGCTGGCTGGCCCGAATGTTCTACGTGTCGCTCTACCGCATGCACCAGATCGCCCTGTATGGCATGACCCGTACACTGCTGATGATGCTTGGCGACCGCATCGGCCGCAGCACCGAACCGCGCCTCAAGCTGCACTGATTCGACTCGAAAAAACCGCACTCGGCGGGCCATGGCCGCGAAACGATGAGCACGGCCATGACCCGCTCCTTCATTTATGTAAGCGCCTAAAAGGCCTCCGCCATAAATCGCAGGCAATAAAAAACCCGCACTAGGCGGGTTTTTTATCATTCAAGCTTGCTTGAAATGGTGGGTCGTGTGGGATTCGAACCTACGACCAATTGGTTAAAAGCCAACTGCTCTACCAACTGAGCTAACGACCCAAAAATGGTCGGGGTAGGGGGATTCGAACTCCCGACATCCTGCTCCCAAAGCAGGCG